>NZ_JBMMKS010000018.1:0-78425 GCF_058630515.1 Vibrio sp. HM8-C
CACGTCTAAAGAAAAGTACACAATGACTGAGCGTCGTAATACCTGCTCCGATTGTTTGTTCTGAAGTAAACAGTCTGCTCCTTCTAGCACACCACCCCATTTAGTTCGCACTTTTATGGCAATATTGCCGCTGCAATGGAATGACTTTATTTTCAGGACATGTTAGGCAAGAATCTCATGTATTATTGATGTAAATAGTGTTCAACGCTCTCCGTATTAAGCCTTTTAAAGGAATACTTATCTGAATTGCATCTACGTTTCAAAGAACACTATCTGTGAAGATAAATTGCTGGCAGAGCCATATAGCCCTTCAGAACACGTATGTGGCTGGTTTGTGGAAATGCTTTTCAATTAAGAGTGTTTTACTAATGAGAGAATTTTCGACATAAAAAAACCGACATCAGAATGTCGGCTTTCTAGTTTGGTTTTATAGTATTTGTTTTAATACTCTATCCGCTTTCACTCGGGTTATTTTTCTAACCAAGCGTTGTACTGTTTCTGGATAGTCTTCGAGTTTCTCAATTTGTCTGTACGTACAAACTAAATGAGTATGCTGAAGAATATTCTGTATCTCTTTCTCAAATTGTTCGGTTAATAGATGGTAATCATCCTTAACCAGCAGAGCGTTCTCTAAATCGAGTTTCCATGCTCTAGGGTTCAAGTTATTACCTGTTAGCAACATATAACGTTTATCGACCCATATCCCTTTTAAGTGGAAGCTGTTGTCATCATGTTTCCATAAATGAATGGATAGATTACGGCTAGCAATGTTCGCTTCGTTCGCTTTAGCGAAGCGACGTAAATTAATCTCATAAAGATAAGGTAAGCCGCCTATCGTTTTGAATTCTTCTTCTGGTGAAATATAAAAGTCGTTTGCTGTTTTATCGCCAATGATGATGTGAACTTTAACGCCACGCTTAAGAGCCTTTTTAACTTCTTTAGCAATACTTCTTGGGAAGTTAAAATACGGCGTGCAAATGAAGACTTCGTCTTTAGCTTGCGCTATCAGCTGCACGATATATTGGTTGAGTCTATTTCGACGTTTACCTAAACCGACAAGAGGAGTAATCCCAACTTTATCTTGCGAAACCGTATCAGCATCAAATATGTAGTTTGCTTGAGCCAAAGAAGCTCTAAACTGACGAATATCTGTTTTGATCTCTTTAGTATCAGGTTTGTCTTGAGCACTAAGATCATTAACTGCTGGGTGAGCGAGCATCTCATCTTGAACAAATTTAACCATACTGTCAGCTAAAGCTGCATTCTCAATCGAATGATAACGGTCAAAGCGATAACGCTCTTTATAGTGAAGATAAACGTTGTTTAAGCTAGCACCGCTGTAAATAACGGTATCATCAATCACAAAGCCTTTAAGGTGTAATACACCAAATACTTCGCGCCCACGAACAGGGATTCCATAAGTCGGAATTGTATGTTGATACTCCTGGTTAAACTTGCGGTATATTGCAGCATTACCTTCAGAGGCTGCTTTGCCAATGAGCCCGCGCTGCGCTCGGTGCCAATCGACACAAATATTAATGTCTAAACCAGGGTTACGTTGTTTAGCTTCAAAAAGCTCAGTTAGAATTTCGCGTCCAGCTTCATCGTCTTCTAGGTAGAGGGCAACAAGGTAAATACGCTTACTTGCCTGACGAATTGACTCAATAAGATGAGTTCGAAACTCCTTAGCAGAGAAGAGAATGGCAAACTTATTCGGATCTTGCGCAATAGTCGGCAGCTGGTCGAATGGGTTTCTACGAGCAATCATTTTGGATGCTTTACCTTACTTATGTGCAAATGTGCAAATGTGCGAACAACGAATAATACCAAACTAGTGAAACAAAAGGCTAGAAAAGCTGCTTTGTCTTACTCTTGTACGGTAAAAAATTGCATTGGAATGAGATCTTTACCGCTTTGACTGTAACGAAGAAATAAGGTTCTAAGTTCACTTGGCAAGTTTTCGACATCGATCTTTCTGAAGTTTACTTGTTCATAGAAGTTTTGCAGATGGGCATAAGAAAAACAAAAATCATTTTTCGCCATAATCTCGTTTTCGCAATAGTGAAGTAACTGAGAGCCGATCCCTTTACCTCTTCTAGTCTCACAGACTGCCATCCCAGTTAACAATCTGTATTGTGCTACAGGGCGAAACCTTACAACAGCAACCATAGATAAATCATCATATGCCGCGATCGACAACTCATCGCTTTTTGGTTTCGAACTTGGATAATGCTGTTTATAAAATCTTTTTAGCAGAGGAAGCTTTATTGGATCTAAGTGTTCAAACTTGAGCGAAGGCATTTGTGTCTTATCGTGGCATCTGTTGTAGAATGTCCGAAGTTTAGTTTATCTGAAGAGTCTCATGCAATTACATAACCCTTTGCAATTACAACATAATGTAAATTTGGCGCCTTACCACACCTTTGGTATTGAAGAGGAATGTCATACCCTGACACTCATTAAGACTGTTGACGATCTTAGAGAAGTATATCGCAGTGAAGAACTGAAAAGCCTGCCTAAATTAATGTTAGGTAAAGGAAGTAATATGCTCTTCACCGAAGCTTATAAAGGTCTCGTAATGGTGAACCGAATGCTAGGTATCAAGCATTCTGAAGATGACACTTACCATTATTTGCATGTTGAAGGTGGGGAAGATTGGCCTGAACTGGTGGCTTGGAGTATTGACCAAAACATATCTGGTCTTGAAAACTTGGCGCTAATTCCAGGATGTGCAGGTTCTGCACCGATACAAAATATCGGAGCCTACGGATTAGAGTTCCAAGATGTCTGCGATTACGTAGATTATCTTTGTCTTGATACACTGGAAGTTAAACGACTAACAAAAGACGAATGTGATTTTGCTTACCGAAATTCTATTTTCAAAAACGAGTTATATAACAAAGCGATTGTTGTTGCCGTTGGTTTAAAACTTGTTAAGGACTGGAAGCCAAACATTAATTATGGTCCGTTGAAAGAGTTGGGAGACAGCTGCACTTCACAACAGGTTTTTGAGCGAGTATGTCAGGTTCGCAGTGACAAATTACCCAATCCTATCGATACCGGTAATGCGGGAAGCTTCTTCAAAAATCCAGTAGTGATTGAACAGCATTTTGAAATGCTGAAGTCTTTCTTTCCCGATATTGTTGCCTATCCTGTTGATGAAGGTATGAAGTTAGCTGCTGGTTGGTTGATTGAACATGCTGGTCTCAAAGGGATGATTCACGGTGGAGCTCAGGTGCACCCTAACCAAGCACTTGTTTTGATTAATAGGTCCAACGCAACGGCACAAGATGTCGTTGAATTGGCAGCTATCGTTCGTAACAAGGTCTTAGAAACCTACGGCGTGTTACTTGAACATGAAGTTCGCTTCATGGGGCGGGATAAAGAAACCTATTTGAGTTGTTTGATTGGAGAGGCGTGAGTGAAAAATCCAGACGTAAAGTTAAAGCTGCTGAGCAAGTTATCTGATGGTTCGTTTCACTCGGGAGAATCTCTAGGCGAAGAGCTTGGTATGTCTCGCGCTGCGATTAGTAAACATATAAAAGGTATTCAGGAGTGGGGCGTTGATATTTTTCGAGTTCAAGGAAAAGGTTATCAGCTTTCGCAACCACTAATTATGTTGGATGAAGCTTTGATTCAGTCCAAAGTAAGTAATCCTGTGGAGCTTCATCCTGTCATTGGTTCGACAAACCAATATTTAATTGAGAACACCACAAGCTTAAAATCTGGAACAGTTTGTATTGCTGAATATCAAGAGAGTGGTCGAGGCCGGCGTGGGCGTCATTGGGTGTCGCCATTTGGTGCCAACTTGTATCTATCAATGTACTGGCGTTTAGATGCGGGAATGGCTGCTGCTATGGGACTTAGCCTTGTGGTTGGTGTTGCTATGGTAGAAGCACTTGAGAAAATGGGATTGGATGGCGTAAAACTGAAGTGGCCAAATGATCTCTATTATCAAGATAGAAAACTTGCTGGCATATTGGTTGAAATGTCAGGTCAGGCGGGTGGTGCAGCGCATTTAGTTATTGGAATGGGCATGAACTTAGCTATGCAAGACAGAGACTCTGCAATCGATCAGCCATGGGCAAGCTTGTCCGAAGTGATCGGTACGGATCATATTGATCGGAATGTGTTGGCCGCAGAGTTTATCAATACTCTTGATGCAGCATTAAAACACTACGAGTTACACGGCATGCAAAATTTCGTTGAGCGTTGGAACCGCTTAGATAACTTCATAGGGCGTAAAGTTAAACTGATTATGGGCGCGAATGAGGTTACTGGTATCGAACGTGGTATAGATGCGCAAGGTGGCGTCTTACTGGAGACAGATGAAGGGCTAAAGAGCTTTATCGGTGGGGAAATTTCATTGAGAAAGAATGAGCAATAAAAAAGAGGCGTTAAGCCTCTTTTTTGTACCTATTTACGAAGCAATATCTCTTCGACAGTATGATTAAGCCCTTTTCGCAATATAAGTTGCGCACGTTCTTTAGTGGGTAGGATATTACCTTGAAGGTTCTTGCCGTTAATTGAGTGCCAAATTTGTTGTGCTTTAGCTATAGCTTGTTCTTCAGTTAAAGAAGTGTAATGACTGAAATAAGACCCCGGTTCTTTGAATGCACTGTCTCTGAACTTCATAAATCGTTCTACATACCACTTTTCGATCATCTGACTATCGGCATCGACGTAAATAGAAAAGTCGAGAAAATCGGAAATAAATACACGATGTGGGTCATGAGGATAATCCATACCACTTTGTAATACGTTTAAACCTTCAATGATTAAAACATCTGGACGATCGACGACTTTTTTCTGCTCTGTAATGTCATAGGTGAGATGTGAATATACCGGAGCTTCCACGTTTGGCATACCAGCCTTAACATCTGAAACAAACTGAACAAGACTTCGCATATCATAGGATTCAGGGAACCCTTTTTTATGCATGATGCCTCTTTCGTCCAACACTTTGTTTGGATGAAGAAAGCCGTCAGTAGTGACGAGTTCAACCTTTGAGTGATTTTCAAAACGAGAAAGCAAAGCTCTTAATAAACGAGCGGTGGTACTTTTGCCGACTGCGACACTTCCAGCTATGCCAATAATAAAAGGTGGGGCGCTTTCCTTATTACCAAGGAATTGATTGAGCACGCTATTACGACTCTGTCTTGCTGCTACATACAGGTTGAGAAGACGAGCTAGAGGAAGATATATTTCCACTGCCTCTTTTATCGTCAGATTCTCATTGATACCTTGCAACTCTTGCAGATCACTTTCAGACAACATCATTGGTACTGAGTTACGAAGCTCAGACCATTGCTGGCGATCGAAAGATAAATATGGGGTCATAACATGCTCAATTATCGAAATTAGAGTAAGACCAGCGAACATACAATATGGTAGCGACAATGCAAATGGGAAAGATGGAATATTTAGTGTTTAGGCATAAATTCGCTTGAAAAATCATCGAATAAACAAAAGTACGCTAAATTTCGCATTTTTTTGCTCATAAGTATTGCAAGCAAATAAATCATTCACTAGAATGCGCACCACTTATGCCGACTTAGCTCAGTAGGTAGAGCAACTGACTTGTAATCAGTAGGTCACCAGTTCGATTCCGGTAGTCGGCACCATTTTCTCCTTTATGAGAGAAGTGGCGTAAAAATTTGGAGGGGTTCCCGAGTGGCCAAAGGGAGCAGACTGTAAATCTGCCGGCTCCGCCTTCGATGGTTCGAATCCGTCCCCCTCCACCATATTATTAGGAAATAGCTCTCAGAGTTACGTGTTGCGGGCATCGTATAATGGCTATTACCTCAGCCTTCCAAGCTGATGATGCGGGTTCGATTCCCGCTGCCCGCTCCACTCCATTTAAGAGTGCTGATATAGCTCAGATGGTAGAGCGCATCCTTGGTAAGGATGAGGTCGGCAGTTCGATTCTGCCTATCAGCACCAGCTCTAAGCAAACTTTTCCTTTTGATATATACTTTTTACTACCAAATTTTTGGTTGCGTGGTCATTTATAAAGCCACTTAAATCCGTACCTAGAGGGACAACTCATGTCTAAAGAAAAATTTGAACGTACGAAACCGCACGTAAACGTTGGTACTATCGGCCACGTTGACCACGGTAAAACAACTCTAACAGCAGCTATCTGTACTACTCTGTCTAAACACTACGGTGGTGCAGCTCGTGACTTCGCATCTATCGATAACGCTCCAGAAGAGCGTGAGCGTGGTATCACAATCTCTACTTCACACGTAGAGTACGATACACCAGCTCGTCACTACGCACACGTAGACTGCCCAGGACACGCTGACTATGTTAAAAACATGATCACTGGTGCTGCGCAAATGGACGGTGGTATCCTAGTTGTTGCTGCAACAGATGGTCCAATGCCACAAACTCGTGAGCACATCCTACTAGGCCGTCAGGTTGGTATCCCTTACATCATCGTATTCATGAACAAATGTGACATGGTTGACGATGAAGAGCTACTAGAACTAGTAGAAATGGAAGTTCGTGAACTTCTATCTGAGTACGATTTCCCAGGTGATGACCTACCAGTTATCCAAGGTTCAGCACTAGGCGCGCTAAACGGCGAAGCACAGTGGGAAGAGAAGATTCTAGAGCTTGCTAAAGCACTAGACGAGTACATTCCAGAGCCAGAGCGTGCAGTAGATATGCCGTTCCTAATGCCA
The DNA here is from genome assembly GCF_058630515.1 of Vibrio sp. HM8-C. Lineage (NCBI taxonomy): Bacteria > Pseudomonadati > Pseudomonadota > Gammaproteobacteria > Vibrionales > Vibrionaceae > Vibrio > Vibrio sp. HM8-C. The sequence goes on from NZ_JBMMKS010000018.1 coordinate 6,690, forward strand.
ATCGAAGACGTATTCTCAATCCAAGGTCGTGGTACAGTAGTAACTGGCCGTATCGAGCGCGGTATCCTACGTGTAGGTGATGAAGTAGCAATCGTTGGTATCCACGACACTACAACAACTACATGTACTGGTGTAGAAATGTTCCGTAAGCTTCTAGACGAAGGTCGTGCGGGTGAGAACGTTGGTGCACTACTACGTGGTACTAAGCGTGATGACGTTGAACGTGGCCAAGTACTAGCTAAGCCTGGTTCAATCACTCCACACACTAAGTTCGAATCAGAAGTATACGTACTTTCTAAAGATGAAGGCGGCCGTCATACTCCGTTCTTCAAAGGCTACCGTCCACAGTTCTACTTCCGTACAACTGACGTAACTGGTGATATCTCTCTACCAGAAGGCGTAGAAATGGTAATGCCAGGCGACAACATCCAAATGACTGTAGAGCTAATCGCTCCAATCGCAATGGATGAAGGTCTACGTTTCGCGATCCGCGAAGGTGGCCGTACAGTTGGTGCTGGTGTTGTAGCTAAAATCTTTGAATAAGATTTGACGTGACACTACTAAAAAGGGCATCATTTGATGCCTTTTTTATGCGCTGTATTAAGCATTAGCTAGTTTTTTATACAAGCAAGTGTGAAAACAGGACTATTTGTTAAAGAATTTAGCTCTTTAACAAATAAAAAAGAGAGTGCATCGAGGTTTTTTCCTTGATGTTATGGATTTGCCCTGCAGCAGCGGGGTTGTTGTCGTCTATAGTAAGACTTGTGTGACAGGTTGGTTTATGAAAGCAAATGCTGAAGCTCCTGATAGCTCAAACGCAGCAGATACATTGAAGTGGATTGTCACTTTTGCTCTGCTAGCTGCCGCTGTTGTGGGTAATTACCTGTATGGTGAATTGTCTGTAGTAATTCGTGCTGCAGGTGTAATTGTGTTAATTGCTGCTGCGTTAGGTGTTGCTGCAACAACATCAAAAGGCAAAGACGCAATTAGTTTTGCTCGTGAATCTCGAATGGAAGTTCGTAAAGTGGTTTGGCCTACACGCCAAGAAACGATGCAAACAACACTAATTGTGTTAGCGGTAAGTATTGTAATGGCTCTAGTGCTTTGGGGCATTGACGGAATCATGGTTCGTCTAGTGGCCTATGCTACTGGGGTATAGAGGGTTTAATACATGAGTGAAGCTCCAAAAAAACGCTGGTATGTAGTTCAAGCCTTCTCTGGCTTTGAAGGTCGTGTAGCACAATCTCTACGCGAACATATCAAGATGCACAGCATGGAAGATCTATTCGGTGAAGTGCTTGTCCCAACTGAAGAAGTTGTTGAGATGCGCGCGGGTCAACGCCGTAAGAGTGAACGTAAATTCTTCCCTGGTTACGTGCTTGTGCAAATGATCATGAATGATGAATCTTGGCACTTAGTACGTAGCGTCCCTCGTGTAATGGGCTTCATTGGTGGTACATCTGATCGTCCAGCGCCAATCACTGATAAAGAAGCTGACGCTATTCTGAATCGTCTAGAGAAAGCGAGCGAAGCTCCACGTCCTAAGACTATGTTCGAAGCGGGTGAAGTGGTTCGTGTTAACGAAGGTCCATTTGCTGACTTTAACGGTACTGTTGAAGAAGTGGATTACGAGAAGAGCCGCCTGAAAGTGTCTGTATCGATCTTTGGTCGTGCGACACCAGTTGAGCTTGAATTTGGTCAAGTTGAAAAGATTGACTAAAAAAACACCTTTTAGGCTTGTCTAAGGCGCGAATGCTAGCTATAATTTCGCGCCTTTTTACAGGTCTTTATACCTTTTCTAGGTTTTCGTAATTTAGAAATTAGGTTAAATAAACCTCTAATGGTTTTGTTACTTCGGGGAGCTGATTGTTAATTAGCGTTTGAACCCAAAATTTAGGAAATATCATGGCTAAGAAAGTTGAAGCTTATATCAAGCTGCAAGTTGCAGCGGGTATGGCTAACCCAAGTCCACCAGTTGGTCCTGCTCTAGGTCAACGTGGTGTGAACATCATGGAATTCTGTAAAGCGTTCAACGCACGTACAGAATCTATGGAGAAAGGTCTACCTACTCCAGTTGTTATCACTGTATACAGCGACCGTTCTTTCACGTTCGAAACTAAGACTCCACCTGCAGCAGTTCTTCTTAAGAAAGCAGCTGGTATCAAGTCTGGTTCTGGTCGTCCAAACACTGAAAAAGTGGGTACTATCACTGACGCTCAAATCCAAGAAATCGCGCAAACTAAAGCTGCTGATATGACTGGTGCTGACATCGAAGCGATGAAGCGTTCTATCGCTGGTACTGCTCGTTCAATGGGCCTAGTGGTAGAGGGTTAATATAATGGCAAAACTAACTAAGCGTATGCGTACAATCCGCGCAAAAGTGGATGTAACTAAAGAGTACGAAATCAACGAAGCTGTTGCTCTTCTTAAAGAACTAGCAACTGCAAAATTCGTAGAATCTGTTGACGTTGCTGTTAACCTAGGTATCGACGCTCGTAAATCTGACCAAAACGTACGTGGTGCAACTGTACTACCTCACGGTACTGGTCGTGATATTCGCGTAGCTGTATTCGCTCAAGGTGCTAACGCTGAAGCTGCTAAAGCTGCAGGCGCAGACCTAGTGGGTATGGACGATCTAGCTGACCAAGTTAAGAAAGGCGAGATGAACTTTGACGTAGTAATCGCATCTCCAGATGCAATGCGCGTTGTAGGTCAACTTGGTACTATCCTTGGTCCACGTGGTCTAATGCCAAACCCTAAAGTTGGTACTGTAACTCCTAACGTTGCTGAAGCGGTTAAGAACGCTAAAGCTGGTCAGGTTCGTTACCGTAACGACAAGAACGGTATCATCCACACTACTATCGGTAAGGTGTCTTTCGAAGCTAACCAACTACAAGAGAACTTAGAAGCTCTACTAGTTGCGCTTAAGAAAGCAAAACCATCTTCTGCGAAAGGCGTTTTCGTGAAGAAGGTAAGCATCTCTACTACTATGGGTGCTGGTGTTGCTGTTGATCAGAATACTCTGAACGCTCAAGCATAATGCATTTGCTTAGGCGCAAAATTTGTGTATAATTTTGCGCCTAATATTTGTGGTTGGGGCTGAAGCCCGATTCTCTGAATCAGTATTCAGTCTCCGTCCAAGACCGTAGGCGTTATCAATTGATAACTTAATACAACCTACGTAGATGGTGCCCGAACCTGACAGAAAGATTTCATTTTTTATTTTAAAGAATGGGTTACCTTTCTTCTGGAACTGCACCTAATTATCTCTCACTGTTGTGACAATAGTGAGTGGTGTAATAACAACCAGGAGTAATCCAAGATGGCTTTAAATCTTCAAGACAAACAAGCAATTGTTGCTGAAGTCAACGAAGCGGCCAGTGGTGCACTTTCTGCAGTTGTTGCTGACTCTCGTGGTGTAAAAGTTGCTGCGATGACTACTCTACGTAAACAAGCGCGTGATGCGGGCGTTTACCTAAGAGTTGTTCGTAACACACTAGCACGTCGCGCTGTAGAAGGCACAGCTTACGAATGTCTACAAGACGTATTCGTAGGTCCAACTTTGATCGGCTTCTCTAACGAGCACCCAGGTGCTGCAGCGCGTCTTTTCAAAGACTTCGCTAAAGAGAACAAAGCATTCGAGATCAAAGCTGCTGCATACGAAGGTTCTATCACTGACGTTGAAGTACTAGCGACACTACCAACTTACGACGAAGCAATCGCACGCCTAATGATGTGCATGAAAGAAGCTTCTGCTGGCAAATTGGTACGTACTATCGCTGCTATCCGTGATCAAAAAGAAGCTGCTTAATTGCCTTGCTTTTTACTGGTTGCAAAATAAACTTATTGTTGACTTAAAAGAGAATTGTTATGTCTATTACTAACGAGCAAATCCTAGACGCAGTTGCAGAAATGTCTGTAATGCAAGTTGTTGAACTAATCACTGCAATGGAAGAGAAATTCGGTGTTTCTGCTGCTGCTGCTGTTGTAGCTGGTGGTCCAGCTGCTGCTGCTGTTGAAGAACAAACTGAATTCAACGTAATCCTAGCTGCTGCTGGTGCGAACAAAGTTGCTGTAATCAAAGCAGTACGTGGCGCAACTGGCCTAGGTCTTAAAGAAGCTAAAGCTCTAGTTGACGGCGCTCCAGCTGCACTTAAAGAAGCTGTTTCTAAAGAAGAAGCTGAAGCACTGAAGAAAGAGCTTGAAGAAGCTGGTGCAACTGTTGAAGTTAAGTAATTATTACTTAATTTCTTAGCCGCAAGGCTAATGGCTGGTGGTTTAATAACCACCGGCCTTTTTGCGCTGTAGGGTATGGGCGAATTTTCCCGCTGTTTAAGCGTCCCATATTCATGCAAAAAGCGGTCGTCGAACTGATGAGCCGTCACTACAGTAAACAGCGATTTAGTCACTGTCCTAAACCTTCTAGGTGGACAGTTTGGGTCACTTATCAGCGAGCTGAGGAACCCCATGGTTTACTCTTATACCGAGAAAAAGCGCATCCGTAAGGACTTTGGTACTCGTCCACAAGTACTGGACATTCCATACCTGCTATCGATCCAGCTCGATTCGTTCGATAAATTTATCGAACAGGATCCTGAAGGACAATACGGTCTTGAAGCTGCTTTTCGTTCTGTATTTCCAATTCAGAGCTACAACGGCAATTCAGAGCTGCAATACGTTAGCTACCGTCTTGGTGAGCCAGTTTTTGACGTTAAAGAATGTCAAATCCGTGGTGTAACTTATTCAAAACCACTACGCGTAAAATTACGCCTTGTGATTTTTGATAAAGACGCGCCAGCAGGTACTGTCAAAGATATTAAAGAACAAGAAGTCTACATGGGTGAAATTCCACTCATGACAGATAATGGTACCTTTGTAATTAATGGTACTGAGAGGGTTATCGTATCCCAGCTGCACAGAAGCCCAGGCGTATTCTTCGACAGCGATAAGGGTAAGACCCACTCTTCAGGTAAAGTTCTATATAACGCACGTATCATTCCTTACCGTGGTTCATGGTTGGATTTCGAATTCGATCCAAAGGATAACCTATACGTACGTATTGACCGTCGTCGTAAACTACCAGCATCGATCATTCTTCGTGCACTAGGTAAGACGACTGAAGAGATCCTTAATATCTTCTTCGAAAAAGTAAACTTCGAAGTGAAAGACCAAACTCTAATGATGGAGTTGGTGCCTGAGCGTCTACGTGGTGAAACTGCTACGTTTGACATTGAAGCTGATGGCAAGGTCTATGTAGAGAAAGGTCGTCGCGTTACTGCTCGACACATCCGTCAACTTGAAAAAGATGGCGTTAACTTCATTGAAGTACCAGTTGAATACACAGTTGGTAAAGTATCTTCTAAAGATTACATCAATGAAGCGACTGGCGAGATCATCATCGCTGCGAACCAAGAAATTAGCCTAGAAGCTCTTGCGAACCTATCTCAAGCGGGATACAAGAAACTAGAAGTTCTATTTACGAACGATCTAGACCACGGTCCATTCATGTCTGACACTATCCGTGTTGACAGCACTACTGACCGTATTTCTGCGCTTGTAGAAATCTACCGCATGATGCGCCCTGGCGAGCCGCCAACGAAAGAAGCGGCTGAAACGCTATTTAATAGCCTATTCTTCTCTGAAGAACGCTACGATCTATCAACTGTAGGTCGTATGAAGTTCAACAGCTCAATCGGTCGTGAAGACGCCGGAGAGCAAGGCACTCTTGATGAAACAGATATCATCGAAGTGATGAAGAAGCTTATCGCGATCCGTAACGGTATTGGCGAAGTGGACGATATCGACCACCTTGGCAACCGTCGTATCCGTAGCGTAGGCGAAATGGCAGAAAACCAATTCCGTGTTGGTCTTGTACGTGTTGAACGCGCAGTTAAAGAACGTCTAAGCCTAGGCGATCTAGACAACGTGATGCCACAAGATCTGATCAACGCGAAACCAATTTCTGCTGCTGTTAAAGAATTCTTTGGTTCTTCACAGCTTTCACAATTCATGGACCAGAACAACCCGCTTTCAGAAGTAACGCACAAGCGTCGTATTTCTGCATTGGGTCCTGGTGGTTTGACTCGTGAACGCGCTGGCTTCGAAGTACGTGACGTACACGTAACTCACTACGGTCGTCTATGTCCTATTGAAACGCCTGAAGGTCCAAACATCGGTCTTATCAACTCTCTATCTGCGTTTGCACGTTGTAACGAGTACGGTTTCCTAGAGACTCCATACCGTCGTGTAGTAGATGGCGTTGTAACTGACGAAGTTGATTACCTATCAGCTATCGAGGAAGGTCAATTCGTTATCGCTCAGGCGAACGCGAAACTGACTGAAGAGAGCACTTTTGCTGACGAACTGATCACAGCGCGTCAAAAAGGTGAATCTGGTCTTCACCCTCGTGAACACGTTGACTACATGGACGTTGCGACAAACCAAGTAGTATCTATCGCTGCTTCGCTTATCCCGTTCCTAGAACACGATGACGCGAACCGTGCATTGATGGGTGCGAACATGCAACGTCAGGCAGTTCCAACTCTAAGAGCAGACAAGCCTCTAGTTGGTACTGGTATTGAACGTAACGTAGCGGTTGACTCAGGTGTAACTGCGGTTGCTAAACGTGGTGGTGTTGTTCAGTCTGTGGATGCATCTCGTATCGTTGTTAAGGTTAATGAAGAAGAGTTGGTACCTGGCGAAGCTGGTATCGATATCTACAACCTAACTAAGTACACACGTTCGAACCAAAATACATGTATCAACCAGCGTCCATGTGTGATGCCGGGTGAACTAGTAGCACGTGGTGATGTAATCGCTGATGGTCCATCAACTGACCTTGGTGAACTAGCTCTTGGCCAGAACATGCGTATCGCATTCATGCCTTGGAACGGTTACAACTTCGAAGACTCGATCTTAGTTTCTGAGCGTGTTGTTCAAGAAGACCGCTTTACGACTATCCACATTCAAGAACTATCTTGTGTGGCTCGTGATACTAAGCTTGGTGCTGAAGAGATCACTGCGGATATTCCAAACGTAGGTGAAGCTGCTCTATCTAAATTGGATGAGTCAGGTATCGTTTACATCGGTGCAGAAGTTAAGGGTGGCGACATCCTAGTTGGTAAAGTAACACCTAAAGGTGAAACTCAGCTAACGCCTGAAGAGAAGCTACTACGTGCGATCTTCGGTGAAAAAGCTTCTGACGTTAAAGATACTTCACTACGTGTGCCTAACTCTGTTGCTGGTACGGTTATCGATGTACAAGTCTTCACTCGCGATGGCGTAGAGAAAGACAAACGTGCACTTGAAATCGAACAAATGCAGCTGAAAGAAGCGAAGAAAGACCTTACTGAAGAGTTCCAAATTCTTGAAGGTGGTCTGTTTGCACGTGTTCGTTCTCTGCTACTTACAGCAGGTTACAGCCAAGCTAAAGTTGAATCTATCGACCGTAAGCAATTGCTAGAACAAACGCTAGAAGACGACGAACTACAAACTCAGCTAGAGCAAATGGCTGAACAGTACGACGAACTGAAAGCTGACTTCGACAAGAAATTCGAAGCTAAGCGTCGCAAGATCACTCAAGGTGATGATCTAGCACCAGGCGTACTGAAGATCGTTAAAGTTTACCTAGCGGTGAAACGTCGCATCCAACCGGGTGATAAGATGGCGGGTCGTCACGGTAACAAGGGTGTAATCTCTAAGATCAACCCTGTTGAAGACATGCCATACGATGAAACTGGTCAGCCAGTAGATATCGTACTAAACCCACTGGGTGTACCTTCACGTATGAACATCGGTCAGATCCTAGAAGTTCACTTAGGTCTGGCAGCTAAAGGTATTGGTGACAAGATCAACCAGATGATTAAGGAACAGCAAGAGCTTGCTAAGCTGCGCGAATTCCTACAGAAGGTTTACGATCTTGGTGAAACTCGTCAGAGCGTCGACATTGCTTCAATGAGCGATGAAGAAGTACGCGTACTGGCTGGTAACCTACGTGGCGGTCTACCGATTGCTACACCAGTATTTGATGGCGCGAACGAAGCTTCAATCAAAGAACTATTGTCACTAGCAGACCTTCCAACGTCTGGTCAGTTGACACTGTTTGATGGTCGTACAGGTGATGCGTTTGAGCGTCCTGTAACTGTTGGTTACATGTACATGCTGAAACTGAACCACCTTGTTGATGACAAGATGCATGCTCGTTCTACGGGTTCTTACAGCCTTGTTACTCAGCAACCACTTGGTGGTAAAGCTCAGTTCGGTGGTCAGCGTTTCGGTGAGATGGAAGTATGGGCACTAGAAGCATACGGTGCTGCTTACACGCTACAAGAAATGCTAACAGTTAAGTCGGATGACGTTAACGGCCGTACTAAGATGTATAAGAACATCGTAGATGGCAACCACAGCATGGAACCTGGCATGCCAGAATCGTTCAACGTATTGTTGAAAGAGATTCGCTCGCTAGGTATCAACATCGAGCTAGAAGACGAAGAGTAATTCGTTTCTCGTTAGAGAAATGTGATTATCTGGTAGAAAGCAGCTGGCGTTTGGCTGGCTGCTTTTAACTCCTTACAGGAGCTGATTGTGAAAGACTTATTAAACTTTCTAAAAGCACAGCATAAGACCGAAGAATTTGATGCAATCAAAATCGGTCTATCTTCACCAGACATGATCCGTTCATGGTCTTTTGGTGAAGTTAAAAAACCTGAAACGATTAACTATCGTACGTTCAAACCTGAGCGTGATGGTCTGTTTTGTGCGCGTATTTTTGGCCCAGTAAAAGACTACGAATGTCTTTGTGGCAAATATAAGCGTCTAAAACACCGTGGTGTTATCTGTGAGAAGTGTGGCGTTGAAGTTACACAGACTAAAGTTCGTCGTGACCGTATGGGCCACATCGAGCTTGCATCTCCAGTTGCTCACATCTGGTTCCTAAAATCTCTACCATCTCGTATCGGTCTATTAATGGATATGCCGTTACGTGATATCGAGCGCGTTCTTTACTTCGAAATGTACGTAGTAACAGAACCAGGCATGACTGATCTTGAAAAAGGTCAAATGCTGACTGAGGAAGAGTACCTAGACCGCCTAGAAGAGTGGGGTGATGAATTCTCCGCTAAGATGGGTGCTGAAGCGATCAAAGATCTATTGAGCTCAATGGACCTTCATGCAGAAATCGAACAGATGCGTGAAGAGCTAGATACGACTAACTCAGAAACTAAGCGTAAGAAAGTAACGAAGCGTTTGAAGCTAGTTGAAGCATTCGTAAGTTCAGGTAACAAACCTGAATGGATGATTCTGACTGTACTTCCAGTGCTTCCGCCAGATCTACGTCCTCTAGTACCACTAGATGGCGGTCGCTTTGCGACTTCTGATCTGAACGATCTATACCGTCGTGTTATTAACCGTAACAACCGTTTGAAACGTCTTCTAGAGCTAGCTGCTCCGGACATCATCGTACGCAACGAAAAACGTATGCTACAAGAGTCTGTTGATGCGCTTCTAGACAACGGTCGTCGCGGTCGCGCGATCACAGGTTCGAACAAGCGTCCTCTGAAATCTCTTGCTGATATGATCAAGGGTAAACAAGGTCGTTTCCGTCAGAACCTTCTAGGTAAACGTGTAGACTACTCTGGCCGTTCTGTAATCACAGTAGGTCCATACCTTCGTCTGCACCAGTGTGGTCTTCCTAAGAAGATGGCACTTGAGCTATTCAAACCATTCATCTACAGCAAGCTAGAGACTCGTGGTCTTGCGACTACAATCAAAGCTGCTAAGAAAATGGTAGAGCGCGAAGAAGCTGTTGTATGGGATATCCTGGATGAAGTTATCCGTGAACACCCAGTGCTACTTAACCGTGCACCAACACTTCACCGTCTAGGTATCCAGGCATTTGAACCTGTACTAATCGAAGGTAAAGCGATTCAGCTACACCCACTAGTGTGTGCGGCGTATAACGCGGACTTCGATGGTGACCAAATGGCGGTACACGTGCCTCTAACTCTAGAAGCACAGCTAGAAGCCCGTACTCTGATGATGTCGACAAACAACATTCTGTCGCCAGCGTCAGGTGATCCGATCATCGTTCCTTCTCAGGACGTTGTATTGGGTCTGTACTACATGACTCGTGAGAAGATCAACGCGAAAGGTGAAGGCATGTACCTTGCTGGCCCAGAAGAGGCTGAGAAGGCATACCGCACTAAGAGCGCTGAGCTACACGCACGCGTTAAAGTACGTATTACAGAAACAGTTGTTGACGAAGATGGTCACAGCACAACAGAAACTAAGATGGTAGATACTACTGTCGGTCGTGCAATGTTGTGGCAAATCGTACCTGCAGGTCTTCCTTACAGCATCGTTAACCAAAAGCTAGGTAAGAAGCAAATCTCTAACCTACTTAACGAGGCATACCGTAAGCTAGGTCTGAAAGATACAGTAATCTTCGCTGACCAAATCATGTACGCAGGTTTTGCTTACGCGGCACTTTCTGGTGTATCTGTTGGTATCGACGATATGGTTGTACCGCCAGCGAAATACACTGAAATCGCAGAAGCAGAAGAAGAAGTACGCGAAATTCAAGAACAGTTCCAATCTGGTCTTGTAACTGCGGGCGAACGCTACAACAAAGTGATCGATATTTGGGCATCTACCAACGATCGCGTAGCGAAAGCGATGATGGAAAACCTTTCTTCTGAAACGGTTATTAACCGTGAAGGTAAGGAAGAGAAGCAAGAGTCATTCAACAGCATCTATATGATGGCTGACTCAGGTGCTCGTGGTTCTGCAGCTCAGATTCGTCAGCTTGCGGGTATGCGTGGTCTGATGGCTCGTCCAGATGGTTCAATCATCGAGACGCCAATCACTGCGAACTTTAAAGAAGGTCTAAACGTACTTCAGTACTTTATCTCAACGCACGGTGCTCGTAAGGGTCTTGCGGATACAGCATTGAAGACAGCGAACTCTGGTTACCTAACACGTCGTCTAGTAGACGTTGCTCAAGACGTAGTAGTTTATGAGCACGACTGTGGCACCCACGAGGGTGTAGACATGATGCCTCACATCGAGGGTGGTGACGTTAAAGTTCCGCTAACTGAACTTGCACTTGGTCGTGTGGTTGCAGAAGACATTCTGAAACCAGGTACAGAAGAAGTTCTAGTTCCTCGTAACACGCTTCTTGATGAGAAATGGTGTCAGGTTCTAAACGACAACTCTGTTGACCGTATTAAAGTACGTTCAGTAGTAACGTGTGACGCAGACTTCGGTTGTTGTGCACTATGTTACGGTCGTGACCTAGCTCGTGGTCACCTAGTGAACCAAGGTGAAGCAGTAGGTGTAATCGCTGCTCAGTCTATCGGTGAACCTGGTACACAGCTAACGATGCGTACGTTCCACATCGGTGGTGCGGCATCTACGGCAGCAGCAGAGAACAGCATCCAAGCTAAGAACACAGGTTCTGTTAAGCTACACAATGCTAAGTTCGTAATTAACAAAGATAACAAGCTTGTAATCACTTCTCGTGCTTCTGAGCTAACAATCATTGACGAATTTGGTCGTACCAAAGAGAAGCACAAACTTCCTTACGGTTCATTGCTAAGCAAAGCAGATAACGACGCAGTTGAAGCTGGTGAAACAGTGGCAAACTGGGAAGCGCACACGCTACCAATCATTACTGAAGTAGCAGGTCGCATCCAGTTCGTAGACATGATCGATGGCGTAACAGTTTCTCGTCAAACAGATGACCTAACAGGTCTATCTTCAAGCGAAGTAACTGATGCAGCAGCTCGTCCAGCAGCAGGTAAAGATATGCGTCCAGCTATCAAACTTGTGGATGAGAAAGGTAACGATGTAGTGATCCCTGGTACAGATATGCCAGCTCAGTACTTCCTACCTGGTAAAGCTATCGTGAACATCGAAGATGGCGCTGAAGTGAATGTGGGTGATACTCTTGCTCGTATTCCTCAGAAATCTGGCGGTAACCGAGACATCACGGGTGGTCTACCTCGCGTAGCTGACCTATTTGAAGCTCGTAAGCCGAAAGAGCCTGCAATCCTTGCTGAATACACAGGTACTGTGTCGTTCGGCAAAGAGACTAAGGGTAAACGTCGTCTAGTTATCACTCGCGACAGCGGTGAAGTTTACGAAGAGATGATTCCTAAGCATCGTCAATTGAACGTGTTTGAAGGTGAGCGTATCGAACGTGGTGACGTGATCGCAGATGGTCCAGAGTCTCCACATGACATCCTACGTCTACGTGGTATCCACGCTGTGACTTCTTACATCGCTAACGAAGTTCAGGAAGTTTACCGTCTGCAAGGCGTTAAGATTAACGATAAGCACATCGAAACCATCGTTCGTCAGATGCTACGTAAGTGTACAATTACTCACGCAGGTGACTCTGAGTTCCTACCTGGTGAGCAAGTTGAATACTCACAAGTTAAGATTGCTAACCGTGCACTAGAAGCAGAAGGCAAAGAGCCAGCACGTTTCGAACGTGAACTTCTAGGTATCACGAAAGCGTCTCTAGCGACAGAATCGTTCATCTCTGCGGCATCGTTCCAAGAAACGACGCGCGTACTGACTGAAGCTGCGGTATCTGGTAAGCGTGATGACCTACGTGGTCTGAAAGAGAACGTTATCGTTGGTCGCTTGATCCCTGCTGGTACTGGTTTTGCGTACCACCAAGATCGTCAATCTAAGCGTGAAGCTCAGAAAGAAGGTCCTTCAGCGGAGCAAGCTACAGATAACCTAGCTGCGCTACTGAACGCAGGTTTCTCTTCAGAAGAGTAATCGAACTATCGATATGAAAAAAGGCACCGAAAGGTGCCTTTTTTATTGGGACGAATTTTTAGTAAAGTCGATAAAGCATCTAAAAAACAGTGGCTAACTTACGCGCCTGGTGGAATAGACAGACTATCAATGATGAGTTGAATTAGGTGATCTTCTAGCTCAAAACGAGATTCCAAAATCTGTCCAACTTTAGAAAGATCATGATCAAAAGATTCCAGTTCATCTTCGTCACCCACAGCAGCATATTTATCGGTGAAGTTAAGAAGAGGATCTGTAGTTAAGATGATCTCCGCATAAGCACGGTTGATTTCATCTGTTGCTTTAAAACCTGTAGAGTGCCACTTATTCATCACCATATCGTAGACCTTAAAATGGCCTTCTGAGATATAGTCGACAAGATCTTGGCAAAAATATTGAAGCTCTTGAGGTGAAGGGAGTTCTGAAACCGCGGCTTTAGCAGCACAAGGTTGAAGCGCAGCAATTTTGCAATATTCTACAACTACATGCTGTCTTTTCTCTAACCAATGATCGATAACGTCACTGGATCCGCCCCATTGTTCTTGGGTTTGTTTGAATTTTTTTAGCATGACCATGCCCTCAAGATCGAGCTATCTTAGGATAGACTGTCCTTTGCACATTTCGCTGTATGAGTAGGATACAGCCTGTTGTCTTCACGAGAGTTTATGCGTGGTAAACAAATCGAGACAAACTCTGGTATGAAATTAGATTGCCAGTAAAATGAACGAACTGCAAGCAACAGGAGTTTGTATGTTAAAAAATAGTGACCTCAAATCAGCTTATTGGTGTGTCGTTTCAGGAAGTGAACTTTGGACCATTGATGGCTCTGTCCCATTTGGTTCCGCGAAGGATCTTGAATTACCGATTGAGTCGGCGATCGAAGTTGATCAATACAACGGACATTCCGTTTACTGGCTTAATCACTCTGAGATCGATAAAGATCTTGAAATGACTTCGCTGCGCGAATTGCTAGTGCTAGATGAAGCTTTGTTTCTTGCTGCTAGTCGTTGTGTTCAATACGGCCATATGAGCCAAACTATGCGTTTTTGCCCACAATGTGGTGGACGCAATCATCTCAATCATCGAGATTTGGCTATGCAGTGCCAAGATTGCCGAACTCTTCATTACCCAAGAATTTTCCCGTGCATTATTGTTGCCGTTCGTAAAGACGACCAGATTCTGCTTGCACAACATCCTCGTCATCAAACAGGTATGTATACCGTGATTGCTGGATTTCTGGAGGTAGGTGAAACTCTTGAGCAATGTGTCGCTCGGGAAGTATTGGAAGAAACGGGCATTACCGTTAAGAATATCCGTTATTTTGGCAGTCAGCCTTGGGCGTTTCCTTCCAGTATGATGATGGCGTTTTTGGCTGATTATGCTGGTGGCGAAATTCGACCGGACTATTCAGAACTAAGTGACGCACAGTGGTTTAAGCCTGCTGACATGCCGCCAGTAGCACCAAAAGGAACTATCGCCAGATCGCTAATTGAACATACCGTAAATGCCATCAAAAATGAGTACTCAACGTCGATATAGTAATGAATCTTAGGTAAAAAAAACCCTCCGGTGAGGGAGGGGGTAAGTAAGATGTCGTTATGAGATGTCGAGTACTAAGTACCCTTATATTATTGTAGTTTTCGCTAGCAACGAGATTTTAAACACTGTTTCAGTTTGCACGCAAATTAACCATTGATTTAAAAGTTAATAACATGATCTAGGTTGCAAAGCGCTGGTCTGCAAAAGTAAATCAATAGTCTGTTACATGCGAAAAAGTGATAGAATACGCGCCTATTTTGCAAAGAAACTAAAGAAATAAGCCTAGAAGTTGGAAGACAGAATGACAGAATTAAAGAACGACCGTTATCTTCGTGCTTTGTTGAAGCAGCCAGTTGATTGCACTCCGGTATGGATGATGCGCCAAGCAGGACGTTATCTGCCAGAATATCGTGCAACACGTGCACAGGCCGGTGACTTTATGTCGCTATGCAAAAACGCAGAGCTTGCTTCTGAAGTGACATTACAACCACTGCGTCGTTTTCCGCTTGATGCTGCCATTCTGTTTTCAGACATTCTGACTATCCCTGATGCAATGGGACTTGGTTTACGTTTTGCGGCTGGTGAAGGCCCGGTATTCGACCGTCCTATTACTTGTAAAGCTGATGTGGATAAAATCGGTCTGCCTGATCCTGAAGGTGAGTTGCAGTATGTAATGAATGCGGTGCGCCAAATCCGTAAAGACCTGAAAGGTGAAGTGCCTCTGATTGGTTTTTCTGGTAGCCCTTGGACATTGGCAACTTACATGGTTGAAGGTGGCAGCTCGAAAGCTTTTACTAAGATTAAGCAAATGATGTACGCAGAGCCTGCGACGCTGCATGCTCTGTTGGATAAGTTGGCAGACAGTGTTATTGAATATTTAAACGCACAGATTAAAGCGGGAGCTCAATCTGTAATGGTATTCGATACATGGGGCGGTGTATTAACTCCTCGTGATTACAACCTATTCTCACTGCAATACATGCATAAGATCGTTGATGGTTTGATTCGTGAAAACGAAGGTCGTCGTGTTCCGGTAACTCTTTTCACTAAGAATGGCGGTATGTGGTTAGAAAGTATTGCAGCCACAGGTTGTGATGCGGTAGGTCTGGATTGGACAATTAACATTGCTGATGCCAAAGCTCGTGTTGGTGATAAAGTTGCCCTGCAAGGAAATATGGACCCATCGATTCTTTACGCGCAGCCAGAACGAATTCGTGAAGAAGTGGCGTCGATTTTAGAAGGCTTTGGTCATGAAGGTACAGGTCATGTCTTTAACCTTGGGCATGGTATTCACTTAGACGTTCCGCCAGAGAATGCTGGTGTATTCGTTGAAGCTGTGCATGAGCTATCCAAGCCTTACCACAACCTGTCCTATAACAAATAAGTGAATGACATACGAAGCGCTCATTATCGAGCGCTTTTTTTTTACTTTAGCTATCACTGATTTATACTGCGATAGAGTCAATTACAATCTGGCAAGCTAATGAAGACAAGAGACAGAATTGTTCACGCCGCTTTAGATCTATTTAATGAGAACGGTGAGCGTGCTATCACAACTAACCATATTGCTGCCTATTTGGAAATCAGCCCGGGGAATCTTTATTACCACTTCCGCAATAAGCAGGAGATAGTACGAGAAATTTTTGCGCTGTATTCGAAAGAGTTGATTGAGCGTTTTACACCGCTGCAAGGCCAATATGAAAGCTTAACCTTGTTAAAGCACTATCTGGATTCCATGTTCAATTTGATGTGGAAGTATCGTTTCTTCTATTCGAACTTGCCTGAAATTTTGCAGCGTGATGAAGAGTTGCATGTCGAGTACATTTCTTCACAAGAGAAACTGCATGTGAACTTAATCAATATCATGCAGAACTTTGTTGATATGGAGCTTCTAGATGTTGAAAAAGAGGAGTTGGAAACTCTAGTAACATCACTGCATATGGTTTACTCCGGATGGTTGGCTTATCAGTCAGCGATGTCTTTGAAAACCAAAATTACTGAGCAAGTGATTTATAAAGGCATGCTGCAAATGATCTCGTTAGTGAAGCCTTGCACTACTCCTCAAGGTTACGAGCAACTTCAACTGCTGGAAGACGGTATTCGCGCGCTGCATGTGTAGTGCGAACATGCGCTAATGCGGCAAAGGTGATGAGTTATAACCTTTCAATCTTGTTACTGATGCTCGAACGCTGTTAGTTTATTGATTCTTAGGCCAACTCATCATTATCTGCCATGCACTATGACGTTTTTAATGGTGATGCCGATGGCATCATCTCACTTCTTCAACTCAGACTTGCTCAGCCTCGTGACGCACAGCTAGTCACGGGGGTGAAAAGAGATATTCAGTTACTTGAGACTGTGAGTCCGAAAGTGGGGGACTCGCTTACTGTGCTGGATATTTCGATGCAGAAAAACATGGTTGGTCTGCTTGCTGCTCTTGATGTGGGCGCTGAAGTGTTTTACGCGGATCACCATCAATCAGGTGATATTCCTACTCATAATAAGCTCTCCGCGCATATTCATTTAGATCCTAATATGTGTACTGCTCTTATTATCGATGATCTTTTAGATGGAAAATTTCGTCATTGGGCAATTGCTGCTGCCTATGGTGATAATCTAAATAGTGTCGCAGATAAAATGTGTAAGGATGCAGGTCTATCTCAAGAGGAATCCGCTCAGCTCAAGGAACTTGGAACCCTTATCAATTACAACGGCTATGGGAAAAGCATCGAACAATTGCATTTTCACCCAGCGTTACTCTATCAAACACTGCTTGGTTACTCGTCGCCATGGGATGTAATTAAAGATAAGTCTTCACCTTACTACGTTTTAAAAGCCGCTTATGAAGCTGACGCATTGCTGGCTATTTCTGTTCCTAGTATCTATGAAAGTGACGTTTTAAGAGTATTTGAGTTGCCCGATGAAGGTTTCTCTCATCGAATAAGCGGTGTGTATGGCAACTTGATAGCCAACCAATCACCAAATCAAGCCCATCTTGTACTTACTAGGTTTGATGCTGAGAATTATGCGATTTCTCTACGTGCACCACTTAACAACAAGCAAGGTGCAGGGGAGTTATGTTCGCAGTTTGTCACTGGTGGAGGGCGGGAAGCTGCTGGTGGTATAAACCGTTTACCAGAGAAAGAGCTCGCAACGCTGATTAAGACCGTTGAAAGCTATTATCGTCAATAACAAAGGAAGGTAATAACCTTCCTTTGTCTGATTTCAAATTTTATCCATTCTTACTATGCCGCTGCGCAGTTAATGGTATGCAGTTGGTGAATCTGAGGTAGGCTGAACTCATCTGCCTGCGCATGTAACTGAGCAAGCTCTTCGAAGTTGTCGATGAGCAACTGAGCTAGCTTTGGATCAAAATGCTTACCTTTCTGGTCGATAAACTCCTGCAAAACCTCTTCTTTTGCCCAAGCGTTTTTGTATGGACGCTTGCTAAGTAGGGCATCGAATACATCGGCAATTGCCACAATGCGAGCAAAGATATGGATATCTTCACCAGCTTTGCCGCATGGGTAGCCGTTACCGTCCCATTTCTCGTGGTGTTCATGAGCGATAATACAGGCCATTTGCATTAGGTGAGAATCACTCCCTTGCAGCAGGTCTCGACCTACTTCAGAGTGTCTTTTCACTACATCGAATTCTTGTTTGGTTAACCTGCCCGGTTTATTCAAAATGGCATCTGGAACAGCAATTTTGCCGACATCGTGAAGTGGGCTCGCCGTATAGATGGTGGTCACATCATCATGATCCAAACCATGCAACATAGCTAATTTGCTTGCCACGCACGCAACGCGTCGAACATGTAAACCTGTTTCATCCGAACGGTTTTCAAGAATATCCCCAAGCACTTGAATGATTTCTTGTTTCTCAGCAAATCTCTTTTGTCGCTCTGATTCGAGTTGGTTTTCATAGGCTGCCAAACTTGAGATATCGCGTAGCATCACGATGATCGAATCGTGCTCATCACGGTATCGCACCATGCCTTTGTATTTGTAGAAATACAATTCATAAGGTGTGCCGTGAATATTAACGATGTTGTACAGATGTTTATTGGTTTTATCGGACTCACTGATGATGTTGAAATCGGCAATCAGATCATTAACGTTGAAGCCTTTATCATCTAAGTTAACATCCCAATAGTTTTGGTCATCGGCAGAGTGAGAGTGAAGTGACAATATTTTGTGACCCAATCCGTTGGCATGACGAATACAGCCTTTGTTATCAATGCCAAATAATGGTTGGTCGATACTTTCAATAATTGAGAGCAGCTGGTTCTTGTTGTTGAGAACCTCTCGGTGGCTCTGTTTTATCTCTTCTAATTCTTGGTTCGAGTTGGAAGTGAGCTTTTGATATTCATAACAAGTTACGATCTCACCGCGGTCGAAGTAGCCGTGAATTAATGAGATAAGCCACGATTTGTCTTCGTCCGTCCCTTCAATCGATACGATTAATTCAAGAAATACCTGACGATAATGTTTTAGTAGTCCGGTATACATATAGAGCTCGATTGCTCTTTTTTGATGAACAATAGCCCTTTCACGGAAGTATCCGATGATGTCTTCATCCCAATCATTAAGTTCCATACGAATATTGGGATCTATCGTTTCTACTTTCTCGTTTGATAGCAAACAATTTAAGCCCGTCGATACTCCGACAATCGACTCTCTCCAAGCGGCACTTGTGTTCGATGTGTAGGCGATGTAGCCGTATTGAGTCCCTAATTTAATGACATTGTTCGTTAGAATGTCAGTGCTATCTATGATGAGCTTTTTCGCTTTTTCAGTAATAGACATAATGATTATGGATTGGTGAATAGACGGTTTAATTTTAACCTGTTTTTGTGCCAAATTTAGCGTGAGGGGGGGTAGATAAGGCTTATCTGACAAGGCTTTGGCTATGTACCTAATCGTAAAAGTTTACAAATCAGGATCGGATGAATTAGTTCAAACAAACTATAAATTTGATGGATGGTTTGTGTCGTATTTAAATCCGAACCATCAATAGATAATTAACGAGTTAGCCAAGTACGAGGGTTCTCAGCTCGGCTGTTGCGGCGAACTTCGAAGTAGAGACTTGGCCTAGATTGGCCACCAGTATCACCCGCGAGAGCGATAGTTTCGCCTGCTGTCACCTTGTCGCCTTCTTTCTTCATTAGTGATTGGTTAAAGCCGTATAAAGTCATGTCTCCTTTGCCATGGTCTAGCAGGACGACAAGACCATAGCCACGCAAGTATTCCGCAAACACAACGGTACCCGGATAAACTGCAGTCACTGCCTGACCATAATTGGCTGATATTACAATCCCTTTCCAATCGACCTGACCAGTTTGGCGCTCACCAAAGTTATGTAATACCGAACCTTTAATTGGCCAGCTGAGTTTGCCACGTTGTTGGCTGATACCGTCCATAGGGATGGCATTGCGTTTAGCCGCTTTGGCAATTTCCGCTTTCAATCGGGTTTCATTGCGTTGCAACTCGGCAAGATAGACTTTATCGCCGGAGATGCTTTTCTGAATTTTGTTTACCGTACCTTTACGTTCCGACTGCGTTTTTGCCAGTTGGTCACGTTTGCTGGTTTGTTCTTCTAACAGCGATGCAATTTGGTCTCGTTCAAGCTGAAGCTGCTTTTGGTTCTCTTCAAGTTGTTCACGTGTCAGTTTCAATGCTTGTATGGTTTCACTTCGCGCTTGGGCTAAATGTTGGAAGTACTGGCTGATACGGTCTTCTTCCACATTGTTATTAAGCAAGTTGCCATTCGTAGTTGCATTCTGAGTGATGTAATAGGTCTGAAGGAGCTGTTTCAATTTGTCCGCTTGCTGGGTGCGCTGACTTTCCAGTTCTTTGATTTTCGCTTGGAGCTTATTGATGTTCTGATTGGCTGATGTTAAGTCACTTTTGGTGTCTTTAATCTGCTTTTCCAAATTCGAAATATTGATCTCTTGTTGCTTCAGCGATTGTTGCAACTGATCCAGTTGACCTTGTTGTTTGGATAATTCCTGTTTCTGACGAGAAATTTCTCCAGCCACGCCCTTTAGTTCTTGCTGTGAGGCCGCAAAAACTTGGGAAACAGACAAAACGGAAAAACAGAAACACAACGCCAATGGAATTTTGACGAGGTTGTGCTTTAGGTAGTGTCGCAACGTGATTGTCATGTAGGGAGAATGTTCGCCAATAGATTCAATGAGTAACCAGTATACTCAAAGAGTGGCATGAGGCGAGTGTCGGATGCAAAAACTTTGTCATACTGTTTACCTATTGGAGATATTTTTGCCTTAAAGCTGATTTTGGTGATAAAAAAGCCCTAACTGGGTTAGGGCTTTAACATTCACTTCGCAAGTTTTACTTATTTGTAAATAACTTGACCAGACATATCTGCTGGGATTTCAGTACCTGTCAGAGCAAGCATTGTTGGTGCTAGGTCAGACAGTTTACCGCCTTCGATAAACTCGATGTCTTTGTTACCAACGTAAACCAGTGGTACTGGTAGGTTAGTGTGTGCAGTGTGTACGCCACCCGTTTCTGGGTTAACCATCATTTCTGCGTTACCGTGGTCAGCAGTGATCAGTAGCTGGCCATCCACTTCTTTGATAGCTTCAACAACACGACCGATACATTCGTCAACGGCTTCACATGCTTTAACCGCAGCTTCGTAAACGCCCGTGTGGCCAACCATGTCGCCGTTCGGGTAGTTACAGATGATAGCGTCGTATTTACCAGATTTGATTGCTGCTACAAGCTTGTCTGTTAGCTCAGCAGAGCTCATTTCTGGTTGAAGGTCGTAAGTCGCTACTTTAGGAGAAGCAACAAGTTGACGTTCTTCACCATCAAATTCGTTCTCAACACCACCGTTGAAGAAGAAAGTTACGTGCGCGTATTTCTCTGTTTCAGAGATACGTAGCTGAGTTTTACCTGCTTTCGATAACCATTCACCATAAGTGTTCTCTAGTGATGCTGGTGGGAAAGCTGCTGGTAGTGGAATGTCTGCTGCGTATTGAGTCAACATTACGAAGTTCAGAGCAGGGAATACTTTACGCTCGAAACCAGCGAAATCTGTTACGAAAGTGCGCGTGATTTGACGTGCACGGTCAGCACGGTAGTTCATGAATAGAACTGTGTCGCCGTCTTGCATTGCTGCAGACTCTTGACCTTCTGCGCGGATTTCCGTTGCTTTAACGAATTCATCGTTTTCTTCACGAGCGTATGCCGCTTCTAGACCTGCTAGAGCAGAGTCGAAAGTGAGCTCACCTTGAGCTGCAGTTAGCACATCGTAAGCTTTCTCTACACGTTCCCAGTTGTTGTCACGGTCCATAGCGTAGTAACGACCAACTAGAGATGCGATACGGCCTTTGCCTAGTTTTGCGAATAGTTCGTCAAAACGTTGCAGAGTACCTTCTGCACTGCGAGGTGGTGTATCACGACCGTCTAGGAAGCAGTGTAGGTAAATCTTTTCTGCGCCACGCGCTGCTGCTAGTTCGATAGCTGCATAGATGTGATCTTCGTGAGAGTGAACGCCACCTGGAGACATAAGGCCCATTAGGTGTACAGCTTTACCCGCTGCAACTGCTTTGTCGATAGCTGCTACTAGCACTTCGTTTGTCTGGAACTCACCGTCAGAAATTGATTTAGTGATGCGAGTTAGATCTTGGTACACGATACGACCAGCGCCGATGTTTGTGTGGCCAACTTCAGAGTTACCCATTTGACCGTCAGGTAGACCAACGTCCATACCAGAAGCCGAAATTAGAGTATTTGGGTTGTTTGCCATTAAAGCATCCATTACTGGAGTATTAGCATTGCTGATAGCATTGTTGTTGCTGTCTTCACGGTAACCCCAACCGTCAAGAATCACTAGAGCCATTGGCTTCTTAGCTGACATACTTATAACCTCGTCAAATTCAATAAAATCAAAGTAACTAAAAACTGAAATTAGCGTAATTTTACTACACTTTATAGCCGTTGCAGTAGGGCAAGATCAATGATTCTCCCTATCGTTGCAATAAAATGTAGCCAATTGATCAAAATTTTGTCTCAAATTGATTGTTTATTCTTATAGTTAGTAAACGAAAAATAGATCGTTAATAGACCAAAATACTTGTTCCAGCGACAGCGACAATTGCGCCTAGCCAAGCAAAACGGTTCGGTCTTTGTTTGGTGTAAATCCAAAGTATAGGCAATAGCATGATAGGTGTGGTGGAAGAAAGCAGAGCAACCATACCCACATTGCCTTCTCGTAGGGCATACAAAATCAGCGTCATGCCTAGCGCCATACCGATAAAACCGTTAATGGTAGTGATACCAAAAATTTTCCAATTCATTTTTTGCGTTGGACGCGCAACGCGAGTCCCTGTTGCTCTCAGTAAGCAGTGTGCGACAAACGCAGTCAGCATTCGAATAGATGAAGCGGCTACAGGGTCAATGTCAGTTTGCATGATGGGCTTTGCTATCACGCCACCCAAAGCTTGGCACAGAGCCGCCGTTAACCCTAACCCTAGCCCTATCCAAACATTGCCGTGAACCATTTCTAAATGATTGCTACTTTGTCCTCTACGCCCAAAAAAGATCGCAGTCAGTACACCAGAGAAGACCAGTGTTGAGCCTAATAGTTCAAGAGGCGTCATACTTTCGCTAAAGAGAAAGTAACCCAGCACAGTTGAGAAAACGGCGTGGCAAGAGAACAGCAATCCAGACTGGCGAGGCCCCATGCGATTTAAACAGGCGAAGAGTGCCGTATCACCGATAAATATACCTATCAGACCTGACAGCATCATTGGCGGTATGGCTGATGATTCAACAGTTGACCAACCACCAGTAATCAAGGCCATTGTCGCTAGAATGGTAAAGGTTGAGCCCATTCTCCATCGACTATAAGCAAAAGTGCCAAGATGTCTGGCAGGAGTGACAGAGAGTAAACTGGCTATAGCCCAAAGAAATGCCGCAGCAAGCGCCAGCCATTCATAGCCCATGAGTTGTCCTTGAGAGGGAGAGAAAAGGGCGATCAATATGCCATCAAGGCTTGGGAAAACAAAGTGAATTCATACTCTTTACGTGGGAAGTCCACTTGGCGTGAATGATGGGGCTTTAGTGTAAATAAAAATGTATGAATTTTCTAAGGCTAGAAACTCAAGTCTCCCTTTTATAAGGGAGACTTTGGAGAGGGAAAAGAGCTTAGGTGAGTATCCAAACCGCAGCGTAAACAATCGATAAGCCGACCACACCAATAATCACACCGGCCTTTGCCATATCTTTACTTTCAATAAGCCCCGTTGAATAAGCGAGTGAGTTAGGCGGTGTTGAGACAGGTAAAATCATACCTAGAGAAGCCGAGAAGGCGACGACAACTAACAGACCTTGGATTCCGCCAACATCTGCTAGGCTTTGCATTGATGTGCCAATAGCAGCAGCGATAGGCATTAATAAGTTCGCGGTTGCTGTGTTAGACATAAAGTTTGCCATTAGCCAGCAAATGAGTGAGAGCGTGATAACAACAGACATCGGTGATAACGACTCATAATCAATAGCATGAGCCAGTGCTTTCGCTAATCCTGTTTGCTCTAAACCAATGCCGATGGCGATACCACCGGCAACTAGCCAAAGCACATCCCAGTTAATCTGTTTCAGCTCTTCTTTGCCCATAATGCCCGTTAGGGTGAATATGGCTAATGGGATCACTGCAACCACATAAGTGTTCATACCGTGCAATGAGGTTGTCATCCACAGCAGAATGGTGGCGGCGAAAGTAAAATACACCACGATCGCACGCCAGTTACGCATAAATCGCCCTTCTAATTTGAGCGTCATGGTCTTTTGAGAAGAAGGAAACAACTTCTGCAATAAAAACCACGCAATCGTAAGCTGAATAAAGACAAAAGGCAGACCCATCATCATCCATGACAAGAAGCTAATCGAGTGTTCACCAGTTAAATATTGCAGAGCGATGGCATTGGGTGGTGTGCCAATAGGTGTAGCGATACCACCGGTATTGGCGGCAATCGGAATACATAATACCAGAGCTTTAATGCCTAAGTCCCCTTTAGGGGCGGATGCCACAATCGGGCCTAACAGTGCCAACATCATTACCGTGGTAGCGGTGTTGGACATAAACATCGAAAACACAGAAGTAATCAACATAAGTCCAAGCATGATGAATTTTGGCTGGCTGCCAAAAGGTTTGAGCAGTACGCGGGCTAGATTGTTGTCGAGTTCGTATTTGGATGCCGCGATAGCCAGTGCAAAACCGCCCATAAATAAGATGATGATCGGAGAAGAAAATGCGCCGAAAATTTCAGTGTATGGAATGAGAACACCCAGTTCGTGTCCTTCTGAGGGAGCTCTAAACCAATGCAATCCTTTATTCGAAATCATAATGAGTTCGAGTGTGATGATGAAAATTGAGGTTGCAAATACGGGAACCGGTTCGAGTACCCACAAAAGAGCCGCAAGCAAGAATATAGCCAGTAAGCGATGTTGGATAAGAGTGAGATTATCGATAGGAATTGCATCAATTGGCATCATAAGGACGCCAAGAGGAATCAGCAGACACACTAACAGTTTGATAAGCAACATGGGTTGCAAAGTCGGCATGGGTAAATCCTCACTCAAAGAAGAATGGGGAGATCTTAAGCTATTGAATCAATAGGGTCTTAGAGGAGGGTTAAAGTTCTGCTCATTTACTGAGATAAAAGACGAATGTGTGGTTTAGGTCAAAAACAAAATGCCCAGACTAAGCAGGGCATTTTAGAGACAAAACATTGTTACTTGTTGATGTGAGCGTATGGTGTACCTAATTGAGTTGGTACATTGTTTTGCATGCTCTCATCAAAACGGATGGCGTCTTTTGCAAATAAGTTGATGACCGTTGAGCCAAGCTTAAAGCGGCCCATTTCTTCACCTTTCTTAAAGGAAACAGCCTTGTTACCTGTTGCTGGGTAATCCCAACGATAAACCGTATTTCCACGTGGTGGTGTCACTGTACCAGCCCAAGTCAGCTCAATACTACCGACGATAGTTGCACCCACTAGTACCTGTGCCATTGGACCGAATTTAGTATCAAAAATACAAACCACACGTTCGTTACGTGCAAATAGGTTTGGTACGTTTTCAGCCGTTAAAGGATTTACTGAAAACAGGTCACCCGGTACGTAAATCATCTGACGTAGAGTGCCGTCACATGGCATGTGTACACGGTGATAGTCACGAGGCGATAAATACAGCGTTGCGAATTCACCGTCGCGGAACTCTTCAGCCAATTTAGCGTCGCCGCCTAACAGCTCTTGTGCCGAGAAATCATGACCTTTCGCTTGAATCAGCTTGCCATCGGTAATTGGACCAAACTGGCTCACACAAGCATCTGCTGGGTGAGTAATGACTAACTCATCTTCAACAATTGTACGAGCGCCTGATTTAAGCTCTCGAACGAAGAACTCATTAAATGTCTTAAAGTGTTTTGGATCTGAATGCAGAGCTTCGTCCATGTTGACGTTGTATTGTTTGATAAACCAGCGGATAACAGCTGTAGTAAGGCTACCTGCTTTTGCTGAGGCTAACTTGCCGACTAAGCGAGTCAAACCGTGTTGTGGAATCCAATACTGCAGTCCAACTTTAATTTTATCCATTGTGTTTCATTCCAATGTGTTTAGGTCCAATGTGTTTAAACAATGGGCCAAATTGTCTGTTCTACTCAAAAGGTGGGCAAACCTTGAGCTTTGGGCGCGAGATGTTACTGAAAATCGCAACAAGTGTCAGCACCTAGGTTATAAATCGCAACAAAATAGCGTTATAGATCGGCTTTCTTATTACGAGAATACTGACGGTTGGCTTTGTTTTCATCCATGCTTTCGATGATTCGGTGGTAGTTATCGTAGCGAATTTTGCTCACTTCGCCTTTCTCAACGGCCTCACGCAAGATACAGCCTGGATCGTCACCGTGTTTACAGTCTCTGAATTTACAGCCACCCAAGTAAGAACGAAATTCTACATATGCTTTGGTAATATCATCGGCTTCTAAGTGCCACAAACCAAACTCACGAACTCCCGGAGAATCAATCAAGTCACCGCCAGATGGGATGTGGTAGAGACGAGCTGCGGTCGTTGTGTGTTGACCTAAGCCAGAAGTTTCAGAAATAGCACCTTCTTCAACCGTTTCTGCAAGTTCAGGCATTAGAGCATTAACTAAGCTGGATTTTCCCACACCAGACTGGCCAACGAAGATATTAATTTTATCGCGCAGTTTTTCTTCCAGCGCCTTGATACCTTCGCCAGTTTGCTTACTGACATAAAGAACTTCGTAACCGATGCGCTCATATTCAGCTAGCCACTCTTGGTATTGTGAGCGTTGCTCTTCCGTTAACAAATCAATCTTGTTTAGGACAATCAGTGGAGCGATTTCTAGCGTTTCTGACGCAATTAAATATCGGTCGATAATGTTAAGGGAAAGCTCAGGCATTACAGAAGAGACAATCACCATTTGGTTGACGTTCGCAGCGACAGGCTTTAAACCGTCGTAATAGTCAGGGCGAGTTAAAACCGATGTCCGTGGCTCAACGGCTTCCACCACACCTGAAATGCCTGCAAGAATTTCATTACCGGGACGCCAAATGACCTTGTCTCCAGAGACAAGTGTTTCTATGCCGCGGCGAAGGTTACAGCGGTGAATGGTTCCAGTATCAGGATCTTCGATATCAGCATGCTGTCCAAAGCGAGTAATCACTAATCCTAACTTTGCACTCTCAAGCATTGACTCTTCCCATTGTACGGAATCGTCTTGTTGGAGTTTTCTATGTTGGTTGCTTCTTACGCGCCTAACTTGGCCTTTAGTCAGCTTTTTTTTCTTTGCCACTATGTTCTACTTTTATGAATGCGATGGTAGTTATTAATTTGATTGATTTTTGTGCCAAGTAGAAAGCCCAATGCATTTGAGTAAATGCGCTTGGCTAGGTTTCTTGGCTATCTGAATTTGGGTATAGTACCTCTTTTATCGACAAACCCATATAGGCACTCACTTATGTCTTACAGCGATCAAAATCTTATTTGGATCGATTTAGAGATGACTGGCTTAGATCCTGAAACTCACAAAATCATCGAAATTGCCACTATTGTCACCGATAGCGAACTCAACATTCTTGCTGAAGGACCAGTGTTAGCGATTCATCAACCAGAGTCAGAGCTAGACAAAATGGATGATTGGTGTACCAACACACACACGGGTAGCGGGTTAGTTGAACGTATTCGCCAAAGCTCGGTGACTGAAGAGCAGGCTGTCGCTCAAACTATCGAGTTTCTAGAAAAATGGGTTCCTCGTGGAAAATCACCAATTTGCGGTAACAGTATTGGTCAGGATCGCCGTTTCCTCTACAAACATATGCCAGTATTGGAAGAATATTTCCATTATCGCTATATCGATGTCAGCACGTTGAAAGAACTAACACGTCGATGGAAGCCGGAGATTTTAGATGGTTTCTCTAAGCAAGGTAGCCATTTAGCACTAGATGATATCCGTGAATCTATCGCGGAGCTCAAATACTATCGCCAAACCATAATGTCGATATAAAAGTCATCTACCGTTGAACACTCAAGCCGCAGCATAAGCTGCGGTTTTTTTATGGGACAGGGAGGAAGGCGAGTTGAGCAACACTTTGAACCACTTTAGTGATTCCTCTGTTGGTTTTATCCGCAACAATCAACGCCATCATGTCCTGAACCATCGCCATCTTAGAAAACAACCGATCAAAGCTAAGGTCGTAACCCGTTTCGCTGATGTTGTTGGACAGTAGAAAGAGTTCACCTTTGCTGTCTCTTCTTTGATAGAGACGCCAAACAAAAATCTCAATATTCCGAGCGCTGTTATAAAGAGACTGCTCATTGAGGGAGTCTAGAATGAAAAACTCCTGCTGGTGGTTATAGGAGCGTCTAAGCATTTCTGTTAATCCCACCATTGCTGCGAATACTCGGTCACCTTGGAAATTCTCATCAAAGCTAAGAAGAATGGCATCAATGCCCGTCACTCCGTTTAGTTCGTCAAACACAAGAGACGGAATTTCAATCGTATTGTAAGTACCAAATATTTGCGCCATACGCGCATCAACGGTCATACCAGAGCTTTTTTTTAGCTGCCATGGGTTACGGACATAGAGCTTGCGTGTTAATTCCATCAGCATCTGTTTTTGCTGCTTAGCATGAACATCCATGACAAAATCAACATCACTTTTTCCTAGATTTCGCATAGGTTTTGGCATTGAACCACACCCTGTTAGGATCAAAAAAGTGGTGAACAGCACCATTAGCAAGATCATTTTTTGCTTTCGCTGTTGAGAGATTAATCTTCCCAATCCAAATTCCTTTTTACTTTCCTAGTCAAAAGCTTTCAAAGATTAACGTATTTACCAATCTCAGCTTTCGTACATGTTTGTGCTGTACGGTTAAAAATACGTCGGTCGTAAAATAAGTTGCAAATAATTCTGTCAGAATAACGGTTTATCTCGCATAATGCGTGAGCTCGAATTTAAGAGAAGCCTTAAATGACAGACTTATACTGTTGGTCTTTTAAGCAAAACTCGCTGTTTGCGGATGCTTTTTAGTCAAGCGATAAAAAAAAGAATTTTTTTTTCGATAAGGGCTTGCATCGCACAAAAATGCTCTTATAATTCGCAGCCCTGAACAACGGAAACGTTGTTGATGCGACACTAGCTCAGTTGGTAGAGCGCAACCTTGCCAAGGTTGAGGTCACGAGTTCGAACCTCGTGTGTCGCTCCAGATTTCTTTAAGTAGAAACTGCAGCTTTCATTGTACTTAACAATGATTTCGGACGCGGGATGGAGCAGCTTGGTAGCTCGTCGGGCTCATAACCCGAAGGTCGTTGGTTCAAATCCAGCTCCCGCAACCAAATTTAGATTAAACGCAAAACGCGGTTAATCATGCGACACTAGCTCAGTTGGTAGAGCGCAACCTTGCCAAGGTTGAGGTCACGAGTTCGAACCTCGTGTGTCGCTCCAATTTCTTATTTAAAGAGAAAATTCTCTTTAAGAAGAAAACAAAGCTTTCATTGTGCTTAACAGTGACATGCGACACTAGCTCAGTTGGTAGAGCGCAACCTTGCCAAGGTTGAGGTCACGAGTTCGAACCTCGTGTGTCGCTCCAGATTTCTTTAAGTAGAAACTGAAGCTCTCATTGTGCTTAACAATGATTTCGGACGCGGGATGGAGCAGCTTGGTAGCTCGTCGGGCTCATAACCCGAAGGTCGTTGGTTCAAATCCAGCTCCCGCAACCAAATTCAGATTAAACGCGAAACGCGGTTAATCATGCGACACTAGCTCAGTTGGTAGAGCGCAACCTTGCCAAGGTTGAGGTCACGAGTTCGAACCTCGTGTGTCGCTCCAAATTTCTTTCTTTATAGAAAGCTATAGCCTTCATCGTGCTTAACGATGACATAACATGGACGCGGGATGGAGCAGCTTGGTAGCTCGTCGGGCTCATAACCCGAAGGTCGTTGGTTCAAATCCAGCTCCCGCAACCAAATTTAGATTAAACGCAAAATGCGGTTAATCATGCGACACTAGCTCAGTTGGTAGAGCGCAACCTTGCCAAGGTTGAGGTCACGAGTTCGAACCTCGTGTGTCGCTCCAAATCAAAATTTGAAATATTAAAAGTAAACTGCGCTTGTTCGCAGATTTTTTTTCTTTTAATACTGCAATTATTTGGCAAACTGCCAATGCTCTTTCTATAATGCTGTGAAGCATAAGCCCCCAAATAAGACATTCACCTATTTCCATAGGCTGAATTCCTCCTGATAAACGCAACTCATCGGCTTGCCTCTTTATCCCATTTATACTGCACGTTCAGGCATTCTTTGTACTGTTCATTAACAGAGTTATCCACAATTTAATCATGTGGATAACTCAGTGAATAATTTGTTTTTTGCAAGGAAAATAGCTTTTACTGGTAGGATCTTTTGCGGTATTAGAGATTGAATGAATGATGATAATTTTAGGTAAAGTATTGAAATTAATGGAAATGTAATATTTTTGGTATTGCGATCTATTCTTAAAAAACGATCATTAACTGTATTTTCCTTGATCCTAGTCATTTCCTGCTAATGTGACTAACTTTTCTCAAATATAGAATTTGTTGCTTCTTTAAAATTTTTTCCACATTGGTGCATTTTGAGAAGCGCATCAAAGAATGTGCTCACTCTTTGTGCGTGAAAAGCACGTCATTATCTTATTATGCGTCTCTTGGTAAGCCTTTCTGAATAATACGAATCAGCCGCTCATGGCTCGCTATTGTGTTTGGCAAATTGGCCAATTGTTTTTCAATAGCCCAATTTAAGTGCACATCTAAAATATCTGACTGTCCGAGTGCATTTTTGAGAGCCAATACGATGCTTTCTGAATAGGGAGCATTTCCAAGTGCTATAGATATATTTCTTTGCCATTGCAGATGACCAATACGTCGAATTGCAGAGCCTTCCATTTTTTGCAGAAAGGTTTTTTCATCCCATTCAAACAGAGTTAGTAAATCGGGGGATGCAAAAGAATCTCTTCGATGAAAATCAGTTTGCTGGGTAAGATCTGAAAATCGATTCCAAGGGCAAACAAGCTGACAATCATCACATCCGTAGATACGATTTCCCATTGCGGCACGAAATTCTTCAGGAATGATTCCGTCAAACTCAATAGTCAGATAAGAAATACATTTTCTTGAGTCGACGATTCCATCAGCGACAATTGCTCCGGTTGGGCAGGAGGTGATACAGGCTTTGCACTTACCACATTCATTTTCAGAGGGCGTGTCCACTGGTAACGGGATATCAACTAAAAGTTCGCCTAAGAAAAACCAAGAACCTGAGTCTCTATCTAAAATCAGTGAATGCTTGCCAGTCCATCCTAAACCAGCTTTTTGAGCTAGAGGTCGTTCCAATAGAGGTGCAGAGTCAACGAAAGGGCGAAATCCTAGTTTCCCAACTTCCTGTTCTATTTTTTCACCCAATTTTTTCAATTGGTTGCGAACTAATTTATGGTAGTCACGTCCAAGAGCATATCGGCTTATGTAAGCTTGAGTGGGATCAGACAAGTTAGAAGCAAATTGTGCCTGTGGCGGAAGGTAGTTCATTCGCGCACTAATGACCCTGATTGTGCCGGGAAGAAGTTCCGCAGGGCGGGCTCGCATCATTCCATGTCTTGCCATCCAATCCATGTCGCCATGGTAACCGGCATCTAACCATTGTTGTAGAGCTGGCTCATGTTCTTGAAGATCGATATCGCTGATGCCGACTTTTTCAAAACCGAGTTCAGTAGCCCATTGCTTGATTTGATCTGCGAGTTGTTGGTAGTTCATGGCGAAACTTTAGTTAGGGTTATTGGCCTAAAAAGGGCAGAGGATCTTAACGGATCTCGCTGGGTGGATCTAGTTCAACTCAAGCATCTTAATTAAGAAAAGGATAGGATCTTGAGCTTATTTAGCGAGTTCATACAGACATTTTTCTGTTTGCTTACACAAGAGATCTTGTCTCTCAATTCGATACCAGTTTACTATTCGGTTTCTATTAGTTTTTATATAGTCATAGGGATCTGATGATCCTGAGATACATTTGAGAAAGTATTGAATGAGCACTAAGACGTTTATTTTAAAAGATGAGCAAGAGACGGTAAAACTTGGCACTGCATTATCAAAGCTGTGCACACAACAAACGACTCTCTACCTGCATGGTGATCTTGGTGCTGGCAAAACAACGTTTAGCCGCGGATTTATTCGTGCTTTAGGCCATCAAGGTAATGTGAAAAGCCCAACTTATACACTGGTTGAACCTTACCAGTTGGCTGATTGGCAGGTATATCACTTCGATCTTTACCGATTAGCGGATCCTGAAGAATTAGAATTTATGGGGATCCGTGACTATTTTACTGCTGATGCGATTTGCTTGGTTGAATGGCCAGAGAAAGGCCAAGGTTTATTGCCAACATCCGATATAGATATTGAAATTCGTTACGATGGTGAACAACGCCAAGCGTTGCTGACAGCCAATAACGATTATGGACGTACGTTACTGAGTCAGTTGGAGTTATGTTGATAGGATCGCGCCTACGCCTCTTTGTTACCTTTTTTACTTTAGCGATTGCATTTATTACATCCAATGCGAGTGCGAATGTACTAGAGGGGGTTCGTGTTTGGCCCTCTCCAGATGAAACTCGCGTTGTGATTGATGTTCAATCGGAAGTCGCTTTTACCTATTTTACGTTGACTAGCCCTGAACGGTTAGTCATCGATCTTAAAAGTACCTCGTCCAAGTCTAAGCTCCCACTTACGGTAACTGACAGCGATGTATTGACGAAGATACGTGCTAGTTCTCCTCCAGAGAAAGGTACCTATCGTCTGGTATTTGAATTAAAGAAAAAATCATCACCTAAGCTGTTTACATTAGCACCGACTCCGGGAGGTCAATATGGACACCGTCTGGTGGTCGATTTACCTCATAGTGAAGCCTCATCTTCTTCAAGTTCTACATCTGGTGCTCCTGCACAAGTGAGCAGAGATGCCTCTCAGTTTTATGGCAATGCGAATATTGTTGTGGCTATTGACGCTGGACATGGTGGTGAAGACCCTGGCTCGATAGGGCCAACCAAGAAATATGAGAAAAATGCCACTCTGGCAATTTCCAAAAAACTGGTTGATCAACTGGACGCCATTCCTGGCATTAAAGGCGTACTGACTCGTCGTGGTGACTACTTCGTGAACCTCAATAAACGTTCAGAGATAGCACGTACCAACAAAGCGCATTTGTTAGTCTCGATTCACGCAGATGCTTTTGCTTCACCAAAGCCTAGAGGTGCTTCTGTGTTTGTATTGAATACTCGTCGTGCAAATACTGAAATTGCACGTTGGGTAGAGAATCACGAACAACAATCTGAGTTGCTAGGTGGTGCTGGTCAAGTTCTAGCGAAGAACAATAGTGACCGCAACGTCAGCCAAACACTATTGGATTTGCAGTTTAGTCATTCCCAAAAAGAAGGGTACAAAGTTGCAACGAATATCCTGAGTGAAATGGGTAAAGTGGCTCACTTACACAAATCTGAGCCAGTAAATGCGAGTCTTGCGGTGCTTAAATCACCGGATATTCCTTCTGTGCTTGTGGAAACAGGGTTTATTTCTAACCCAACGGAAGAGCAGCTGCTTTTCCAGCGTAGTCATCAAGACAAACTTGCACGCGCTCTGGCAAAAGCGATCACTCAATATTTTGAAGAGAATCCACCAGAAGGAACTCTGTTTGCTAACCGCAACAAGACTCAGAAATATAAAGTGCAGAGTGGTGATTCGCTATCTGCAATTGCCAACAAATACGGCACGAGTATTGATGCTATTAAGCAAACCAATAAGTTAACCAGCAATAGCTTAGCGATTGGACAAGTGATCATTATTCCAGGTGGAAGCCCGACACCAATTCCGGTACCTGTTGTCACAAACCCTATTGAAACAGAAACGATCACTCATACAGTTAGTAAAGGTGACTTTTTAGGAAAAATTGCTAGTACCTATAAAGTTTCTGTTGCTGAGATTAAACGTGAGAACAACCTAAAATCAGACACGCTTAAATTGGGGCAGAAGCTAAAAATCACTGTGAGCTTGAAAGATAAGCCATTAAGAAAACACACCGTGAAAAGAGGCGAATACTTAGGCAAGATATCGAGCCAGTATAATGTTGATATTGAAAGCGTCAGAAAAGCCAACAATTTACGCTCTGATCAACTCGCGGTTGGGCAAGTGCTCATTATTCCAAACAAGTAATCATAACTATGACGATTCAAATATTACCGGCTCGTTTGGCAAACCAAATTGCTGCGGGTGAGGTAGTAGAAAGACCTGCTTCTGTCGTGAAAGAGCTGGTAGAAAACAGTTTAGATTCAGGTGCTACACGCATCGATATTGATATCGAAAAGGGTGGCGCTAAGCTGATTCGTATCCGCGATAATGGCTGTGGCATTGCGAAAGAGGAGTTGGGTTTAGCTCTGAGTCGTCACGCTACATCGAAAATTCATACGTTGGATGATCTTGAAGCAATTGTTAGCTTAGGTTTCCGAGGTGAAGCGCTTGCCAGTATCAGCTCTGTTTCTCGTTTAACATTGACTTCACGCCCTGCGACTCAAGAGGAAGCATGGTCTGCCTATAGTGAAGGGCGTGAAATGGAAGTGAAACTTCAGCCTGCCGCGCACCCTATTGGTTCTACCGTTGAAGTCCTTGACTTGTTTTTTAATACCCCCGCTCGTCGCAAGTTTCTACGCACCGAAAAAACAGAATTTACTCATATTGATGAACTGTTAAAGCGTATCGCTTTGAGCCGTTTCGATGTGACGTTTAATTTACGCCACAATGGCAAGATGGTGCGTCAGTACCGAGCTGCAAAAACGGAAATTCAAGCTGAAAAACGCATAGCTGCCGTGTGCGGGAGTGCATTTGTTCGCTCGATGCTAAAAATAGAACTTGAGCATCAAGGATTACGTTTGCATGGTTGGATAACCACACCTGAAGGCGCTCGCCAGCAAAGTGATATTCAGTACTGCTACGTTAACGGACGTATGATGCGCGATAAGCTGATCAATCATGCTATTCGTCAAAGTTATGAAAGCAGCTTGAGAGCGGATCAATTTGCGACTTACGTGCTTTATATTGAAATCGATCCTCATCAGGTGGATGTTAACGTTCATCCAGCAAAACACGAGGTGCGATTCCATCAAGCCCGTTTAGTGCATGACTTTATTTATCAGGCATTAAGTAGTGCACTTGCGGAAAGCCATCATATTGATGCTCCAAGTATCAATGAGGGGGCATTCCACTCGAATGATACGCAAGAACCCGATACTTCTTTTGACCAATCGCAAGATGCACAGCAAAGAGCTCTCCATACGATTGAAAATTCACCTTCGTATCCAAGAAAAGCGACTACGGAGAATTCGTATGCTTCTCAAGGCGGATCTTATCAGGTGCGTGAAAATGTCCAACGTAATGAATGGGCAACCGAACGCAGCGAGTTGAAAGAATTGGAACGCAATCCGTGGATAACTTCAGACAAACCCAAAAGTAAGCCTTCTGCGGAAAGAATGCCTGCAAAGTCACCGAGCAAAGCAGAGGTTAGGGTCTATCAAGAGTTGATGACAACGCCTGATAATGATTCTACGTATTTATCGCTGAATCATGGAGATAGCCAAGAATTTCAACCGCCACAATCATATTCTGTCGCTCTTGATCATGTGGATATTGAACAGTTGGGTAAAGCAATAGCCGTGGTAGAGCAGCGCTATTTGCTGATGAACTCGCCTCAAGGCTGCGTCCTGCTGTCTTTACTAAAAGCCGAATGGTTTAAAGTGTTAGGACAGCTGAACGTTGAGCAGGGGGCTTTAAAAAGCCAACCTTTGTTAGTGCCACTATCTCTGAAAATATCGTCACAAGAAGTTTCAGCATTAGAGCGTTATCAGGCATTGTTTGCTAAGTTCGGTATTGAGTTTCAGCGTCGTTCATCGCAAAGCGTTATGTTGATGGGTGTGCCACAACCATTACGTCAGCAAAATTTACAAAATTTAGTTCAGGATCTGTTATCTTACGCGGCTTCGACCTTATCTCAGGCTGAAAGCTCTCTTGATCATCAAGTATTAGCACAATGGCTCAGCGATCATGTGGCAGTGAAAAAATCCAGCTACACTTTGTCTGAAGCAATTCAATTGATTGCGGAATTAGAGCAGTTATGGCAAGGCAAACTGCCATTGAACAATGGCAATTTCGTCAAGCCTGTCGATTTTTCAGCGACTATCCAAGCATTAAGTATTTAAGCAAAACTCATGACCAAAGAATTACCTCTAGCTCTGTTTCTTATGGGGCCAACTGCATCGGGCAAAACTGAACTGGCAATTCGCCTCCGTCAAAAGTACCCGATAGAAATCATCAGTGTTGATTCGGCTCTGATTTACAAGGGTATGGATATTGGTACAGCGAAGCCGGATGTGCGAGAGCAGGAGCTTGCTCCACATCGATTAATCGATATTTTGGATCCAAGTGAATCCTATTCTGCTGCGGATTTTCGTCGTGACGCGCTCAAAGAAATGAACGATATTGTGGCTGAAGGTAAGATCCCACTTCTCGTGGGTGGCACTATGTTGTATTACAAAGCGTTGTTGGAAGGGTTATCACCACTTCCAGCCGCGGATCCTGAAATTCGTCAGCAGATTGAGAAGGAATCGGTTGAGCTCGGTTGGGATGCATTGCACGACCAACTAAAAGTCATCGACCCAGTTTCTGCTGAGAGAATCCACCCAAATGATCCACAAAGATTGTCTAGGGCATTGGAAGTTTATCGAATTTCAGGTAAAACTCTAACTGAGCTGACTAAAACGAAAGGAGAACCACTTCCATTTCGTGTTAAGCAGTTCGCGATAGCACCCAAGGAAAGGGCAGAGCTCCATCGTCGAATTGAGCTAAGATTCGAAAAAATGGTTGAGAATGGATTTGAAGATGAAATGAAAGCACTCTATGCTCGAAAAGATCTTCATCCGGATTTGCCATCAATTCGATGTGTTGGCTACAGACAGATGTGGGACTATTTGGATGGTAATTGCACTTTAGATGAAGCGATCTTTCGTGGTGTCTGTGCAACCCGTCAATTGGCCAAGCGTCAGATCACTTGGTTGCGCAGCTGGGATGATCTAACTTGGTTAGATAGCGAAAACATTGATCTTGCATTCGAAACTGTTTCAAATGCCATAGCGTTAGACTGATTTCGCTGTGTATAATGTGATCGCTTTTGCGTAATTTACCCTGTCAGGGATCGTTACTTGTTTTTGGTCGTTTCATCACCATATCTTGTAACAACGGGGTTTTATTCGTTTAGCTCATAGGCATGGTCGGCACAGACTTTTTAGTGCACCGCTAGCTAAATAACTACAACAAAATACAAATAAGGAAAATAAAAATGGCTAAGGGGCAATCTCTACAAGACCCATTCTTAAATGCATTACGTCGCGAGCGTATTCCAGTTTCTATCTATCTGGTTAACGGCATTAAGCTACAAGGCCAAATTGAGTCTTTCGATCAATTTGTGATCCTATTGAAGAACACAGTTAACCAAATGGTTTACAAGCACGCTATTTCTACTGTGGTACCTGCTCGTCCAGTAAGTCACCACACTGCAGAACGTTCTCCTTCAGATCGTCCTTCAGAGAAATCAGAAGATTAATATTAAAAATATAAAGCTATATTTATTAAGGAGTTGGTAGCTTGTTTGACCGTTATGAAGCCGGTGAGCGAGCCGTACTTGTTCATATCAACTTCACACAACAGGGTGAATGGGAAGACCTCAGCGAGTGTCAAATGCTGGTGTCTTCCGCAGGAGTAGAGACACTTCAAGTTGTTACAGGAAGCCGTCAAACTCCTCACCCTAAATATTTTGTTGGTGAAGGTAAAGCCCAAGAGATCGCACAAGCGGTACAAGCGACAGAAGCAAATGTCGTGATCTTTAACCATTCCCTTTCTCCTGCCCAAGAACGTAACCTCGAACATCTCTGTCAGTGTCGTGTCGTTGACCGTACTGGTTTGATCCTCGATATCTTTGCTCAGCGCGCTCGTACCCACGAAGGTAAATTGCAAGTTGAGTTGGCACAGTTACGTCATATCTCGACTCGTTTGATTCGCGGTTGGACTCACTTGGAGCGTCAGAAAGGTGGTATCGGTCTACGTGGACCGGGTGAAACTCAGTTAGAGACCGACAGACGTTTGCTGCGTGAGCGTATTAAAGCGATTTTGCGTCGTTTAGAGCGAGTAGCTAAGCAGCGTGAACAAGGTAGACGTGCCAGAACCCGAGCAGAGATACCTACAGTATCATTGGTTGGTTATACCAACGCGGGTAAGTCGACCCTATTTAACCGAATTACAGAGGCAGGTGTTTATGCCGCAGACCAATTGTTTGCGACACTAGATCCTACTCTGAGAAAAATTGAACTTAGCGATGTTGGTCCTGCAATTTTGGCTGACACGGTAGGGTTTATTCGTCATCTTCCGCACGATTTAGTAGCGGCATTTAAGGCGACGTTACAAGAAACACAAGAAGCTGACATTTTGTTACATGTTGTTGATGCCAGCGATGACCGTTTTCGTGAGAATATTCAAGCTGTAAATGATGTGTTACAGGAGATTGATGCTCACGAAGTACCATCCCTGCTAATCATGAACAAGATTGACAATCTAGACGTTCAAGAGCCTCGCATTGAAAGAGATGACGAGGGTGTGCCGAGAACCGTATGGATTTCGGCAATGGATGGCTTAGGCATTGATCTGCTATTCCAAGCTTTAACAGAGCGTCTGGCTAGCCAAATAGTCGAACATAAACTACGTGTTCCGCCGCAACATCAAGGCAGAATTCGCAGTACTTTCTTCCAAATGAAGTGTATTCAAGATGAAGAATATGATTCTGAGGGCAATTTGCTGATATCAATTCGTATGCAGCAAGTAGATTGGTCTAGACTAGAAAAAAGAGAAGAGGCAGTTTTACGTGACTTTATAGTTACTTAAAGGACTGCTAGAGTATAACGTCATATCAAATGATGGAGCTTTCTAATGGCGTGGAATGAGCCCGGAAATAACAACGGCAACAATGGCCGCGATAATGACCCTTGGGGTAATAACAATAATCGCGGTGATAAAGGCGGCCGTGAGCAAGGTCCGCCAGATTTAGACGAAGTATTTAACAAACTGAGTCAAAAACTGGGTGGAAAATTTGGTAACAAAGGTAGAAGCGGTAAAGGGCCTTCTTTCTCTGGTGGTGGTGCCATTGGTTTTGGTGTTATCGCTGTTATCGCAATTGCTATCTGGTTCTTTGCTGGTTTCTATACCATCAGCGAAGCTGAGCGCGGTGTGGTTTTACGATTAGGTAAATATGACC
The DNA here is from genome assembly GCF_058630515.1 of Vibrio sp. HM8-C. Classification (NCBI taxonomy): domain Bacteria; kingdom Pseudomonadati; phylum Pseudomonadota; class Gammaproteobacteria; order Vibrionales; family Vibrionaceae; genus Vibrio; species Vibrio sp. HM8-C. The sequence continues at coordinate 45,957 of NZ_JBMMKS010000018.1, forward strand.
GTATCGTTGACCCAGGTTTGAACTGGCGTCCTCGCTTTATTGATGAAGTTACACCAGTGAACATTCAAGCAATCCGTTCAATGCGTGCGTCTGGTCTAATGCTGACTAAAGATGAAAACGTTGTGACAGTAGCAATGGATGTTCAATACCGTGTATCTGATCCGTTCAAATACTTGTACCGAGTGACTAATGCAGACGATAGCTTACGCCAAGCGACAGACTCAGCATTACGCGCGGTGATTGGTGACTCACTGATGGATAGCATCCTAACCAGTGGCCGCCAACAAATTCGTCAAAGTACTCAAGAGACGTTAAATCAAGTTATTGATAGTTACGACATGGGCTTAATGATTGTTGACGTAAACTTCCAATCTGCGCGTCCGCCAGAGCAAGTTAAAGATGCCTTTGACGATGCAATTGCGGCTCGTGAGGATGAAGAACGTTTCATTCGTGAAGCAGAAGCTTATAAGAACGAAATTCTTCCTAAAGCGACTGGTCGTGCAGAGCGTCTGAAAAAAGAAGCTTTGGGTTACAGCGAGCGTGTGGTTAACGAATCATTAGGTCAAGTTGCTCAGTTTGAGAAACTACTACCTGAGTATAAAGCTGCGCCTGAAGTTACACGTAACCGTCTGTATCTAGATACGATGGAAGAGGTATACAGCAATACGTCTAAAGTGCTGATTGATTCAGAATCGAGCGGTAATTTGCTTTACCTACCGATTGATAAGTTAGCAGGCCAACAGGCAGCTCCGACTAAACGTGCAGATAAGTCTTCATCGACTTATGACAACATTGAGTTAGAGTCTCAGCGTTCAGCTACTGATAGCGAAACTGATGCTCAAAACCGTTCAACTACTTCACGTCAAGGGAGATACTAATAATGCGTAAGTTAATGATCCCTGTAGTGGTTGTTGTTCTTGCTCTGTTGTTGATGTCTATGTTCGTTATCCCTGAAGGGGAGAAAGGCTTTGTTATTCGATTCGGTCGAGTAATGAAAGACAATAACGATGCAGCGAAAATCTACGAGCCGGGCTTACACTTTAAAATGCCTCTGTTTGATCGTGTGAAATCTTTAGATGCGCGTATTCAAACTATGGATGGACGTTCTGACCGTTTCGTAACGTCAGAGAAAAAAGACGTGATCATCGATACGTATGTTAAGTGGCGTATTAAAGACTTCGGTCAATACTACTTAGCAACGGGTGGTGGTAATGCTCTGACTGCAGAAGCACTACTTGAGCGTAAAGTGACAGACGTGCTGCGTTCAGAAATCGGTTCTCGCGAAATTAAGCAGATCGTTTCTGGTCCTCGTAACAAAGATGTGTTGCCAGACAGCTCTGACTCAGAAGTAGTCACGACTGAAGCAGCGAAGCAAGCACTAGAGATTGATGGTCAACGTGACCAAATCATGGCGAACGTACTTAACGATACTCGTCAAAGTGCGATGAAAGACCTTGGTGTAGAAGTGGTTGATTTCCGTATGAAGAAAATCAACTTACCTGATGAAATCAGTGAGTCTATCTATCGTCGTATGCGTGCTGAGCGTGAATCTGTTGCTCGTAAACACCGTTCTCAAGGTCGTGAGAAGGCAGAAGTTATTCGTGCACAAGCAGAACTTGAAGTGGCGACTATCCTAGCTGAAGCAGACAAAACAGCCCGTGTTACACGTGGTGAAGCGGATGCGAAAGCAGCGAAGATCTATTCTGAAGCGTATAACAAAGACCCTGAGTTCTTCGGCTTTGTTCGTTCACTAAAAGCTTATGAGAAATCATTCAGCCAGAAAGGTGACATTCTAGTGTTGGATCCGAAGAGTGACTTCTTCCAATACATGAATAACGCAAAAGGCACTTCTGCGAAGTAATGAATTGAAGTATTGATAAAAAGGCTCCTTTGGGAGCCTTTTCTTATGGTCCTGTTTTTATGACGCCATATTTATGGAGAAAACAACAATGAGTAATTCACTTTGGATGGCACTGGGTTTAGTGCTGGTGGCTGAAGGGCTGGGGCCTCTTGTTGCACCAAACGGTTGGCGCCAAATGGTCGCTCAGCTGAGCGAGCAACCAGATAACCAACTTAGACGGATTGGTGGCTGCCTAGTGGTGGCTGGTGCAGTGATAGCCTATTACTTTTCTTGAATCCCTAACATTGAATAAGCAGGGATATTGAATACGCAAGCCATTGTTTATGTAAAACTCACTATTGAGTTGAGATTCTAGTAATGTGGCGGTGGCGGCTCTTTACTTGGGTCCGCCATACTAGACGTCTCCATGTTCTTCATTTTCCCTACCACATATGTCATTTGATCTTTCATCTTGTTGATCAAAAGCTGTTGTTGAGAAAGAGCTTCGTTAAGCTCATCAATAGTCTGCTCTTGAAACGCAACCTTGCATTCCAAATCTTCAATACGTTGTTCTAACTGTACTGTGTGTTGTTCTGTCATCGTAATACCCAGATGTGGTTTTCAGGCTTATTTGTCTATCTGCCAGGCTTGTGCAATTCCTGCAGAAGTACCTGAAATGATCCGCTGTTTTGAATCGAAGGCGGCATCATACACTACTGCTCGTGGTGGACGTGCATCTTTTCTCGGCTCAGCTTCATAGCTCTCAAGTTTGTCGCCGCTTTTACTGTCCCAAATTTCAATTCGACTGGAGGGTGTTCCAGTCACTAAAAACGCCCCATCATCAGAAAAACGTGCGCTGGAAAAGATCAATTGTCTTGAGAAACTGTGCAGTTGAGTTTGTTTGATACCGCTTGGCAATTGCCAAATAAAGGATTCATCACCGCCATCAGAAGTAAAAGCGAGCTGCCCGTCTCGCTGCAATGCCACACGATTTACTCTCTGTTGGTGTTCAAAGCTATGGATGATTTGCCCAGTTTTTGTGTCCCAGAAGTAAGCTTTATAGTCGTTACCACCAGTAAGGGCGTAGCGGCCATTAGGGGAGAGTGCAACGGAATTGACTTTTTCTTGGTGAGCAAGGAACTCCATGCGGCGTCCGCTGACTAAATCGACGTAAATGGCTTTGCCATTAGACAGACCAAGCAAGACTTGTTGCCCATCACTGCTGATATCAATGTCGCGGATCAAACCGTCAGATATTGACCACAAGCCTTTCGCTTGTGACCAAGCAAGATTCCAAACGGCAAAATTAATTTGGCTAGCTGTAACGGCAAATTGCCCATTATCTGAAATGCGGATGCGCGACACCGTGTTTTGTTGTGGGTCTTGTGCGCCGAGTTCGGCGAGTTTCTCTCGTGAGTTTAAATCCCAAAGAACCAATTGGTGTTCCTGGGAATAGATGAGTGCGAATCGTCCGTCACGGCTTAAGCCGAAACTGGCAGAACCATTAGGTTCTAAATCCCAGCGTTCCAGCTCTTTTCCAGAGAAAAAGCAGCCGTTTAACGCAACAATGACAGTAAAACATAGGGTGAGATGGTAAATTATCCGCATTAGGTCTAATTATCCGTAGAGACAATCTCAAAACATACCGCTATATTGGTACAACTTTTCGTGATGCACCAGTTAGACAACTGGTTTTATGCATGATAACTCAAGCTTTATCAATAAAATAAGCTTTGCCAACAAATTGGAGAATTCAATGAAATCACTATTTAAAGTGTCACTGCTAGCTGCAACAGTTATGCTCGCTGTCGGTTGCCAAAAAGATGAAGCACCGAAAGCGGAAGCGACTCCAGCAGCACAAGAGCAACAAGCAGTCACTTTTAAAACGGACGATGATAAAGCGGCATACGCTATTGGTGTTTCTTTCGCGAACTACCTAAATACTAGCCTAGATAAGCCTCGTGAAATCGGTATTGAGCTAAACAAAGATCTTGTACTTCAGGGTATTGAACACGTTTTCGCTGGCAAAGCAGAACTTACTGAAGAAGATACTCGCGCAGCGCTAGAAGCTCTAGACAAGCGTGTTGCTGAAACTATGCAAGCGAAAGCTGCAGAGAAAGCTGCTGCAAATAAAGAAGCGGGTGATAAGTTCCGCTCTGAGTTTGAAGCTCTAGAAGGCGTAAAGAAAACTGAATCTGGTCTACTTTACCAAGTGATCACACCAGCAGAAGGTGAGCAGCCAAAAGAAACTGATACTGTTCAAGTACATTACAAAGGTACGCTGACTGACGGTACTCAGTTTGACAGCTCTTACGATCGTGGCGAGCCTGCAACGTTCCCTCTAAACCGCGTTATCCCAGGTTGGACTGAGGGTGTTCAGTTGATGCCTGTTGGTTCAAAATTCAAGTTTGTTATCCCGCCAGAACTAGCATACGGTGAGCAAGACACACCAACGATTCCAGCTAACTCAACGCTAGTATTTGAAGTTGAACTGCTAAAAATTGATAGCGGTGAAGCCGCGGCTCAATAAGTTATCTCAAGCTCAGTTATCTAGTGGTAACAAAGCAGCTAACTAAAGTTGATGAAAAGGTCTGATTGGTTCAGACCTTTTTTCTTTCAGTGAGCTTCACCACATAATTTGTTTCAAGTCACTTGTTAGTGATATAGCTAAGCATTCAAATAAAATTTTCTGATAGACTTACAACAATTTGTTGATTTTGCGTTTTAAGGTCAAAGTACAGTGACAACAACAGAAACATTTAACAATGCAGATATGCTGCTCGAAATGGAATCCGTTCATGTGAAACCATTCACTGAGCATGACAAAGTAATTTTGCGCTCTTATGAGGCTGTTGTAGATGGTATTGCCAGCTTAATTGGTCCTTTTTGTGAGATTGTTTTGCACTCATTAGAAGATTTAAATACCTCTGCAATTAAAATCGCTAACGGTGAAAACACAGGTCGCCAAGTAGGGTCGCCTATTACCGATCTTGCTTTAAAAATGCTGCGCGATATTGAAGGCTCAGAACGCAATTTTTCACGTTCTTATTTCACACGTGCAAAAGGCGGAGTGTTGATGAAGTCGATTACGGTTGCTATCCGTAATGGTGAAAACCGTGTAATTGGGTTGTTGTGCATTAACGTCAACCTTGACGCACCTTTCTCTCAAGTACTTCAATCTTTCATGCCTACTCAAGAAGCACAAGATGCTGCCTCTTCAGTAAACTTTGCGAGCGATGTAGAAGAACTTGTTGACCAAACGGTTGAGCGCACTATTGAAGAAATCAACACCGATAAAACGGTGTCGAACAATACTAAGAACCGTCAAATCGTCATGGCACTGTTCGATAAGGGCATCTTTGATATTAAAGATGCGATTAACCGTGTTGCTGACCGACTAAACATCTCTAAGCACACTGTTTACCTGTATATTCGTCAGCGTAAAACAGAGGACGATGAAGCGTGAGTTCAAGTCCTGCTTCGTTGAGTTACTCTTTAGTGGTCAATGGGTCTGTTTACGGAACGCAGTCTGCACGTAATGCGTATCTGTTTGCACAAACTTTGATAGAAAAAGGGCACCAGTTGAAAAGTGTCTTTTTCTATCAAGATGGTGTGTTCAATGCGTCAAAACTGACCGTACCTGCCAATGATGAGTTTGATTTAGTCAAAGCTTGGCAATCATTGGCTGTTAAGTATCAAGTTCGTCTGGAAACCTGTGTTGCAGCAGCACTACGTCGTGGCGTCATTGGGCAAGATGAAGCAAGCCAACATCAATTGCCTTCAAGTAATCTGGCAGAACACTTTGAGCAATCAGGATTGGGAAGCTTAGCGGAAGCTTTGTTGAGTCAGGATAGAGTGGTTCAATTTTGAAAAAAGTCGCTTTTATTTTTCATACACCTCCCCATGGTTCTTCTTCTGCTCGTGAAGGGTTGGACGCGATTTTAGCTGCCTCTGCGTATTCGGAAGAGCTAGCTGTTTTCTTTGTTGGTGAAGGGGTGTTACAGCTGCTAAATGGGCAGGATCCGTCTCAAGTACTGAGCCGAGACTATATCAGTGCGTTTAAACTGCTGGATTTGTATGATATTGAGCAGCGTTATATTTGCGCACAGGGCTTGCAAGAGTGGGGATTAGAGCCGAACGATTTAATTATCGATGGTGAAGTTATCTCTCCACAGCAAATTGCAGAGCACTGGAACGAGTTCGACCAACTGCTAACTTTCTAAGGTGTACAAGTGCTACATATCGTAAAATCTTTGGAAAAACTGAAGCTTGTGACTCGCTATCTACAGCCCACAGACGAACTTCTGCTGGTGGAAAATGCCGTCTATGCATCCAGTAAATATTCTGAACATTTTGACCAAATCACTTTGGCTAGTCAGGTATTTGCCTTGCAAGAGGATCTCCAAGCCCGTGGTTGGTCAGAAAAAGCCGCAGAAAACATTCAAATTATCAATAGATTTGAGTTCGTTGAGTTAACAGTAAACCATTCAAAATCAATATCTTGGTAACTAATTATTTATTTACCAACTTCAGGTCGGTTTTCTGCTCGGTAACGGGCTAAAAAAAGATCTGTATATTTCTTGACACACATCTCACTGCTGCATAGAATTTTGCGTCCCTATTTACGCATTGTGAATAGGGATAGATTTTTCACAAAGCTAATTTCAGCAAATCAGGAGCTAGTTAATGGCAACTATTAACCAGTTGGTTCGCAAGCCACGTGCAAAGCAAGTTGTTAAAAGCAACGTGCCAGCACTAGAAGCGTGCCCACAAAAACGTGGTGTATGTACTCGTGTTTACACTACTACACCTAAAAAACCTAACTCAGCACTTCGTAAAGTTTGTCGTGTACGTCTAACAAACGGCTTCGAAGTGACTTCGTACATCGGCGGTGAAGGTCACAACCTTCAAGAGCACTCTGTTGTTCTAATCCGTGGTGGTCGTGTTAAAGACCTTCCAGGTGTGCGTTACCACACCGTTCGTGGTGCACTTGACTGTGCAGGCGTGAACGATCGTAAACAAGCTCGTTCTAAGTACGGTGTGAAGCGTCCTAAGTCTTAATGGATTCCGTTAAGTAAGGCCAAACACTAAATTAATTATTGTATATTTGAAGAAACTGAAAAGTTTTGGATAACCTGAAGAAGACAACGGAGAATATTCCATGCCACGTCGTCGCGTTATTGGTCAGCGTAAGATCCTTCCAGATCCAAAGTTCAAATCTGAACTGCTGGCAAAATTCGTTAACATCCTTATGGTTGACGGTAAAAAATCTACTGCAGAAAAAATCGTTTACACTGCACTAGACACTATGGCTGAGAAATCTGGTAAAGATCACTTAGCTGTATTTGAAGAAGCTCTTGAAAATGTACGCCCAGCGGTAGAAGTTAAATCTCGCCGTGTTGGTGGTTCTACTTACCAAGTTCCAGTAGAAGTACGTCCGGTTCGCCGTAACGCACTTGCTATGCGTTGGTTAGTTGAAGCTGCGCGTAAGCGTGGTGAAAAATCTATGGCTGCTCGCCTAGCTGCTGAAATGCTAGACGCGTCAGAAAACAAAGGTACAGCTGTTAAGAAACGTGAAGACGTTCACCGTATGGCTGAAGCGAACAAAGCGTTTGCTCATTACCGTTGGTAATACCTTTTCAGTGCTGCAAGGTTCCTTGCAGCACTTCTTTAGTTCCTATGCTTATGCTAGGAACTATTGCTATATCTAGAGGTTCGTTTTTTAGCTAACAATAGTTTTTGAACTGACAATCACTTTTAGCTATAGCAATAGTCCCTATCTCTAATAAGAGGATTCAATCGTGGCTCGCAAAACTCCTATTGAGCGCTACCGTAACATCGGTATCTGTGCTCACGTAGATGCAGGTAAGACAACGACTACAGAACGTATTCTGTTCTACACTGGCCTTTCTCACAAAATCGGCGAAGTTCACGATGGCGCCGCAACCATGGACTGGATGGAGCAGGAGCAAGAACGTGGTATCACTATCACTTCAGCTGCGACTACGACTTTCTGGCGTGGTATGGAAGCACAATTCCAAGATCATCGCATCAACATCATCGATACCCCTGGACACGTTGACTTTACTATCGAAGTAGAGCGTTCACTTCGCGTGCTAGATGGTGCAGTGGTTGTATTCTGTGGAGCTTCAGGTGTTGAACCTCAGTCTGAAACTGTATGGCGTCAAGCAAACAAATACCACGTACCACGTATCGTATTTGTAAACAAAATGGACCGTGCAGGCGCAGATTTCTTACGCGTTATCGATCAAATTAAACATCGTCTTGGTGCAACTCCGGTTCCAATCCAATTAAACATTGGTGCGGAAGAAGAGTTTAAAGGTGTTATCGACCTTATCAAGATGAAAGCTATCAACTGGAATGAAGCCGACCAAGGCATGACGTTCACATACGAAGACATTCCAGCTGACATGCAAGAACTTGCTGAAGAATGGCGTAGTCACTTGGTTGAGACTGCAGCAGAAGCAAGCGAAGAATTGATGGAAAAATACCTTGATGATGGTGAGCTGACTGAAGCTGAAATCAAGCAAGCGTTACGTCAACGTACACTAAATAACGAAATCGTACTGGCTACTTGTGGTAGTGCGTTTAAAAACAAAGGTGTACAAGCAGTTCTGGATGCGGTTGTTGAATATCTACCAGCTCCGATTGACGTACCTTCAATCAAAGGTGTTGATGAAAACGATCATGAAGTTGAGCGTCATGCTGACGACAATGAACCGTTTTCTGCACTAGCATTCAAGATTGCGACTGACCCATTTGTGGGTACGCTAACTTTCATGCGTGTTTATTCTGGTGTTGTGAACTCAGGTGATGCTGTTTATAACTCAGTAAAACAGAAGAAAGAGCGCTTTGGTCGAATCGTACAAATGCATGCTAACAAGCGTGAAGAAATTAAAGAAGTTCGTGCTGGCGATATCGCCGCAGCGATCGGTCTGAAAGACGTAACGACAGGTGACACTCTGTGTGACCAGAACCACAAAGTGATTCTGGAGCGTATGGAATTCCCTGAACCGGTTATTCAGATCGCAGTAGAGCCACGCTCTACAGCTGACCAAGAGAAAATGGCAATTGCACTGGGTAAACTAGCTGCAGAAGACCCATCTTTCCGCGTTGAAACTGACCAAGAAACGGGTCAAACGCTTATCTCTGGTATGGGCGAGCTTCACCTAGACATCATCGTTGATCGTATGAAACGCGAATTCAGCGTTGACTGCAACGTGGGTAAACCTCAGGTTGCTTACCGTGAAACCATTCGTGGTAAATCGGAAGTAGAAGGCAAATTTGTTCGTCAGTCAGGTGGTCGTGGTCAATACGGTCACGTTTGGCTGAAGATTGAACCTGCTGAAGTAGGTCAGGGCTTTGTCTTCGTTGACGAGATCGTTGGTGGTGCAATTCCTAAGGAATTCATCGCTCCGGTAGCGAAAGGTATCGAGGAGCAAATGAACAACGGTGTGTTAGCTGGCTACCCAGTTTTGGATGTTAAGGCTACACTATTTGATGGTTCATTCCACGATGTCGACTCAAGTGAGATGGCGTTTAAAATCGCTGGCTCAATGGCATTCAAGAAAGGTGCGCTTGAAGCAAACCCAGTTATTCTTGAACCGCTAATGAAAGTTGAAGTAACCACTCCAGAAGATTGGATGGGTGATGTTGTTGGTGACTTAAACCGTCGTCGCGGCATGATCGAAGGTATGGATGATGGCCTTGCTGGTCTGAAAATTATCCATGCTAAAGTACCTCTCTCTGAGATGTTTGGTTATGCAACGGACCTACGTTCTGCGACCCAAGGCCGTGCTTCTTACTCTATGGAGTTTTGTGAGTACGCTGAGGTTCCTAAAAATATTGCGGAAGCAATTATTGCGGAACGCGGTTAACGTTATTTGATTAATAACGAATCTATTGCGCTGACGAGCGTTGGCGCATAAAATAGCAAATTCTGGCGCGCCTTGAGTGAACGTTACTTGGGGTGAATCATAACTAGGAAGGAACACGAACGTGTCTAAAGAAAAATTTGAACGTACGAAACCGCACGTAAACGTTGGTACTATCGGCCACGTTGACCACGGTAAAACAACTCTAACAGCAGCTATCTGTACTACTCTGTCTAAACACTACGGTGGTGCAGCTCGTGACTTCGCATCTATCGATAACGCTCCAGAAGAGCGTGAGCGTGGTATCACAATCTCTACTTCACACGTAGAGTACGATACACCAGCTCGTCACTACGCACACGTAGACTGCCCAGGACACGCTGACTATGTTAAAAACATGATCACTGGTGCTGCGCAAATGGACGGTGGTATCCTAGTTGTTGCTGCAACAGATGGTCCAATGCCACAAACTCGTGAGCACATCCTACTAGGCCGTCAGGTTGGTATCCCTTACATCATCGTATTCATGAACAAATGTGACATGGTTGACGATGAAGAGCTACTAGAACTAGTAGAAATGGAAGTTCGTGAACTTCTATCTGAGTACGATTTCCCAGGTGATGACCTACCAGTTATCCAAGGTTCAGCACTAGGCGCGCTAAACGGCGAAGCACAGTGGGAAGAGAAGATTCTAGAGCTTGCTAAAGCACTAGACGAGTACATTCCAGAGCCAGAGCGTGCAGTAGATATGCCGTTCCTAATGCCAATCGAAGACGTATTCTCAATCCAAGGTCGTGGTACAGTAGTAACTGGCCGTATCGAGCGCGGTATCCTACGTGTAGGTGATGAAGTAGCAATCGTTGGTATCCACGACACTACAACAACTACATGTACTGGTGTAGAAATGTTCCGTAAGCTTCTAGACGAAGGTCGTGCGGGTGAGAACGTTGGTGCACTACTACGTGGTACTAAGCGTGATGACGTTGAACGTGGCCAAGTACTAGCTAAGCCTGGTTCAATCACTCCACACACTAAGTTCGAATCAGAAGTATACGTACTTTCTAAAGATGAAGGCGGCCGTCATACTCCGTTCTTCAAAGGCTACCGTCCACAGTTCTACTTCCGTACAACTGACGTAACTGGTGATATCTCTCTACCAGAAGGCGTAGAAATGGTAATGCCAGGCGACAACATCCAAATGACTGTAGAGCTAATCGCTCCAATCGCAATGGATGAAGGTCTACGTTTCGCGATCCGCGAAGGTGGCCGTACAGTTGGTGCTGGTGTTGTAGCTAAAATCTTCGCTTAATAGCGAAATTTTACTGCGAACCTCGCATTAGAAAAGGGAAGCTTCGGCTTCCCTTTTTGCTTTTTAGCTTAGAATTAGATGAACATTTAACTAGCGATTGAAGTTTAGTTATAAAGGTTTTTTCTATTGTAGTGCATTATGCCCGTTATAAATCATATAAAAACAGCACCTTAAATATCCTTTCTTTTTGTGTTATTCCGCTAACTATTTTCTCTTTCAAATTGTTCTCTTCTTTTATAACTAATCGATCTGAATAACATGTAAAACTTACTGGTAATAAGAACGATTCTTTTTTATATTTCGAACAAAGGTCGTTTTTAAGGTTGCAGTATGTACGTTTGTTTGTGTCATGGTATTTCTGATAAGAAAATTAAGAGCCTCGCTATCGAGCAAGGAATTACGGATATCCGTGGTATCAGACAATGCACGCCATTGGGCTCTCAATGTGGTAAATGCGTACGTCAGGCAAAGGAAATTTTAAGTGAAGTTGAGGTCGTGCAACTGAAACAAGCAAGTTAATTGAGACGCTTTGTTGACTGAAAAGTCAGATATAGCACTACATCTTTTTTGACACTCTCTTATTTGGTTCTAAAGTTAAAAGAGCCAAAGAGGAGGGCTTTGTCATGAAAGGCGATCCAATAATAATCCAACATCTCAACAAAATTCTTGGTAATGAGCTCGTTGCTATCAACCAGTACTTTCTTCATGCACGCATGTACAAAGATTGGGGGTTAAAGCATTTAGCGGATAAGGAATACCATGAATCCATTGATGAAATGAAACATGCTGATCACCTAATCGAACGGATTTTGTTTTTGGAAGGTTTACCAAATCTACAAGATCTCGGTAAGTTGATGATAGGTGAAGATACAAAAGAAATGCTCGAATGCGATCTCAAACTAGAGATGGCAGCGATACCTGATTTGAAAGACGCAATCGCGTATGCTGAAGATATTCGAGATTACGTGTCCCGAGACATTTTCCAAGACATTCTGGAGGATGAAGAAGAACACGTAGATTGGCTTGAAACACAGCTTGGCTTAATTGAAAAAACAGGTATCGAAAACTATCTTCAAGCTCAATTTGTCGACGAAGATTAACCTTTCTAAAGCTGGTGATCATTTAAGTTCACCAGCTCTTATTTCCCCCAATAATTTCCCTTGCTAACACTGCTGACATTCTGTACTATTCGTGCTCCTTTATTCTCGGTCAATTATCATTAGTTCCTTGCTTCCTGTGGATGACCGGGCCAACTTTGGAAGCTAATAATCCGTAAGGAGCAATAAATGCGTCATTACGAAATCGTATTCATGGTGCACCCAGATCAAAGCGAGCAAGTTGCTGGCATGATCGAGCGTTACACTGGTTCTATCACTGAAACTGGCGGTAAAATCCACCGTCTAGAAGATTGGGGTCGTCGTCAAATGGCTTACCCAATCAACAAGCTACACAAAGCTCACTACGTTCTAATGAACGTTGAAGCTGACCAAGCTGTGATTGACGAACTAGAAACTGCTTTCCGTTTCAACGATGCAGTTCTACGTAACATGATTATGCGTACTAAATCAGCAATCACTGAACCATCAATCATGCTAAAAGCGAAAGAAGAGCGTGCTCCTCGTCGCGAACAGTTTGAAGACCGTTCAGAAGATTCTGCTGAGTAATAGTATTTATGACCAATCGAATGGAGTTAAGTGGCTCAGTCGCTAAACCTCCGATTCGAAGCCAAAGTCCATCGGGTGTTGAACACTGTCATTTTTGGCTAGAGCATCGCTCTACGGTGGTTGAAGCTGACTTCCCACGACAAGTTTATTGTCGAATTCCAGTGGTAGTGAGTGGGCAGCGGTCAAAAATCTTAACTCAAGACTTAGTACAAGGCAGTAGTATTCAGGTAAGTGGCTTTGTTGCTTATCAAACCGGCCGAAATGGTTTGGGAAAGTTAGTACTACACGCCGACAACATTATTCAAATTTAGATCAGGAGATAGCCCATGGCTCGTTTCTTCCGTCGTCGTAAATTCTGCCGTTTTACTGCAGAAGGCGTACAAGAGATTGACTACAAAGATGTAGCAACTCTTAAAAACTACATTACTGAAGCTGGCAAAATCGTACCAAGCCGTATCACTGGTACTAGCGCTAAATACCAGCGTCAGCTAGCTCGTGCAATCAAACGCGCTCGCTACCTAGCTATTCTGCCATACACTGACAAACATCAGTGATCGGCACCGTTTATTAGAAAGAGGATTAAGCAATGCAAGTTATTCTACTTGATAAAATCGGTAACCTAGGTGCTCTTGGCGATACTGTAAACGTTAAATCTGGTTACGCTCGTAACTTCCTTATCCCTCAAGGTAAGGCTGTTATGGCAACTAAAGCTAACGTTGAAATGTTTGAAGGACGTCGTGCTGAGCTAGAAGCTAAAGTTGCTGAGCAACTAGCTGCAGCTCAAGCTCGCGCTGACCAAGTTAACGCACTAGAAGCAGTTGTTATTGCTTCTAAAGCTGGTGACGAAGGCAAACTATTCGGTTCTATCGGTACTCGCGATATCGCTGACGCTATCACAGCGGCTGGCGTTGCAGTAGCTAAGAGCGAAGTTCGTCTACCTGAAGGTGCTCTACGTAACACTGGTGAGTACGAAATCAGCGTTCAACTTCACTCTGAAGTTTTTGCTGAAGTTAAACTACAAGTTGTTGCTGAGTAATTCAGTTTACGCAAGTTTGAAAACACCAGCCTCGGCTGGTGTTTTTTTATGTCTGAAAGATGGCAAATTTCGGAAATGATTAGTTAGAAAACCAATATTTAAAAAATGAACAGCAAGTTGATGGAAAAAATACTGTCCGCTTTGCTTAACCCTTCTGGCACTTTGTCGTGATATTGACGAGACTGACTGAGCTTTAAAGCGATATCTTCAGTGATATTGTTGGTAATACTAATATCACTATCCCACATGGTGTTGCTTCTACCAGTGATATGAGTGACGTCGATACCGAACTTCAGATTATCAAGTACCTGCCAATTACCACGAACATTGGTTCGAAATATCGGTTCCTGAACTACATCAGGAAATACAATGTCATCATCGTCGATCTCATCTAAGTTTGGTTCTTGATAGCGATAACCAGGGCCGAATTCCACTTCGAGCAAGAGTGTTTTACTGTTTGCTACCTGATAACCCAATCCTCCTGATACCGTGAAATCTTTGAAATAGGCGGTGTACTGTGAATCCATACCTTTAAAGCTACCGTAAAGATAAGTATCCGCACCTAACTTATAGTCACTTTGTACCGAATAGGTTGATTGACGCTTAGTCTCTTTGCCATTTTTTTCTAGGCGATAGAATTTCCAGTCACCCGTAGTTCGGTAGCGCCCTGATGTATATTCTGATTTTAATCGTGAATTCAGAGCTTCAGATGTGGTATTGCCAGAGTGAGCTTGATAGCCAAACTCAACTTGGGTATCCCATGGGGAGGGCACTTCGATGTCCTTATCTTTATTCGTCTCTTCCTTGGCATAAGCTGCATTCATCGCTAGCAAGCTAATACTGAGAAGCCACAGTTTGGACACAAAGTACCTCGGTGAATCATTAATGGTCGCAAATAATAAATGCGCTTGATGGATCATTAGTCAGATTACGGTTAATTCTGCATGAATAACCGAGCAATGTAGAGGATGGGAAGGACGTTTAGGAAAAATCCTCTACCAGTAGATGAAAATTGACACAAAATCTGGAGGGAGGGGGTGATTTTTGTTGAGTTCGTTTATTACTTATTTTGTATGAGCTCGATGTTTTACCAAGCGTTTATCCCCGCTCTCGCATATTGAAGGGACTTGGGTATAATAAACGGCAATTTAGGGTATAGCTCTAAGGCAATTTACCTCGTAAGACCCAATTTACCTTATAAGCCCCGATGGGGTCCCAGAATTATTGAGTAAGATAATGGCAGAACCCCGAACAGAAAATCGATATCGTAAAACTTCAGATGCTCAAGTTGATGCTATCAAAGTACCACCTCATTCGTTAGAAGCTGAACAGTCAGTGATTGGCGGTTTGCTTTTAGATAATGAGCGTTGGGATACCGTTTCTGAACGAGTGGTGACATCGGATTTTTATAGTCGTCCTCATCGTCATATTTTTGATGCCGTAAAATCGATTCTTGAAGCAAGCAAACCGCTCGATTTAATTACTTTGTCTGAGTATTTGGAGCAGCGCGAACAGCTAGAGGATGTTGGTGGTTTTGCATACCTAGCTGACTTAGCGAAAAATACGCCAAGTGCGGCAAACATCAATGCCTATGCGGAAATCGTAGCTGAACGTGCTCTGGTTCGTAACTTAATTGGTGTTGCTAATGAAATTGCAGATGCAGGCTATGATCCACAAGGTCGCAGTTCAGAAGACCTATTGGATTTAGCCGAGAGTAAAGTCTTCGCGATTGCAGAAGCTCGTACCAATGAGAATGAAGGTCCTCAAAATGTAGATAACATTCTTGAGAAAACTCTAGAGCGAATCGAGCTACTGTATAAGAGTCCGCAAGATGGTGTAACTGGCGTGAACACTGGTTTTACCGACCTCAATAAGAAAACAGCGGGTTTGCAAGGTTCAGACTTAGTTATCGTCGCTGCTCGTCCATCGATGGGTAAAACGACTTTTGCGATGAACCTATGTGAAAATGCGGCGATGGAACAGGACAAGCCTGTTCTGATTTTCTCTTTAGAGATGCCTGCCGAACAGATCATGATGCGTATGCTCGCGTCTTTGTCTCGTGTTGACCAAACTAAGATTCGTACTGGTCAATTGGATGATGAGGATTGGGCTCGTATTTCTTCTACCATGGGTATTCTTATGGAGAAGAAAAATATGTACATCGATGACAGCTCTGGTTTGACGCCGACGGAAGTTCGCTCTCGTGCAAGACGTATTGCCCGTGAACGAGGTGGTCTGTCGCTTATCATGGTCGACTACCTGCAGTTAATGCGTGTGCCGTCTCTGTCAGATAACCGTACTCTGGAAATCGCCGAAATTTCTCGTTCACTGAAAGCATTGGCAAAAGAACTCAATGTCCCTGTGGTCGCACTGTCTCAGCTTAACCGCTCACTTGAGCAACGAGCTGACAAACGACCTGTTAACTCGGATTTGCGTGAATCAGGCTCTATCGAGCAGGATGCCGACTTAATTATGTTTATCTATCGTGATGAGGTATATCACCCAGACAGTGCTTTGAAGGGGACCGCTGAAATCATTATCGGTAAGCAGCGTAACGGTCCAATCGGCTCTGTTCGTTTGACGTTCCAAGGTCAGTACTCTCGTTTTGATAACTATGCAGGACCTGCGTTCGATTTCGACAACGAGTAATTATTTCGAGCTCTGGTGAGTTATTCTTTCACCTCATCCGAATACTTTCATTAAGAAACAGCAGGCTAATCAACCTGCTGTTTTTGTTTATTCGCCCTGAATAGTTGCAATCAATCTTCTTTTCCCTCCGTGATCACGGTGTTCACCAAGATAGATTCCTTGCCAAGTACCTAATGCCAGTCGTCCATTTGAAATAGGGATAGTAACACTTGAACCAAGTAGTGAAGCTTTAATGTGCGCTGGCATATCATCATCCCCTTCATATGTGTGTATGTAGTAGGGGGCTCTTTCAGGTACGAAGTGATTGAAGTGCTGCTCCATGTCAGAACGTACAGTAGGATCAGCATTTTCATTGATGGTTAAACTCGCAGAAGTATGTTGAATAAACAGGTGCACAATCCCGACAGATATCTTTTTGAGTTCTGGTAACTGGCGTTCAACCTCGTCGGTAATTAAATGAAAACCTCTTGGGTATGAAGGCAAGTGAATATGAGTTTGTGTCCACATTTCAGAGTTCCAGAATCTAATTGGCAAACAGATAGTTTAGCGTTAAGGTGAGCCCCTTACGATAACAATTATGGTCTAGCTGCAGTCCTTTACTGACTTAACTCAAAGCGAGTTATGACAGGTTAAGTCATAATTGCGTACTGAAAATTAATTACATTTTTTGCTACTCTTGTTGGTAGCATTTTTACTTTTATTTTTTATTAATCGGGGATCCAACAATCCGCTTGTGCTTCAAGCATGAAGAACGGCTAAGATTGTTTGAACAATACCTACTGTCATATCGGGATAGATACCATGTTGAAAAACATCAATCCAACGCAAACTCAAGCTTGGAAAGCTCTGACTGCGCATTTTGAGTCAGTGCAGGGAATGAACCTTAAGTCGTTGTTCGCAGAAGATAGCGAGCGTTTCGCTAAGTACTCAGCGACATTTGGTAGCGACATTCTTGTCGACTATTCAAAGAACCTTGTAAACGAAGAAACGATGAAGCACTTGTTTGCATTGGCTGAAGAAACGGATGTGAAAGGTGCGATTCAAGCGATGTTCAGTGGTGAAGCTATTAACCAAACTGAAGGTCGTGCAGTACTCCATACTGCATTACGTAACCGCAGCAACAAGCCCGTATTGGCTTACGGTCAAGACGTGATGCCAGAAGTGAATGCTGTACTTGAAAAGATGAAAGCATTTTCTGAGCGCGTCATTGGCGGCGAATGGAAAGGATACACTGGTAAAGCCATTACTGATGTGGTGAACATTGGTATCGGTGGTTCAGACCTTGGTCCATACATGGTGACTGAAGCTTTGACGCCATACAAAAACCATCTGACTATGCACTTTGTTTCTAACGTTGATGGTACTCACATCGCTGAAACATTGAAGAAAGTTAACCCTGAAACAACATTATTCCTAGTGGCGTCAAAGACGTTTACAACTCAAGAAACCATGACTAACGCACACTCAGCGCGTGATTGGTTCTTAAAAGCGGCTGGCGATGAAGCTCACGTAGCTAAGCACTTTGCTGCTCTTTCTACTAACGCTGGTGCGGTATCTGAGTTTGGTATTGATACTGACAACATGTTCGGTTTCTGGGACTGGGTGGGTGGTCGCTATTCTTTATGGTCGGCTATTGGTCTGTCTATCATTCTTTCAATCGGCTATGAGAATTTCGTAGAGCTTTTAACGGGTGCTCACGAGATGGATAATCACTTCGTAGAAACTTCATTTGAAAGCAACATCCCAGTGATCTTGGCGTTGATTGGTATTTGGTACAACAACTTCCACGGTGCAGAATCAGAAGCGATTCTTCCTTACGATCAATACATGCACCGCTTTGCTGCCTACTTCCAACAAGGCAACATGGAATCAAACGGTAAGTACACTGATCGTGATGGTAACGCAGTAAGTTACCAAACAGGTCCAATTATTTGGGGTGAACCTGGTACTAACGGTCAACACGCTTTCTACCAGTTGATTCACCAAGGTACGAAAATGATCCCATGTGATTTCATTGCTCCAGCAGTGACTCACAACCCAACTAGCGATCATCACCAAAAACTGATGTCTAACTTCTTTGCTCAAACGGAAGCATTGGCATTTGGTAAGTCTGCTGAAACGGTAAAAGCTGAGCTTGAAAAAGCGGGTATGCATGCAGAAGAAGTAGCGAAGTTAGTTCCTTTCAAAGTATTTGAAGGTAACCGTCCAACTAACTCTATTTTGGTTAAGCAAATTACGCCTCGCTCTCTAGGTAACTTGATTGCTATGTACGAACATAAGATTTTCGTTCAAGGCATCATTTGGAACATCTTCACATTTGACCAGTGGGGTGTTGAGTTAGGTAAACAACTAGCAAACCAAATTCTTCCAGAGTTGGCAGATGCGTCTGAAGTGACTTCTCACGACAGCTCAACCAATGGTCTGATTAACGCATTCAAAGCGTTACGTGGCTAATATTGACTAGAGCTTATGGAATAAAACATAGGCTCTAGAATGCAAAAAGGCTGATGCAAATGCATCAGCCTTTTTAGTGTTCAAAGAACGGAAGTTAAGAGTCAGTTACTCGAAACAGATCTCAATAAAGGCATTACCCCATTGAGATGAGAAAGGCATGATAATGATCGAGCCTTCACATTTATGACGAATAGTGTGACCTTTGCCTGAAACAACTACAGGTGTAGCCATATCAAAATCAAAACCACTTTCAGCCAGAATACGCTTCGCACCGCCAGTTACCATGTTGGTAATTTCGCCGACCATATCCGTGACTTCTTCGTTCAAACCGTTTGGTCTTTCACCTAGCATGTTCTGCATAATTTCCAGAGCTAGGTTTTCATCAAAGGTAATAGACATAGAGCCGCGAGTTTGACTACCGACCATACCAATTAGCCCTGAGACATCTCCACGGGCAATCTCATCTTTCTTTAGACGAGGCTTTTGAGGCTTCAATTCTAAAGAAGCCATCGTTTTTAACACGTTCATTAAAGACGCTAGAAACGGGTTTACAAATTCAGCGCGCATAACCTTCTTCTATCTGAATCAAAAAATTATTTCGAGGAACAGGTTTTACACACACCGTGTGATTCGATCACTTGGTTGCTAATGGTAAAACCGTGTTGCTCAGCATTCTTCGCCAGCTGGGCAATCAGATTATCATCTTGTAGTTCTACGACATTACCACACTGGTCACAAATTAATAACTGTGAAAAGTGCTTATGTGCATTACAAGAGCAACAAGAAATAAAACTGTTTGTGGATTCCACTCTATGGATAAAGCCTTGCTCCATTAAGAAGTCTAATGCTCTATAGACCGTAGGTGGCTTTGCCTGTGGTTCACTCTTTTTTAAGTCATCCAGCAACTCATAGGCGCTTGACGCTTTTGCATTTGCGCAAATAAGCTCAAATACTCGCTTACGCTGAGAAGTCAGTCGAACTCCTCGTGCTGCACAAATTTCTTCTACTTGCTTTGTTAGCTTAGTGTCCAATTCTATCACCATAATCTTTGGACTTAAGTAATGATATACCATTTCTTAATTAATAAAGCGCATTCTTAAAATAATGAGCGTTAAGAACATGGTATATCGATAAAAAACGGATTAGCGCTAACTTACCTCATATCTCGGTAAAACGATACTCTATAACATCTGTTCGGAGAGCTTGTTGACATAATTTGCTCTTTTAAGGCTCTTTTTCCAGTTCGTCATCAGCTTTTTTATGAAAATTTGAGCTCTGTGTGTATAATCGCCGCCTTTGAGATGTAAAGCGAAGGAACCGTTTTGCACACTAAATACAGTCATTAATGTAAGCGTATAAGTTCTTTCTATTTTTGGCTGGGCTAGGATTCTACTAGCGAAGTATTCCAACACGGTATCTGAACACGATATAAATCATGACTATTGCTAAAGACACATCAACATTCAAAGTTAATCGCCTATCAGTCGCGCCAATGCTCGATTGGATAGACTTTGATGCTGTATAAGAGTTTGTGTGTTTTAAGGCGTACCATAGGTGTACTTAGAATAAGAAAAGGCTAGCAATTTGATGCTAGCCTTTTTAGTTCTTGGGGTGGTTTATACGTCAGTAACTAAAACCTAAATCTCCCACGTTAAGATCTAAGTCAGTTCCTTTATCACTCTTAGCTTTGTCCACCGTCACTGGCTTATCTGATTTCACAGTTAATGAAATCTCTGATTTGCTGTTGAGTGTTTGACTGGTTAACGGTTTGTACTGACCGTAAGAACTTGGCGCTGAGAAGCTTTCCGTTTGGTAGTCCGAGTATGTTTTTCTGCGCTCGGTTTGGTTGTGTGTTTCATTGGTGGTGATACCCAGTTCGGCATTCTTGTCTTTTATGCCATCAAGTTTGTTGGCTAAGCTATCGACTTCGTTACCAGCTTCACTTAGTCCGGTTTTCCAGCCATCAGGAATTAAAGCATCCGGTAGTTTGTTTATTAGCTTCTTAATTCCATCCCATAGCCAACCAATCGCTTTGCCAATACCTTGGATGATTACGTCTAATCCAATGAATTTATCGACTAGGTAGGTGATTGCGATAATCGCTGCACCAATAGCGGCGACCATCATGCCGATAGGGTTTGCCATGATCACCGCGTTAATACCAATCAACGCGACTTTTAAAATTGCCAGTGCTGCGATAATCCCCTTGAAGTTCTGCGAAACAAACACAAGCCCTTTGCCTAGGAATTCTAACCCTTGATAAAGCCCGTTGACTGTTTGAATCACTTTATCCATAAATTCAGTACGCCACTGGGCATTTTTGAACTTGTTGGTGAAATCGGTAAACAGCTTGGTGGCCTTTTCCATAATGGGAGCAAGGGCAGCAAACTTGATGGAGCGAATACTTTCAGAGATTCTCTGCACAGCATCGTTATAGGCTTCCGCTTTGGCGGCATCTTCTGCAGTCGCGCCACCGCCTAAATCATTGAGTTCTTTTCGTGCTGCTGTTAAGCCTTGAGTACCTTCACGGAGCATGATAAGCATTTCGCGGCCACTGTCACCAAAGGCGGCGTCGGCAAACGCCATTTGCTCTTGGGCGGTTTTCAGTTTCGAGAATGATTCAAGCAGCATTTCATAAGCTTGTTGGTTGTTTTCCGCACCTTTTAAATCTTTAAACAGCCCGTTCTTACTCTGCTTGAGGTAGCTACCTAATGCGCCTTTGCCCGTTTGTTGTAATACACCCAAGCGGCGGGTGAAACGCGTCATCGATGCAGAAAGTGCATCGGAACTTACACCCGCATGTTCGGCTTGTGACTGCATGGCTTGTAGCTCGCTAATGGGTAGCTGAAGATTTGCCGATTTCTTGGCAAGCTTATCCATTTCGGCGGCACTGCTATTCACCTCGGCAGCCAGCCCTGCAAGGCTCAATCCACCAAGTAACGCTGTGCCTTTACCAACAGCCGCACCAGCAACACTAGGTAAGCGTATTTTGCTGTTGAGTTTTTGCAGTGGGCTCATCACCCCTTTTAAAATGCTGTACTTCTTGCTGAGCTTGGTAATTTCGGCTCCGTGTTTTTTGTAGCTTTTCTCTAACCGCTTGTTTTCACCATCAAGGTCGTGAACTTTGACGCCTGCTTTCTTCAGTTCTCCACCCAGTTTGATTAAGTGGTTCTTGTAAGTGTCTTGCTCACTGGTGAGCTTGTTGACTCTTTCTTGCTGTTTGGCGATTTTCTCTGTTAGCGCTGCCGTTGGCTTGCCTGCTGCGCTCGCTTTGGCTTGCAGTTCTTTGAGCTTTTCATTGGCAGCATTCATAGACACGGTGTTTTGGTCTATGGACTGTTTGGTTTTCTTAAATGAGCCAATCATGCCTATGGCAGAGGAATCATCAGCTTGGGCATTTTGAATTTTCTTGATGGCTTTAGCATAGTGGTCAGACTCACTCGCTATGCCTTTCAGTGGCGCGGATACCTTATCTTTCATCCCCATCACCACAGACAGGTTCATTTTCATATCAGTGTCCTTGAAGAAAAAAAGAGAGCTAATCGCTCTCTTCTTGTTGGGTTCGCTGTCGTGCAAGTTCGCGGAACAGTAATAAATCGTCGTAGCTGAGTGCGTCTATTTCGCTCGGTGGCCAATGAAAGGCAACCGCGATGTCTGCGTAATAATCTTCTACTCGTTCTATCAGAGTTCCGTGTTCACGAAAAAAGAGGCAACAGTGGTTAACAGTGGTGCCCAGTTCTCTGGGGCTAGGTTTAGTAAATCGCGCTCAGTCAGTGACGAAATTCGAGGAAGAAGCACTTCACCCGCCTCAAACTTCATTTCACACACATCAATCAAACTTAAACCGCGAAGGTTGCCAGAGTTCGGTTTGCGAATTTCAATGGTTTTAATTTCCACATCGTCTTTGATGATGGGCGTTGCCAAAGTTGCGATGCGTGTCTGTGATTGGTCTTTAATTGCTGTCGCCATAGCCCAGTTCTTCCTTCAGTTCATTGAGTTTGGTCTTACGACCGCCTTTATTGGGATCAAGCTTCATCACTGTTTCAAACAAGGTGTAGGCTTGCTCTTTTTCGCCGTTGTCGTAATGCCAATCACCCACTAAACGGAACATTTTCACTTTCAGTGGCGCGTTGGTTGCCAGCTTGCCTTGTTGCAAATCACTCACCGCTTGAATGAGATAGTCGCGATTGAACTCTTGCTTCTGCTCATGTGCTTTAAACGCGTGCTGGAACACAATGTCACAGTAAGTGGTTTGCCCGTTTGCTTTCCATGAGTGTGGCGTTCCCAAACCTTTGTCGATCGCTTCACGAAACTGGTCATGAACTTCTGGCAGTTTGCCAAGGTCGATTTGCCACTGATAGAACCACCAGATCACATCGAGGTTTTCTAGGTTGCCATGAGTGGTTAATAGCGATTCAACAACTGGCTGGTACTTCATCACCAACGCTTCTTTGTATGGGTCTTTCTCTTGAGAGCCAGCCAACGTTCTAACGTATTCCAAATCTTTTTTGAGCATGATTTGGATTTCATCCCAAGGCTTATCGGCAATGGTTGAACTTACCGCTAAACCTTTCGCTACGCTTTCTGAGACGTCCACAACTTGAGGCTTTGGCGCCGCTTGTTGTCGTTGTTGAGCCTGACGTTTTTTTAAAATAGATAACATGCCAAGCTCCTTATTGAGGGATGAGTTCAGTGCCGTTAAAGAGCACTTCAAGTTGACCATCTTTGACATTAAGGCTTAACACATCCGCAGACCAAGCATCGGTTAAGGTGAACACTTTGCCACTGTTGGTTTCGAGTGTGATGCTTTCGTCAGTGAAGCTTTTGATCGCGTCTTCATCGGTGGTTTTAGCATGGATGATGGTGCATTTGATAAATGGCGCATCCGAGTATTCTTCGGTATGACCAAGCACACCATCATCGCCCATCACAGCTTCACGCTTGAGGTTACCAAAACCAATTTCCGCGCCTTCTTTGATAGGAAGGCGACCGAGTGAGCCTGCGTTTAGTACCGCACGGCTAGTAATTACTGTTCCCATGGCTTACTTCCTAAATTGAATTTTGCCTGCAACGATAATCAAGCCGTTCACGAACTGCGGTGAATCTTGATAGTTGATGCGTTGTTTATTGGAATCGTCCAGCTCAACGATGAGAGACTTTTTGTAGCCGTCAAAGTCCTGCACGATGCCTGCGTATTCGAGCTCTTTGTAAAGCGCCAACAGCTCAGTTTTGAACATGCTTGGTGTGACGATCACTTGTCCTGCTGCAAAGCGAGTTCCGTCTTTCGCTACTTTGTAACGTGCGTATTTACTCAGGATGCGTGAGCGCTGCTTCTGGCGAAAATACATTGCGGTCGCTGGCGTCATGATGTCTAGGTAACTGTTATCAGCGATACCTGCTGCATTTTCGGTGTAAGCCGTGACCGCACGTTCCACCAACACCTCTTTGGCAGTGTTGACGGTGTAAGTGCCCATGCCTTCGTGAAGCATTAAGTTACGCTCAGCCCAGTCGAACTCGGTTTCAGCAATCGAGTACAAGCCACTCATTTTCAGCGTTTGCAGCGGGCGACAAGGGTCATTTGCCAGTGACGGCGCAATCTGCCCCGCCCACGCACCAATCGCAGCCGCATCAGAAAGCGCCTCGTTTGCTGAGTTACCTAGTGCGTTAATTGGCATAAAGCTAATCAGTGGGCAGTTGCTTTTGTTTGCAAAGGTGATGAGCTCCGCGTTAGTCCCCTGTTTCGGTACGTAAGCGACACCGGGGATTTGTTGCAAGGCTTCATAACGCTTTTCCAAGAACTCACCCAAATCACGAATGGTGATTTCGTCATTGAGCGAGCAGATGATGTGGTGATACTGCACATCACCAAGGGCAGCTAACGCTGACATGGTATCGGCATCCTGTACGCTGATTGCGTAGATAGGCATGCTTTCATCTTGCTTACGAAAGTAAGTGATGGTTTCTACGATGTCAGACGTTGCACCAAACAGAGTCGCGGCTTTGGTTTCGTCCATGCATAACACAACGGTATTGGGCGCGGTTGGTGCGTCTGCGACCGCATTACCGATCACCAAACAAAGCTGTTGGTCTTCTGCACTGTTTGCCAGGCTGTTATCGATTTCGACATACATGCCCGGAACATAAGCACTGCTCGGAACTTCGCTAAAGCTAATCATTGGTCAGCCTCCTTAGTGGCTACGGTTTTCTTGGCTGTTTTGGTCACTTCAGTGCCGACCAACTCAACCGATTTTTCTTTAAGACGACGCAGCCAGTAAGGGTTACGCGGTTTCTCTTCGCCCTCTACCTTAAGAGGTTCACGGGTTTCTGGATCGCGTACGATTAGCCCGTTAAGTGGTTTGATTTTGATGGTTGCCATTTAACTTTCCACGTCTGTTGTAAAGTGTTCTGCTGCCATGGCCAGAAGTTCGCGCTCTAACGCTGGTGTCCAACCGATGAATGTTCGTTGTGGCATGATGTAGTTCTGTTTCACTCGACGACCGCCTTGCCAACGTCCGGTCTTGCTATCAAAAAAGCCATTTACCCGAGTCGTGAATGACAACTGGCTACCTTGGTTATGCTCTTGACCAATTCGTCCAGCCACACCAGCAAGGCCAACCTCAAAGCTTTTGTCGTCTGCTTGGGTGCGCAAAGCTTTGGATATCCCCATCAACATGTTCTTGTTGTTCACGGTGTTCTTTGCCGTGGTGCCATCTTTCAGTTCCACTCGCTTGCGTTGTGTTCTGCTCTGATACGGGTTGTTGTCGATGTCTCGTTGCGCCCGAATTTGAGAGCGAAAGAACTGGCGAGCGTAATTCGCCATGCGTCGGTTCAAATCCAATTTTTCAGTAGCGGTTAATACCAATCGCTCAACCAGTTGAGTTAATTGGTCTGGCGTTCTTAGGGTTAACTCGCTCATGGCAAGTCATCCAAATGCCCAACAAGCAAGTGCAGTTCGCCAAGTTCGTCCTCTTCGACACAAGCAGCAAACTCACTCATGCAAGCGTAACGCTCTCCATTTTGCATCCAGTTGCCTTGCTCATTAGGCTCAAGCCTGAACTCTTCTCGAAGGTCGAGTTTTATCTTGATGTCACAGCGACCTTTATCTAAAAGCTCGGTGGCAAAGCTTGGGAATGCGAGCCCTTTCTCTTGGCGGTATGGGTCGTACTTATTGAGCCAACTCACCAGATGCATCATTAGAATGTGCGGCTGAACTTTAACGTCCTGCATGAACACAATCGCGGTGTATTCAATTTCAAACCCATCGACTGAATCACCCTGACAACTGAACACTGCACCATCTTCTGCCCACGCACTGAAGTTCTTCGCATCAGTGATATGTTGTTTAAACAGGTCGGTTAAACTTTGCAGTGCTTTCATCACACCACCTCAAAGCAGTAGGTTTCTTTGCCATGAATGAGCATGTCGACCGCTTGGCGGTACTGCACTTCGCAGTGGTATTTCTTACTGTTCAGTACCTCTTGCCTGTCTGCCGCTTCGGCTGTTGAATCTGTACTGAGCTTGATGCCAATCAGTTCACTGGCGGTTAATGCAAATACCGCTTGGGTGTAAAGCGTGGTACCCGATTCTTCGTCACCAAACTTAGCGACCGACAGGGCGCTTAAATCATCGTATTGCGCAATGGTGTCGACCAGTTCGCGATGTACTTTGATGCGCGATACTTTCGCTTGGTGCAGAATGCCTGCCTCTGTTTCATTGCTGAGGAAATTAAACAGAGACTGAAACTCTGATATTTTGAGTTCTGGGAAGTTATCCGTTGCTGCCAGTACGGATTGGTACACGTCATTTTTATTGCCAACAAAATCCATACATCACCTTTAGGGGATGCAGGCAGCATTTCATGACTGGCAACCTAAGCCGAGGCTTGATAACCAACTTGAAAAGAGCCTGCATTGGGGGGGATTAGTTAAGTAGGTTTGTTAAACCCACGCGCCTTTAATCCAGAGCTTCACGTTCTTGAACTCGATGGCAGCCACTTTGCCCAGCTCTTCGATCACGTAAGCCATGTTCATTGATTCAAAGTTTTCGATTTGGTCTTTCTCATCGTTCTTCTTACCGACAGAGCGACGAACCGAATCTTCTTGAATGTAAATCGACAGGTTGTCGTAACTGGTCACCATGATGCCCGTTGGAGGGAACCCCGGCACTTTCACAGCAGGCAAACCGCCGTAGGTACCAATGACTTGCAGCTCTTCAATTTTGCTCTTTTCGCTTGGCGTGTTGCCGTGCGCTTCATAGAACTTGGCTTTGTCGTAAGCCAGTAAGTCGCCACCGATGATCGCAATGAGGTTTGAATCGTTCTCACAAGCGGGGTGCAGTAGGTTTTTCGTTTCCAACACCGCCATGTCGAGATTGATAAAATCGCCACCTTCACCGATTTTGATAACGCCTGATTCCGCGACCCCTTCCGTAATTAAGCGGTCGCTGTTGTGTGTACGCATCGCTTGGTACCAGCCGATATTGACGTCTTCACCATTAGGGTTTGCTTGTGCATCGGTTGTCGCTTGCGCGCTTTCGCCATACCAACCAATGGTGATTTTGTTGGCATCAATTTGTTCACGATGGCTTTTGCTCAGCAGCGTGTTGAAGTTGCTCATATGAGCCCAAGCATCGAGCTTGGCGTAACGTACTGCTGTATCAAAGTTTGTTTGCTCACACATGTAAGGCATGGAACCAAGGCTTGAGTAGTCTTTCGGTGTGCGCTTACCGCTGCCTGTTGTATCGGTGCGGCTAGCAATCATGCCTGTAGCACCAAGACCGATGGATTCGCCTTTCTGATTCTTCACCGAAATCACGTTGATGCGTTTTAAGAACCAGTTGCTCTCACGAATTTGGGCAATGATTTTTTGCGTGCCGTTGGGAGTGACGTTGAACTTCTGAGTGGCGTCATCCACATCGTTTTGTTCACCCACTCGTTTCACGTACGCATTGAGTTTAACTTGAGTATTCTTTTGCATAATTGGACCTAATTAACTTCGTTGAAAGTGAGTGAGCGTTTATAAATACTGCTCGTCTTCGCCGCCTTCACCAGCTAGCTTGCGTGCTTGATCATCAGTAATGCTGCTGAGTTTGCTCGACATCTCTTCAAACTGAGACGAGAGCTTTTCCACTTTCTCTTCTAGCGGATTGGCTTCTGGCTTTGATTCTTCTTGAGGTTCTGGATTGCCTTGCACGCTGAGCTTCTCGATCAATGTGCCAAGTTGCTCATTTAGCTTTTGATTCTGCTCAACGCTTTGCTTTAGCAGCTCTTCGGTTTCTTTACTCATTTCTTCCGATTCCTCTTTTGTAGAAAGCTGCTCTTTGTCTCCGTCAGGAGCACTGCTGAGCAGGTTAAGTAATTTTTTAAGTAGCGATTGCTCTGTAGAATTGGAGTCTTTCTGAGATTGCTTCTCGCTGTAGTTGATGGTCTGTCCGGTTGACACCAACTGCGCTTTTTCTTCGCCACGTAGTGCTGATAGATGTACTTGCGTGGTACCCAATGATGCCGGGTTATCAGTAAAGGCAAGTCCTGTTAAATAGGCTTTGCCTGTATTGGCAAAGTCTTCACGGTATTCACAAGAGGTATGAAGCAATTGACCGCTTTCAATGTTTCTCAACAAATAAGAGTTCGGCTTAATCTCTGCCCATAATTCGTCATCACGCTTTTCCACCGATAGAACCGAACCACCTTTCCAACTCCATTCAGAGTGATTGTCATTGATTCGTGCGGTGTACTTTTTAGGGTCATAGGTTTCCGCAATGTCATCGATGACTTTCTGTGGGATGTCTCGCCCATCAATAGTCGGTCCTGCTTTCAAAATGCAGATTGGCTCAGACTTAAACATGGAATTGGTCTCCTAAATTCGATGATTCCAATCTAACCAATGACCTTAACTTTTTGTATTCATGGCGATTCTAGATACCTGATTTAGAAACCTTGCTAGCTGAGTAATGGCGGGCGCTGTTGCACTATGCAAACATGAAAACGAATCTCTCTCCCGACCTAGACGCGCCGCTTTACAGTGCCAAACAAACTCAGGCACTGGGCTTATACCTGCGCCAGCAAACACCTGCCGAAATTGCCAAGGCTTTGGATGTGGCTGGGCGCACCATTCAGCTGTGGATCAACAAATTTAACTGGAAGGAAATGCGCGACGATGCGCCCGTAGAGCTGATGGTTCGCCAGCGTATTGCGTATTTGCTGTGGCTTGACCAAAAGCATGAAACCCAGTTGAAAGAGTTGGAGTTTCTGCTTGAGCAAAAACGTAAGCGTGACGAAGCAGAAGAAAAGCGCTATCGCCCATCAGGACGCAGTGACGGTGAGCAAAAGCGTGGTCGCAAGCCTAACAAGGTGAAGAACGATGTTTCACACATCACCAAAGAGGTGCTGGACGAGTTTCGTGAGAAAACCTTCTTCGAATACCAGAAAGAGATCCACGCGCATAAGTGCAACAGTGAACTTAACGAGTTCCGCTTCTACCTGAAATCTCGTCAGATTGGGTTAACGTATTACTTTGCTTATGAAGCGTTTGAAGATGCGGTGCTCAATGGCGACAACCAGGTATTTTTATCGGCATCTCGCAAGCAGTCTGAAATCTTCAAGAACTACATTCGCCGCTTTGCGTTGGAGATTGGGGATGTTGAGCTCAAAGGCAAAGACGAGCTTCAATTGTCTAATGGTGCAACTTTCTATTTTCTATCGACCAACGCACGAACCTCGCAAGGCTTTAATGGTCACGTCTACTTTGATGAAGTGTTCTGGATACCTAAGTTCGGCGAGCTGGATGACTACGCAGGCGGTATGTCAATTCATGACAAATACCGCACCACTTACTTATCAACACCCTCAACTGTTGCCCATGAAGCGTATCCAAAATGGCAGGGCAAAAAAGAGCTTGGTATCGATGTCAGCCACGGTGCACTAAAAGACGGTTCACTGGGTGTGGATGGCATATTCCGTCAAATCATCACCATTGATGATGCGATTGCCAAAGGCGCGACCTTCTTCAACATGGACAAGCTGCGCCGCAAGTATCCCGACAAAACCGTGTTTGACAACTTGCTGCGTTGCGTGTTCCTCGATGACTCCGCATCGATATTCTCACTGAAATCTTTGCTCGCGTGTAAGACCGATTCTTCTTTATGGAAAGATGTCGATCACGACAAAGCGCGCCCCGTTGGCAATGCCGAAGTATTGGTGGGTTATGACCCAAGAGGCGGTGGTCAGGGTGAAGGCTCTGACGATGCAGGCTTAGTGGTTGCCCTGAAACCCAAACGCAAAGGTGGCGTGTTCCGACTGATTGAACGCATACGCCTAAAAGGTTCGAGCTATGAGCAGCAGGCGCAAGCGATTAAAGGCATCACCGAAAAGTACAACGTGGTCCATTTGGCGATTGATGTCGGTGGAGTGGGTTCGGCGGTAGCAGAGTTGGTGCGCAAGTTCTTCCCTGCACTCATTGAGCTGGATTACTCACCCGAAGTGAAACGGATGATGGTTTATAAGGCGCGCGAGATTATCAACGATGGGCGCCTGCAGTTCGATGGTGAGTGGGACGATTTGGTTCACTCGTTCTTAATGATTCGCCAGCAAACCACCAAGGCGAGCAACCAAGTTACCTTTTATTCTAACCGCAGCAAAGTTGGCTCACACGCTGACCTTGCTTGGGCTTCGATGCATGTGATGCATTGGGAGCCAATTGATATTCATTGCGAAGACGACACCACCGTTTCGTTCTTCTAGGAGAGGCAAAGTGATTGATATTGAATTTTCAAAACCTGTAAGCGTAATGAATAGCGATATTCTCAGCTACCTTGAAGTGGCATTGATTGATGGTTTGTACGAGCCACCGATTCAGCTCGATACGCTCGCCAAAGCGTTACGTGTGAACCCGATGCATTCGAGCGCGATTGAGTTCAAGCGTAACACGCTCACTTATGCGATGACAGTGAATGGTGTTTTGTCTCGTCGTGACCTAAAACGTTTTATTCAAGACTACCTGACCTTTGGTAATGGTTACTTTCAGGTGGTGCGCAATCTGCTTGGTCAGGTTACCAGCATCAAACACATTCCTGCACTGTATATGCGCAGGCGCGAAGACTTAGGTTATACCTATAAACCTCGCGCTTATGATGACCAAGGGCGTATTGATTATCGCAAAGGTCAAATCTTTCATCTTGCGGAATACGATGTGGCACAAGAGCTGTATGGACTGCCGCAGCATGTGAGTGGCTTAACCTCAATTTGGCTTAATGACGATGCAACGCTGTTCCGTCGTCAGTATTATCGCAACGGCTCTCACGCGGGATACTTGCTATATATGAACGAACCGAGCATGACCAAGGATGTCGAAAACGACATTCGCAACAAGCTTCAAGCCAAAGAAGGCATGGCATTTAAAAACCTGTTCGTGAACGCCAAGGGTAAAGACACCAAAGCGCCAGAGCTGAAACCGATTGGACAGGTGGAAGCCAAAGACTCGTTTAAAGATGTGAAAAACCAAACGACCAACGATGTGCTTTCCCTTCACCGCGTTCCGTTGGAACTGATGAGCGTAAAACGTGAAGGCATTGCTACTAGCAGCGACCTAAACAAAGTCGACCGTATTTTCTTTAAGAACGAGTTGTTGCCGCTGATTGATTCGCTCAGTGAATTGAATGAGTTTGTTGGGATGGAAGTGATTAAAGCTAATGGGTATGAGAGTTTGGAGCCTGTTGCTTCCTAATCGTGTAGATAAAACGATGCCGCCTCTGATGGGCGGCTTTTTTATGCGGCGTTTTTGAGTAGCGAATGAAACCTGTCAAACTCTTTACTAATGCCTCTCTCGATTCGGTCTCCAAGTTCCTTCACATCATCTTTGGTGGCGTAGGTTTCGGCTACGTGGGTTTTGTATTCACCCAACTCTTTGGATAACCTAAACAGATAACCAATCAATAGGCTAAGAACTAAAGTCACGAAGGTACCAAAGGCAAGTAGAGCACTTACCCAGCTTGCATCTAAGATGACTTCCATTCTTCGACCTCTTTCAGTTTTTTGCCTTTCAGCGACATGATGATGTCGTCCATTGTGTCTTGGGTAACATCATTGGTGGAGAGACTTTTGATTTTCTCTAAGCCCCAAATCACCAAGCGAGTGGCAAAACGTTCTAAAATCACCTTCCACGCAATTTGAAAGAAGATTCCTTTGAGCACATCCCACAGGGTTTTGCCGAGGATGTTAGTTAAAAAACTCATGTTGAACTCCTTAGTTAATTTCAGTGCCGAGACGCATCATTTCACTGAGCGTGTTTGCGCGTTTACCGACCTGACGCGCCCAGCGACTGTTCAGCATTTCATTGGCGGCAACTTGCCAGTGTTCACGCTCAATCGCGGCAATCATTTTTTTGAACATGCCAAAACGTGGTAAGCCCATGTTGAACACCATGTCGACGATGACTGCTTGGCGCGGTTCATTAAGGGACTCAAAAAATGGCAGTGACTCTGCTTCTTTGATTGCGGTACCAATATCGTGTTGAAGCATGGTTTCTGCTTCTTCTAACGTGATGCCGTTATCTTGCAGGTTTCGACCGTAGCCAATGGTGATTTTCTGACTGCTGCAGCGATAGGGTTTTAAGCGTAACCCTTCGTGC
>NZ_JBMMKS010000019.1:0-77049 GCF_058630515.1 Vibrio sp. HM8-C
TTACATTACATAGTAATGTTGAATTGACTGTGCTGAATCTTGCGATTCAATTGGTCACTCAGTTCATTGAAACCTAATTTTGATACCGAAGTATCTAATTTGATTTTCATCAACGAGTGCCCACACAGATTGATAGGTTTAAATTGTTAAAGAGCTTCGTTTCTCAAGGCATTCCTCTCAAAACGGACGGCTATTTTAGCTAGTTAAGTTTCAGTGTCAAACACTTTTTTAAAACTTTTTCATCATTAATTGATGCTAGTTAATAAACCGGCTAACTGGTTGCATTTCTTACGAACTGTTCCCGTGTCAGCGAGGCGGCATTATAGGGAGCTGATCAGAATTGGCAATAGTTTTTTTGCAAAGTTTTGGAAGTTTTTTGCTGTTCGAACAAAAAAGAGCCATCACGGCTCTTTTTTGACTATTTTCTTTACAATTGCTCAAACTTTTTGGCGAATAGAGACACTTTTTCCCAGTCTGTATATTCGATTTCTTTGCTTGTATCTGTTTCTCCACCCGTCAATTTCATAATGAAACGAATCATCATCCTATCGATAGGACGGTAACGTGGGTAATAAAGCGCTCCAGCAAAAACACCAATTAATGCTGGTTGCCAAGGAGACTTTTTCAAAAACGTCTTTATATAGACACTACCTTCTGGTGTATCTTTCCCCTGGTCAGCTTTGCGAGCGGTGAGATTCACACAGTAAAAAGCAGCTTTAACGTGATTTAATTGCTGTTGATGAGCTTCGATGAACTGGTACAGTTTTGTGTTTAACTTACCGTAGCGAATAGAAGCACCAATTAGCACTTTTTCATATTGCGTTAAATCAATAGGTGCACATTCATGCAAATCAACAAACTCACATTCGTAGCCTTCTAACTGTTGTGCAATGTTGTGCATGATTTTTTTTGTCTGACCTTCACGGGTCGAATATAAAAGAAGTGCTTTCACGCTATCTCCCAATGTGTGTAACCCTAGCTACGCCAGAACGTAGGTGTTAACAAAATTAATAAAGTGAAAATCTCTAAACGCCCAAACAACATGGAGACGATCAACACCCACTTGGCACTGTCATTAATATCGGCAAAATGAACAGCCACCTCGCCTAATCCAGGTCCGAGGTTATTCAAAGTTGCAGCAACCGCTGAAAACGCGCTGAGTTCATCCATACCGGTTGCGATAACGGCAAGCATACAAACGACAAACACCAAAGCATAAGCAGAGAAAAATCCCCACACCGCATCAACTACACGTTGTGAGAGCGCACTGTCCCCCAGCTTTATAGAATAGATAGCTCTCGGGTGTACAAGACGTTTCATCTCACGAGCCCCCTGCAATGTAAGCAATAACACGCGAATAACTTTCATACCGCCACCTGTTGAACCAGCACAACCACCGATAAAAGAGGAGAATAGGAGAAGTACTGGCAAAAACAGTGGCCACTCAGAAAAACCCGTAGTAGTGAACCCAGCTGTAGTCGATATTGATACTGTTTGGAATATCGCCTGATCAAACGCGTCATATAAAGAATCGTACGTCCGGTGATTT
The DNA here is from genome assembly GCF_058630515.1 of Vibrio sp. HM8-C. Lineage (NCBI taxonomy): Bacteria > Pseudomonadati > Pseudomonadota > Gammaproteobacteria > Vibrionales > Vibrionaceae > Vibrio > Vibrio sp. HM8-C. The sequence goes on from NZ_JBMMKS010000019.1 coordinate 1,550, forward strand.
ATTAACATTAAGAAACAGACTGCAAACAGAATGACTTGTATGACGACGAACGCGCGAAATTCTGGATCTCGCCAATAGTATTTAGGATGTACACCACCTGTCGCCCAAGCTGCATAATGCAATGTGTAGTTACAGGCCGATATTAAAAGAAAAACGACGGTGATCAGATTAATTGCATAGCTATCAAAATAGCCCATGCTGGCATCGTGGGTTGAGAAGCCGCCGATAGCAATAGTTGAGAAGCTATGACAGATTGCATCGAACACTGTCATACCGGCTAGCCAAAAGGCGGCAGCACAAGCAATCGTTAGACTCAAATAGATATACCAAAGCGCTTTTGCTGTCTCTGCTATACGCGGAGTCACCTTATTGTCTTTTACTGGTCCAGGAACTTCAGCGCGATAAAGCTGCATGCCACCGATACCAAGTACAGGCAAGATCGCAACTGCTAAAACGATGATACCCATGCCACCAAACCACTGTAAGAATTGACGATAAAACAATATCGCTTTGGGCAATTCATCGAGACCAACAATGACAGTCGCACCTGTAGTAGTTAGTGCAGAAAAAGATTCAAAAAAAGCATCGGTTACTGAAACGTTTGGGTTATCAGAGAATATAAATGGCATCGCCCCAGCGCTACCGATTACCGTCCAAAACAGTACTACGATGAGAAAACCATCTCGCGACTTTAGCTCATGTTTATGGCGGCGGTTAGGAAACCAAAGAATCGCGCCAAAAAACAACAATGCAAAAAAAGTAGAAACGAAAGGCACACCAGCACCATCGCGATAGATCAAAGCGACCAACGCAGGAGCCAGCATTGTAAAACTAAATATCGCGAGCAAAAGCCCGACAATTCGGATAATTGAACGAAATTGCATTGATAGACAAAATGAAGCCGAGCTTCCTAGTTCCTATATATTGGTTAAATCGGTAACAATAATCTTTGCACCGCTTCGGTTAATGATAGTTTGGGTGAAATCTTCAACATGAAGAACTTCTAGCTCCACATCCAATTCCACGTTTGAACCGTATTGAGCATCAACTTCTGTTCCGTCGTACTGTTTGATAATAGACTGCGCAAGCGGAACCAAGCCGTAGTCTAAACTTAGGTGCAAATTTGTGGTGATTTTTTTCTCAATAGTTTGAAGCAGCTTAAGAGCTTGTTGCACTCCTCCACCATACGCTTTAACCAAACCGCCCGTACCTAACCGGATACCGCCATAGTAACGGGTAACTACTGCGGTTATTTCTCCCACACCAGACCCAGACAATTGAGCCAATATAGGCTTACCTGCTGTACCTGATGGTTCTCCGTCGTCACTGAATCCCCAAAGCATGGAATCTTCAGGCCTGCCAGCAACAAAGCCCCAGCAGTTATGCCTAGCATCTGGATGCTTCTGTTTTATTTGTTCCACAAACGCCTTAGCCGCCTCACTTGTTGGTGTATGTGCAAGATAGGTAATAAACAGGCTCTTCTTAATCTCTTCTTCGAAGATAACAGGTTCATTTGGGATCAAATAAGGTCGAACGTTCATATTTTTCACAAAATCATAAAGGTAGCTAAGTGTATCACGAGCCCTAAAAATGTGCTCAGGATTGGTATTAGCACACAATGTTAAACACTTGTTTAAAAAATGTATTGAAAATATAGAATCTGACGTTCAAACTGAATCTACTGGTCACACCAGAAACTAAATACAACAAAAACTCTCACACACAATCCTTCGGTTGTATGTCAAGGAGATAGACAATGATTTACCAAGCCGAAACCCTACAGGTAAAGGAACTAGAGAACGGTATCGTAGAAATAAGCTTCTGCTCCCCGAACTCTGTAAATAAGCTCGACCTCAGCACTTTGAACTCGCTGAACGAAGCTCTTGATGCTCTCCAAACTCATCAAGGTTTAAAAGGTGTTGTGCTCACAACGGATAAAGACTCATTTATTGTCGGAGCCGACATTACTGAGTTTTTAGGACTATTTGCAAAACCAGAAGCTGAGTTAGATACGTGGCTAGTGTTTGCAAACGACATATTTAATAAGCTGGAAGACTTACCAGTACCAACGCTCTCAGCCTTAAAGGGTTTTACTCTTGGTGGTGGATGTGAGTGTGTACTCGCTACCGACTTCCGCATTGGTGATAAAACCACCAGCATTGGTTTGCCAGAAACAAAACTGGGTATTATGCCTGGCTTTGGCGGCACAGTTCGTCTACCAAGAATCATCGGTGCTGACAGTGCAATGGAAATCATCACCCAAGGTAAAGCGTGCAAAGCAGACGAAGCATTAAAATTGGGTTTACTTGATGCGATAGTTGAAAGCGACAAGCTAGCAGAATCTGCAATCGCAACATTAACGCAAGCCATCAATGAAAAGATTGACTGGCAAGCACGCCGCAAGCAAAAAACCTCAGCGCTGACCTTAAGCAAAATAGAAGCAATGATGAGCTTTACTATGGCAAAAGGCTTGGTTGCGCAGGTAGCAGGTACTCACTATCCAGCTCCTATGACCGCTGTGAAAACTATCGAGCAAGCTGCAAATTGCGAGCGCAATGCCGCTCTCGATATTGAGCGTAAGCATTTTATTACTCTTGCGAAATCCCAAGAAGCTCAAGCTCTTGTAGGTATATTCCTCAATGACCAATACATTAAAGGGCTTGCGAAAAAATCAGCGAAGTCAGCATCAAAAGAGACCCAACGAGCGGCTGTTTTAGGCGCTGGAATTATGGGTGGCGGTATCGCTTATCAATCGGCGTCGAAAGGCGTACCAGTAACAATGAAAGATATCGCTCAGTCTTCCCTTGATTTGGGTATGACAGAAGCCTCCAAGCTACTTAACAAACAGCTTGAACGCGGCAAGATCGATGGATTTAAGATGGCATCCGTCATCGCCTCTATTTCACCAACACTGCACTACGCGGGTATCGAGCAATCTGATGTGGTGGTTGAAGCGGTCGTTGAGAACCCGAAAGTTAAAGCCGCTGTATTAAGTGAAGTGGAGCAACAGGTTTCTGCTGATACCGTAATCACGTCAAACACCTCGACCATTCCAATCAATTTGCTGGCGAAATCACTGAAGCGCCCAGAAAACTTTTGTGGTATGCACTTCTTTAACCCTGTGCATCGCATGCCTCTGGTTGAAATCATTCGTGGTGAACATACCTCTGAAGACACCATTAACCGCGTAGTTGCTTATGCAGCAAAAATGGGCAAATCACCAATCGTGGTGAATGACTGTCCTGGATTCTTCGTAAACCGAGTCCTTTTCCCATACTTTGCAGGTTTTAGCCTATTGATGCGTGATGGTGGCGACTTCACACAAATAGATAAAGTCATGGAGCGTCAATTTGGTTGGCCAATGGGACCTGCATACTTGTTAGATGTGGTTGGGCTTGATACTGCTCATCATGCTCAAGAAGTGATGGCACAAGGCTTCCCTACTCGTATGGCCAAAGAAGGGCCTGACGCTATTAGTGCTCTATTTGAAGCACAGAAATACGGGCAGAAGAACGGTAGTGGTTTCTACCAATACACTGTCGATAAAAAAGGGAAACCAAAGAAAGCCTTTGATACCAGCGTACTTGCACTACTACAAACCGTATGTGCTAATTCTGCTGAGTTTGATGATCAGACCATTATTGAACGCATGATGGTTCCAATGATCAATGAAGTTGTGCTTTGTTTAGAAGAAAACATCATCGCCTCCCCACAAGAAGCCGATATGGCACTGGTTTATGGTTTAGGTTTCCCTCCATTCCGTGGTGGTGTGTTCCGTTACCTAGATAGTATTGGTCTCAGTACTTACCTAGAAATGGCGAAAAAACATCAGCATTTAGGTGCGGTTTATCATGTTCCTCAACGCCTGATTGATATGGCTGAAAAAGGAGAAACCTTCTTTAGTTCTCAACAAATAGGCTCACAACAAGCTGGCTCACTGTAACCACTTTGGAAAAGGAATAACAAAATGAATAATGTAGTGATTGTTGATTGCCTTCGTACCCCAATGGGACGTTCCAAAGGCGGAGCGTTTCGCCACCAGCGAGCGGAAGATCTCTCGGCTCATCTGATGAAAGGTATTCTGGCAAGAAACCCTCAAGTTAACCCACTTGAAATCGAAGATATCTACTGGGGTTGTGTTCAACAAACTCTTGAACAAGGTTTCAACGTGGCACGCAACGCGGCACTTTTAGCTGGCCTGCCAATTGAAATAGGCGCTGTTACGGTTAACCGCTTATGTGGTTCATCCATGCAGGCACTTCACGATGCAGCTCGTTCTATTATGGTCGGAGATGCTGAAATCTGCTTGGTTGGCGGTGTAGAGCACATGGGACATGTTCCAATGAATCATGGTGTAGATTTCCACCCTGGGCTATCAAAGAACGTAGCTAAGGCTGCTGGCATGATGGGTTTAACCGCTGAAATGCTAGGCAAAGTGCACGGAATTAGTCGCGAACAACAAGATGAGTTTGCTGCTCGTTCACATCAAAGAGCTTATGCCGCAACCGTTGAGGGAAGATTCAAGAATGAAATTCTTCCAACTGAAGCGCACGCTGAAGATGGCACCCTATTCACTCTTGATTATGATGAGGTAATTCGTCCTGAAACAACCTCTGAAGGTTTATCAGCACTTCGTCCAGCCTTTGACCCAGTGAATGGTACGGTAACCGCAGGTTCTTCTTCTGCGCTGTCTGACGGCGCATCGGCAATGCTTATTATGAGTGAAGCAAAAGCGCTGGAGTTAGGACTTACTATCCGAGCCAAAGTGAAATCGATGGCGATTGCTGGTTGCGATCCTTCAATCATGGGTTATGGCCCTGTGCCAGCAACCCATAAAGCGCTTAAGCGTGCAGGTCTATCAATGGAAGATATTGATGTGATTGAACTGAACGAAGCGTTTGCTGCCCAGTCTCTACCTTGTGCTAAAGACTTAGGTTTATTGGACAAAATGGATGAAAAGGTAAACCTTAACGGCGGCGCAATAGCACTAGGTCACCCACTAGGCTGCTCCGGTACTCGTATTTCAACTACTCTGATTAACTTGATGGAAGCGAAACAGGCGAAATACGGTCTAGCGACTATGTGTATTGGTTTAGGACAAGGTATCGCGACAATTTTCGAGCGTCCGTAACATCCAATCATCTTTCGTTTTTAAATAGAAATAGCATTAAAAAAGCCAGCATTTAGCTGGCTTTTCTTTTTATTTTTTCTTGGTTGGACGTTGCCAGCCAGATATTTTCTTCTCTTTAGCGCGAGTAATTACTAACTCACCTTCAGCAACATCTTTGGTTAATGTCGTCCCTGCACCAATTGTAGCTCCATTGGCGATAGTAACTGGCGCCACCAGCTGACAGTCAGACCCCACAAACACATCGTCACCAATAATGGTTTTGTGTTTGTTTACACCGTCATAGTTACAGGTAATCACGCCAGCACCTACGTTAACGCGCTGACCTATTTCAGCATCACCAATGTAAGTTAAGTGGTTAGCTTTAGAGCCTTCTCCAATACGCGCATTCTTCACTTCAACGAAGTTACCAACGTGAGCATCGTTACGCAGATCCGCACCAGGGCGAAGACGAGTAAATGGACCTACAGTACAATCTTCACCCACACTCGCGCCTTCAATCACACTGTATGGACGAATCACCGTATTGTCGTCAATTTCGCAGTCTTTCAAGATACAGCCAGCACCAATCACAACATTATCACCGATAGATACCGTACCTTCGATAATCACGTTAACGTCGATTTCTACATCCATGCCGCATTGCAGCTCACCACGCAGATCAAAACGAGACGGATCTCGGAGCATCACACCTTGCTCTAGTAGACGATTAGCCTGACGAGTCTGGAATGCACGCTCAAGACGAGCAAGTTGAATACGGTCATTAACCCCTTCCACTTCAATCGCGCTTACTGGATGTACCGCTTCTACAGCACGACCTTCATCGTGGGCAGCTGCAATAACGTCAGTTAGGTAGTATTCACCTTGAGCGTTGTTGTTATTTAAACCCGATAACCAACGTTTTAGATCACGCCCTGTTGCAACCATAACGCCAGTGTTAACTTCTTTAATGAGCTTCTGCTCTTCAGAAGCATCTTTTTGTTCAACGATAGCTACCACAGGACCATTCTTACGCACGATACGTCCGTAGCCTGTTGGGTTTTTAAGCACTACGGTTAACAGTGCAATGCCGTCATTGGGTTGTGCGTCCAACAAGCTTTCGATGGTTTCTTCAGAGATCAATGGAACATCACCGTACAAAACGAGGATCTTCTCATCATCCTGAAATTGAGGAGACGCTTGATCAACCGCATGACCAGTTCCAAGCTGATCCGCTTGCAGAACCCAGTTAACGTTTTCTTCCGCTAACGCATGCTTCATTTGATCACCACCGTGACCATAAACCAGATGGATGTTCTGTGCACCCAAGCTATTACACGTATCAATCACGTGTTTCACCATTGGTTTACCGGCAAGAGTATGAAGAACTTTTGGCATATTAGAATGCATGCGAGTGCCTTTGCCCGCAGCCAAAATCACGGCGCTAAATTTCATGTTTAACCTATTTATTTGAGGTAACGACTGAGTGCATTCTAGCGGCTTACTGTCATGGTGTTAATTATTTGGCGTTAATTTCTATTAAAAATAAAGCGCGAACTAAATAAAGCAAAAAAGGCGACCAATGGTCGCCTTTTCGTAAAACGTGTTAATTAAATTAACGACGTTTCTTAGTCAGCTCAATTACTCGTAGCTGAGCAATGGCTTTAGCCAGTTCACTGGCCGCTTGCGCGAAGTCCATATCGCCATGCTGATTCTGGATTTTCTCCTCAGCGCGACGCTTGGCTTCTTGAGCCTTGGCTGTATCTAGATCTTCACCACGAATTGCTGTGTCAGCCAGTACAGTCGCTGTACCAGGTTGAACTTCAACAATACCACCAGAAACATAAATAATTTCTTCGTGGCCGTGTTGCTTCACTATACGCACCATACCAGGCTTAATAGCGGTCAGCAGCGGTGTGTGACCATGGAAAATACCAAGCTCACCTTCGCTACCGGTCACCTGAAACGTTTCAACACGACCTGAGAAGATTTTCTTCTCTGCGCTCACAACGTCTAGATGAAAGGTTATTGCTGCCATATCGCCTCCTAGTTAGCCTTATAGCTTCTTCGCATTCTCGATAGCTTCGTCGATAGTACCGCAGTACATAAACGCTTGCTCTGGAATGTCGTCGTAGTCACCAGCTAGTAGGCCTTTAAAGCCACGTAGTGTTTCTTTAAGAGGAACGTACACACCAGGGTCACCAGTAAATACTTCCGCTACGTGGTAAGGCTGAGTTAGGAAACGCTCAATCTTACGTGCACGAGATACAACTTGCTTATCACCTTCAGATAGCTCGTCCATACCTAGGATCGCAATGATATCTTTCAGCTCTTTATAACGCTGAAGCGTTTGCTGAACACCGCGCGCAACATCATAGTGCTCTTGACCAACAACCAATGGATCTAGCTGACGTGAAGTCGAATCTAGTGGGTCGATCGCTGGGTATAGACCCATAGCTGCGATGTTACGGTTAAGTACAACTGTTGCATCCAAGTGTGCGAACGTTGTTGCTGGAGATGGGTCAGTCAAGTCATCCGCAGGTACGTATACCGCCTGTACAGACGTGATAGAACCTTGACGAGTTGAAGTGATACGTTCTTGTAGAACACCCATTTCTTCAGCAAGAGTAGGTTGGTAACCTACCGCAGAAGGCATACGACCTAGTAGTGCTGATACCTCAGTACCTGCAAGTGTGTAACGATAAATGTTATCGATAAACAGCAGTACGTCACGGCCTTCATCACGGAATTTCTCAGCCATAGTCAAGCCAGTAAGTGCAACACGTAGACGGTTACCTGGTGGCTCGTTCATCTGGCCGTAAACCATTGCTACTTTAGATTTCTCAGGTTCGTTGATGTTTACAACACCCGCTTCCTGCATCTCGTAGTAGAAGTCGTTACCTTCACGAGTACGTTCACCAACACCCGCGAATACTGATAGACCAGAGTGTTGTAGTGCGATGTTGTTGATAAGTTCCATCATGTTAACGGTCTTACCTACACCTGCACCACCGAATAGACCGATTTTACCACCCTTAGCGAATGGACAAATCAAGTCGATTACTTTTACACCTGTTTCTAGAAGAGCTGTCTCGTTTGATTGCTCTTCGTAGCTTGGCGCTGCACGGTGGATAGAGTAAAGCTCTTCCGCACCGATTTCACCACGCTCGTCAATCGCATCACCAAGTACGTTCATGATACGACCTAGTGTCTTAGTACCTACTGGTACTGAGATTGGAGCGCCAGTGTTTTCAACTGCCAAACCGCGACGTAAACCATCAGAGCTACCCATAACGATTGCGCGAATTACGCCACCGCCAAGCTGTTGTTGAACTTCAAGAACTAGACGCTCTTTAGAATCCACAACGTTCAGAGCATCGTAAACACTAGGTACTTCGCTCTGTGGGAACTCTACGTCGACTACCGCACCAATGATCTGTACGATCTTACCTGTAGCCATCGTTAATCCTCTAAACTGTTTGTTTTACCTAAGCTTAAACCGCTGCCGCACCAGAAACGATTTCCGATAGTTCTTGTGTGATCGCGGCCTGACGGGCTTTGTTGTACACAAGTTCTAAATCTTCAATCAAGTTGGTTGCGTTATCAGTTGCAGCCTTCATCGCAATCATTCGAGCCGCTTGCTCACAAGCAAGGTTCTCAACTACACCTTGATAAACCTGAGACTCTACGTAACGCACAAGAAGCGTATCCAGTAGAGGTTTTGGTTCAGGCTCGTAGATGTAGTCCCATGAATGCGGACGCTGCATCTCTTCGCTTTCCGATTTAGGCAAAGGTAGCAATTGATCGATCGTTGGTTGCTGAACCATGGTGTTTACAAACTCGTTGTAAACCACATATAGACGGTCCAATTCACCTTCATCGTATTTTTTCAACATTACGCCAACAGAACCGATCAGATCTTCCAAGCTTGGTGAGTCACCAAGACCAGAAACCTGAGCGACGACTTTTGCGCCACTGTTGTTAAAGAAAGCCGTTGCTTTAGAGCCGATTACCGCTAGCTCAATGTCAGCACCTTTTGCTTTCCAAGCTTGCATATCTGTCACAGCTTTTTTGAACACGTTAATGTTCAAGCCGCCACACAAGCCACGATCTGTAGAAACGATGATATAACCAACACGTTTAGCTTCACGCTCAGCTAGGTACGGATGACGGTACTCTAGATTTGCGTTAGCCACATGACCGATCACTTTACGCATTGTTTCAGCGTATGGACGAGAAGCTTCCATTGCGTCTTGAGAGCGACGCATTTTTGAAGCTGCTACCATTTCCATCGCTTTCGTAATTTTCTGCGTGCTTTTAACACTACCGATTTTATTACGTATCTCTTTTGCGCCGGCCATCGTTACTCTCCATTAGTTGGTGGCAGAGACTGCCACCGACTTATTACCAAGTTTGGGTTGCTTTAAAATCGTCTGCTAGCTTCTTAAGCTGAGCTTCGATCTCATCGTTGTAAGCACCCGTCTTGTCGATCTCAGCTGCAAAATCTGCGTACTGAGCGCGAGCATACGATAGTAGAGCCGCCTCAAAATCTAGAACTTTTGACAGTTCTACATCTTTTAGGTAGCCACGCTCTGCTGCAAAGATAGTTAGAGCTTGGTCAAACACTGACATTGGAGCATATTGTTTCTGCTTCATCAGTTCAGTAACTTTTTGACCGTGGTCTAACTGACGCTTAGTCGCTTCATCAAGATCAGAAGAAAACTGAGCGAAAGCCGCTAGTTCACGGTATGCAGCTAGTGCTGTACGGATACCACCTGATAGTTTCTTGATGATCTTCGTTTGCGCAGAACCACCTACACGAGATACTGAGATACCTGGGTCAACCGCTGGGCGAACACCCGCGTTGAATAGCTCAGTTTGTAGGAAGATCTGACCGTCGGTAATAGAGATTACGTTTGTCGGTACGAATGCTGAAACGTCACCAGCTTGTGTTTCGATGATAGGTAGTGCAGTTAAAGAACCTGTCTTACCTTTCACTTCACCGTTAGTGAAACGTTCTACGTATTCTTCGTTTACACGAGCAGCACGCTCTAGTAGACGAGAGTGGAGGTAGAAAACGTCACCCGGGAATGCTTCACGGCCTGGTGGGCGTTTTAGTAGTAGAGAGATCTGACGGTAAGCTACCGCTTGTTTAGATAGATCATCGTAAACAATCAGTGCGTCTTCGCCGCGATCACGGAAGTATTCACCCATCGCACAACCTGCATATGGCGCTAGGTATTGTAGCGCTGCAGATTCAGAAGCAGATGCAACAACTACGATAGTGTTCGATAGTGCGCCATGCTCTTCTAGTTTGCGAACTACGTTTGCGATAGTCGATGCTTTCTGACCGATTGCTACGTAGATAGAGAAAATACCAGAGTTTTTCTGGTTGATGATTGCATCGATCGCCATCGCTGTTTTACCAGTTTGACGGTCACCGATGATAAGCTCACGCTGACCACGACCGATTGGGATCATTGAGTCAACTGACTTATAACCAGTTTGTACAGGTTGATCTACCGATTTACGGTCGATTACACCTGGTGCAATCACTTCTACAGGCGAAGTTAATTTAGCTTCGATTGGACCTTTACCATCGATAGGCTCACCTAGTGTGTTCACTACGCGACCTAGTAGTTCTGGACCAACTGGTACTTCAAGAATACGACCAGTACCTGTAACTTTCATGCCTTCCTTAAGGTCAGCATATGGGCCCATTACAACCGCACCCACTGAGTCACGCTCAAGGTTAAGTGCTAGTGCATAACGACCGCCCGGTAATTCAATCATTTCACCTTGCATCACGTCCGCAAGGCCATGAATACGGATAATACCATCGCTTACCGATACGATAGTACCTTCATTGCGAGCTTCACTAACAACGTTAAATGATTCAATACGCTGTTTAATTAGATCGCTAATTTCCGTGGAATTAAGTTGCATGCTCCAATCCCCATCAAGATTGCAAGGCATCGCTCAGGCGGTTCAAACGACCACGCGCTGAGTTATCGATGACAAGATCTCCGGCTCGAATTACGACCCCACCAAGTAAGGTCTCATCTACACTGCAATTCAGCTGAACTTTACGTTCTAGACGCTGCTCCAGTTTGCTTCCGATATCTGAAAGTTGTTGTTCAGAAAGCTCAGTTGCAGAAATTACTTCTACGTCGATTTTCTTCTCATACTCTTTCTTAAGAGCAACGAATTGCTCAAAAACATCAGGAATAGCACGTAAACGGCCATTCTCAGCCATCACCTTAATTAGGTTCTGACCGAATTCATCAAACTGTTCGCCACAAATTGCGATAAAAATTTCTGCAAGTTTCTCAGCAGAAGCAGAACTGGTTAACAGTTCATTCATTTGCTCGTTATTTGTAACTTCGGCAGCGAAAGCTAACATCTCACTCCATTGAGTCAGTTGTTGCTTTTCTACCGCAAAGTCAAAAGCTGCTTTAGCGTAGGGGCGAGCAATAGTAGTCAAATCAGACATTCGCGCCCCCAGACTTAAAGTTTTGCAGTAATGTTGTCGAGAATATCTTTGTGCGCATCTTTATCGATAGAACGCTCAAGAATTTTCTCAGCACCAGCAATTGCCAGAGTTGCAACTTGTTTGCGCAGCTCATCGCGGGCACGATTACGTTCAGCTTCAACTTCTGATGCTGCTTGAGCTAGGATTTTCTGGCGTTCTGCCTGAGCTTCCTCGCGAGCTTCATCTAGAATCTGAGCTTTGCGTTTATTCGCTTGCTCGATGACCTCTGTTGCTGTGCGCTTCGCTTCTTTCAAAGAATCTGAAGCGTTGGCTTGTGCTAGATCTAAATCTTTTTTTGCACGCTCAGCGGCTTGTAGACCATCAGCAATTTTCTTCTGACGCTCTTCAATCGCTTGCATAATTGGTGGCCATACATACTTCATGCAGAACCACACAAATAGTGCGAAAGACAGTGCTTGACCTAGCAGAGTTGCGTTCATATTCACAACAGCTACCCCTCTATATGGACTTAGTATTAATCAATGGCAAACCTATACAGGCTTGCCGCTGGAAAAACGTGATTAACCTAATTGACCAACGAATGGGTTCGCGAATGTAAATAGAAGTGCGATTACGATACCGATCATTGGAACCGCATCCAGTAGACCCGCGATGATGAACATCTTAACTTGTAGCATAGGAGCCATTTCTGGTTGACGAGCTGCACCTTCAAGGAATTTACCACCTAGAAGTGCGAAACCAATCGCTGTACCAAGAGAAGCAAGACCGACGATGATACCTACGGCGATTGCAGAAAAGCTCAGTAAAGTTTCCATTACTATCTCCAATTATAGTTGTTGGCTAATTGTGCCCAAATAAAAGCTATATATTAATGATCACTATCTTCGTGTGCCATTGACAGATAAACGATAGTCAACATCATGAACACGAAAGATTGAATCAGAATTACCAGAATATGGAAAATTGCCCACGGTAGTGAACCCATCCATTGTAGCCACCATGGTAGCATTGCTGCGATAAGAATAAATACAACCTCACCTGCGAACATGTTACCGAATAGACGCATACCAAGTGATAGAGGTTTAGCTAGTAGCGACACCACTTCAATTAGTAGGTTAAACGGAATCATCACAGGGTGATTAAATGGATGTAATGCTAATTCTTTCGCAAAACCACCCAGACCTTTCACTTTAATGCTGTAGTAAATCATTAAAGCAAATACGCCTAGTGCCATAGCCATGGTGATGTTCACATCAGCAGAAGGAACCACTTTCAAGTAAGGGATACCTAGCCAATGCTGTGCTGGATACGGCAAGAAATCAATTGGCACTAAGTCCATGATGTTCATTAGCAATACCCAACAAAAGATAGTCAGTGCCAACGGTGCTATTAGTGGATTGCGTCCATGGAAGGTGTCTTTGACGTTGGTATCGACAAATTCAACCACTATTTCAACAAAACACTGTAGCTTGCCTGGTACACCCGCTGTCGCCTTCTTCGCTACAGAACGGAAAATCCAAAGGAAAATCAATCCAGTAAACAAAGAAAAAAACAGGCTATCGATATGTACGTTCCAGAAACTTGTTTCCGCTTCAACTAGACCTAACTTGTAAAGAGAAAGGTTAGTCAAGTGGTGTTCAATGTATCCGGACGATGTTAGCGCTTCACCATGCGCAGCCATAACTCATCCTATTTTTTGTTGTTAATGAATAGCACTGGCGCACAGATATTAATACCTAGAGCCAGCAAATAGGTTAGTTTCAGGGGAACAAGTTCCACCTGCATATACATGTAAGCGACAGAGAATAAAACTACTGTAATGAGGATTTTAAGAGCTTCACCAGTGTAGAAAGAGACCGCGATACGCTTTGCAGCGCGAGCTCCACTAAACATAAAAGCACACAGCGCAAAAACCGCATTGGCAAAGACACAAATGCCTCCCCCAATCAGCGCTGAAATTCCCCAATCAGCATTTACAGCAATCGCCATCCCTGCTGCCACAACCATAACCGCGCCAAACTGGATCATTAACAATTGCTTTGCAAGCTCTCGTCCTGGCCTAGCCAACGCAGCTACCATGTATTCGTACCTCTAGTTACATTCTCAACACTGAAAAAACTTGGTGTTGAGAAATTGGCGAAAATTATACGAAGGCGCAAAAGTAATGCAACGTAAATACAATCTTATGTTACATTTTTGTATGCTAACCAACATTTTTCACACAAAATTCTTTTTTCTTAAAAATGTGACGCAGCGCGATTATGTCACCTAGGCTTGTAGCTTTGCAACCAATTGCTCTAGTTTCTGGGGTTCATCAAGGCTAATCGTCACCTTAGATTTACCATTTTTGGAACGCACAATTGACACTTTTGCCCCTAAGTTTTCACTTAGTTTTTGTGACATTTGTTGAACTTCTACGTCTTCAACCACATTTTTTTCTTCAGATACGTCTGAGAGACATTTTTTAACTAATTGCTCTGTCTGACGAACCGTTAATTGTTTCTTAGCAATACGCTCTGCAATCTCTTCTTGCTGCTCACCTTGGAGCATTAACAACGCACGCGCATGCCCCATTTCAAGTTGTTTAGTTTCCACCAATCGCTTTACCGACTCAGAGAGTTGATTAAGGCGTAATAAGTTACTCACAGTGGTGCGTGACTTACCAATCACATCTGCAACTTGTTGATGAGTGAGTTTAAATTCGTCTTGTAAACGTTCTAAAGCTTGAGCTTCTTCGATCGCATTAAGATCTTCACGTTGGATATTCTCGATCAAAGCCATTGCGATCGCTGCTCGATCTTCCACAGATTTGATCAAACAAGGGACTTGTTTCAAACCCGCTTGCTTAGCTGCTCTCCAACGACGTTCGCCTGCAATAATCTCGTAGCCACCTGTATTAACAGGGCGCACAACAATAGGTTGAATAATACCTTGAGATTGGATGGATGCAGACAGCTCTTCCAAAGCTTCAGGAGACATATCTTTACGGGGTTGATAAATACCCGGTCTTAAGCTGGTAATCGCAATATCTTGTAATTCACCGTCCGAAGACATCTCTTGGCTGTGCGATGCGACTTGTTGCTTTTCACGAGCAAGTGAACTGGTTGCCAGTAGAGCATCCAATCCTTTTCCTAAACCACGTTTAGACGACATGTAAACGAATTCCTTTAATCTGTGTTAGGCGATAACTTCTTCGCGACGAAGCATTTCTCCAGCTAAAGCTAAATAAGCTTTAGAGCCTGCGGAATACTTGTCATAGTACATAGCAGGTTTGCCATGACTTGGAGCTTCAGCGAGACGGACATTACGAGGAATAACAGTACGATAGACTTTGTTACCAAAGTGCTTTTTCAACTGATCAGAGACTTCGTTCGCCAATCTATTACGAGGGTCGTACATAGTGCGAAGCAAGCCTTCAATTTTCAATTTATCGTTCACAACCGCAGCAAGTTTGCTAATGGTGTCCATTAACGCGGTTAAACCTTCTAATGCGAAATACTCACATTGCATTGGCACTAACACAGAGTCTGCAGCTGCCATCGCGTTGATTGTAAGGAGGTTTAAAGAAGGAGGACAATCAATAAAGATGAAATCATAGTTATCACGAACTGCCGCTAAAGCGTTCTTAAGACGGACTTCGCGAGCGAAAACTTCCATCAATTTGATTTCTGCAGCAGTCACATCACCATTGGCTGCGACCAAGTCATAATGTCCAGCAGTGTTGCGGCATACCACTTCTTCAAATGGTGCTTCTTCCACCAAAAACTCGTAAACCGTAGCGTCGACTTGGTATTTGTCTACACCACTTGCCATAGTGGCGTTCCCTTGAGGGTCAAGATCTATCACCAGAACTTTACGTTTAGTTGCCGCCATAGAGGCTGCTAAATTAACACAAGTTGTTGTTTTTCCTACGCCACCTTTCTGGTTGGCGATCGCTACGATTTTACCCACGGTATGCCTCGCTGTTATCCCTTACGGGATAAGATTACAAGATGACGCTCGCCTTCTAACTCTGGAACTTTCAAAGCTTTGACATCGGTCACAGAACACCACTCAGGTAACAGATCGATCTCTTCCTGTGGCAGTTGTCCTTTGAGGGCAAAAAACACACCAGAATTGGCGCGCGGTAAGTGTTGACACCACTCAACCATATCTGACATCGAAGCGAAAGCGCGACTTAAGACAGCATCAAATCCACCTTCAGGGTCGTATTCTTCAACACGACTCTGTACAGGCGTTACGTTTGCGATACCAAGTTCATGTAGGACTTGCTTGATGAAGCGAATACGTTTACCCAAGCTATCCAACAAGACAAAGCTCTTGTCAGGGTTCATGATTGCCAGAGGGATACCTGGTAATCCAGGCCCCGTTCCAACATCAATGAAGCGCTCACCGTCAAGGTAAGGGCTCACCACAATGCTATCAAGGATATGTTTCACTAACATATCCGCAGGGTCCCTTACGGATGTAAGATTATACGCTTTATTCCACTTGTTCAGCAGTCCAACATAACCCAGCAGTTGCTCACGTTGCTTATCAGATACATCTAAATCTGTTTTGGCGATTAACGAATCGAGTTTCGCGCGCAAATCCATTAAGCCGCCTCTCCTTTTTTCAACATACCTTGTTTTTTCAAGTGAACTAACAAGATTGAGATTGCAGCAGGAGTAATACCAGATATACGTGACGCAATACCAACCGTTTCAGGCTTAGCTGCGTTGAGCTTCAAGACTACCTCGTTCGATAGACCTTTTACTTGCTTGTAATCAAGATCTGCAGGCAATTTAGTGTTTTCATGGCGTAAAGATTTCTCGATCTCATCTTTTTGGCGATCGATATAACCTTCGTATTTCACTTGAATTTCAACTTGTTCAGCCGCTTCTGCATCTTCAAGCGCAGGACCAAATTCAGGCAAAGACACCAGTGAATCGTAATCCATCTCTGGACGACGTAGTAGATCTTCACCACTCGCTTCACGTGACATTGGTGTTTTCAAAAGTGCGTTTAGAGCATCAATACCTTTTGAGTTAGGGTTCATCCAAGTCTCTTTTAGGCGTTGACGTTCTTTTTCCATATTGTCGATCTTCTGATTGAAACGAGCCCAACGCTCATCACAAACAAGACCAAGTTCACGCGCTTTTTCCGTTAAACGAAGATCAGCGTTATCTTCACGCAGCAACAAACGGTATTCAGCACGCGAAGTAAACATGCGGTATGGCTCTTTAGTACCCATGGTGGATAGATCATCGATCAACACGCCCATATAGGCTTGATCGCGACGTGGGCTCCAACCTTCTTTGCCTTGGCTGTACAAACTTGCGTTCAAACCTGCCATCAAACCTTGTGCAGCAGCTTCTTCGTAACCCGTTGTACCGTTAATTTGGCCAGCAAAGAACAGGCCTTGGATAAATTTCGTCTCGTAAGTCTGTTTCAAATCACGAGGGTCAAAGAAATCGTACTCGATAGCATAACCAGGACGCACAATATGCGCGTTCTCAAAACCTTTCATTGAACGCACAATCTTAACTTGTACGTCAAATGGCAAGCTGGTGGAAATACCGTTCGGATAGAGTTCCGTCGTATTCAAACCTTCTGGTTCAATAAAGATCTGGTGGCTGTTTTTATCAGCAAAACGCATCACCTTATCTTCGATAGATGGGCAGTAGCGTGGACCAATCCCTTCAATCACGCCAGCATACATTGGGCTGCGATCGAGATTCGAACGAATCACATCGTGAGTTTGCTCATTGGTGTGTGTGATGTAACACGGAATTTGACGCGGATGTTGTTCGCGCTTACCCATGAATGAGAAAACAGGTGTTGGATTATCACCGTGCTGAACTTCAAGCACAGAAAAATCGACACTGTTTGCATCAATACGTGGTGGTGTACCTGTTTTCAGGCGATCAACACGGAACGGTAATTCGCGTAGTCGATCGGCAAGCGCGATCGATGGTGGATCGCCTGCGCGGCCCCCAGAGAAGTTTTCCATACCAATATGGATCTTTCCTCCTAAGAAGGTACCAACTGTCAATACCACCGATTTAGAGCGGAATTTAACGCCCATTTGAGTAACTACACCCTGAACTTGATCGTTTTCAACAATAAGATCATCTGCCGCTTGTTGGAAAAGGGTCAAATTTGGTGTGTTTTCTAGTGTGCTGCGAACATAAGCTTTGTATAGAGCTCGGTCAGCTTGTGCGCGTGTTGCACGTACTGCAGGGCCTTTAGAAGCATTCAGTGTTCTGAACTGAATACCCGCATGGTCAATAGCTTGAGCCATTAAACCACCCATTGCATCTACTTCTTTAACTAAGTGGCCTTTACCAATGCCACCAATCGCTGGGTTACAAGACATCTGTCCTAGCGTGTCAATATTGTGCGTTAGAAGTAACGTACGTTGTCCTGTACGTGCGGCTGCGAGAGCGGCTTCCGTTCCTGCGTGACCGCCACCAACCACAATGACGTCAAATGTTTCGTGATAAAGCATGAACGACCTCAGGTATTCAATGAGATTAAGAGTTAAACAAAAGAGGCGTATTCTACCTTCTTTCCTAAGTCTAGAAAATCGCTTTTCTATATTTTCCTGTCACTACGAATAACTAAATATATATAAGATCTTTATATAGAGATCTTTTATTGTTCTTACTATTAGGATCGACGATCTCTGTGGATAAGTGAAAAATGATCAATAAGATCATGGATCTTTAACGGATCAGAACTTGTGATCTACACACGATCTAATTGCGTATTAGCTGGGATCAAAAAGTACACTTATACACAACACCTAAAACTGATCAAAGTTATTATTTGGATAACTATAGGTTGATCACCGGATAAATGTATAGTTATCCACAATCTAATTGGTCTAATTAGCATCAATATTTGATAAAAAGTATAGTGTCAGTTTCATTGGGGTGTAAAAAAAGCAGCGTTGCCGCTGCTTATTCTATAGTTTAGTTACTGATTTAAAGCTGGTGGATGATGCTTTTTAACCACTCTTCGGCTGCGTCTTCTGGAACAGGATGTTCTTGAATATCGATGGTAAAGCACTCTGATACGGGTGTTGCACCAATATCTTCAAGCAATGCATACGCATGTTTACCTGCAGCGCAGAATGTATCGTAGCTTGAATCCCCAATCCCAATGACAGCAAATTTTAAGTTGCCGGTTTTTGGTGGAGTATTTTGTAATGCAGCGATAAAAGGCTGAATATTATCAGGATAATCACCAGCTCCATGAGTTGAAGTGATGATTAACCATGTTCCTTCAGCTGGGATATCTTCAAATTCTGGCTGATTATGAATCGTTGTTTCCAATGACTGCTCTTGGAGCAAGTCACTCAGATGATCACCCACGTATTCCGCACCACCAAGGGTACTGCCTGTAATTATATGGATCATAGCGCTCCGCTTTATTTACTAATACCGTTTATTTACCGATACAGAAAGATGAGAAGATTCGGCCCAAAAGATCGTCAGAGCTGAATTCACCCGTAATTTCATTTAAGTGTTGCTGAGTAATACGCAACTCTTCTGCTAGGATTTCTCCCGCCATGTAACCTTCAAGTTGTTGCTGGCCTATGTCTAAGTGCTCTGCCGCTCGTTCTAGGGCATCTAGGTGGCGACGACGCGCCATAAAGCCGCCTTCTTGGTTGCCAGAGAAGCCCATGCACTCTTTTAAGTGTGTGCGAAGTGCTTCTACACCTTCACCGGTTTTTGCTGAAAGGCGAATCAAGGTTGGCGTACTCACATGGCAAATGCCCAGAGTTTCGCCAGTTTGATCCACTTTATTACGAATCACCGTCATTCCCATATTGCTTGGCAGACGATCAACAAAATCTGGCCAAATATCTTCTGGGTTAGTTGCGTCTGTTGTTGTTCCATCGACCATGAAAAGCACACGGTCAGCTTGTTTTATTTCATCCCAAGCGCGTTCGATACCAATCTTTTCAACTTCATCAGAAGCGTCACGAAGACCTGCTGTATCGATGATGTGTAGTGGCATACCATCGATATGGATATGTTCGCGCAGAACGTCACGAGTGGTACCTGCTATGTCGGTAACTATCGCCGATTCCTTTCCGGATAACGCATTCAACAGGCTCGATTTACCAGCATTTGGACGACCAGCAATCACCACTTTCATGCCTTCACGCAAAATAGAGCCTTGATTGGCTTCTTTACGAACAGCATTTAAGTTGTCGATGATAGATTGCAGATCGGCTGCTACCTTACCATCGGCCAAGAAATCAATTTCTTCTTCTGGGAAATCAATGGCTGCTTCGACATAGATGCGAAGGTGGATCAGTGATTCCACCAGCGTATTAATTCGTTGTGAGAACTGGCCTTGCAGCGATTGAAGAGCAGACTTTGCTGCTTGCTCAGAACTGGCATCGATTAAGTCTGCAATTGCCTCTGCTTGGGTTAAATCCATTTTGTCATTGAGGAATGCTCGTTCTGAAAACTCACCTGGTCGTGCTGGGCGAACTCCGGAAATTTTCAAAATACGTTTGATCAGCATATCCATCACAACAGGGCCACCGTGACCTTGCAGTTCTAATACATCTTCACCGGTAAATGAGTGTGGGTTAGGGAAGTACAGAGCAATGCCTTGGTCAAGTTCAAGACCATCATCATCTTTAAATGGCAAGTATTCCGCGTAGCGTGGTTTTAGTGTGCGTCCTGTTACTTCTAGAGCTACTTTAGCCGCAAGTGGGCCTGAGACACGGATAATGCCGACTCCGCCTCGTCCAGGAGCTGTTGCTTGAGCAACAATAGTATCTTGATAAGCAAGGCTACTTTGGAAAACAGTGGTATCAGTCGTCATAACGGTTGTTACCTAAATACATAAGAATTAGCGTTATTGTAATCAGCAACAAACAAAAAGGCGACCTTTTGGCCGCCTTTGCAATTCATCATTGATTACTTACTTGGAGTGTAAGCCTTTCTTCTCCAGCGCTTTGTAAATCAAAGTCTGCTGAATCAGAGTCACGATGTTCGATACCAACCAGTAAAGAACCAGACCTGAAGGGAAGAACAGGAAGAAGAATGTGAACATTACTGGCATGAAAGTCATGATCTTTTGTTGCATCGGATCAGTAACTGTCGTTGGGCTCATCTTCTGGATCATGAACATACTTGCACCCATTAGAATAGGTAGGATGTAGTATGGGTCTTGAGCAGACAAGTCATGAATCCAACCAAAGAATGGTGAATGACGTAGCTCAACAGATTCCATTAGTGCCCAGTATAGCGAGATGAAAATTGGCATCTGTAGGAAGATTGGTAAACAGCCACCAAGTGGGTTCACTTTCTCTTTTTTGTACAGTTCCATCATCTCTTGGCTCATGCGTTGACGGTCATCGCCAATACGCTCACGCATTGCTTGCAGTTTAGGTTGCAGCATGCGCATTTTCGCCATTGATGTGTATTGTGCTTTCGTTAGCGGGTACATAGCACCACGAACGATAAACGTTAGACACATGATTGCTAAACCCCAGTTCACTACGATGCCTTGAATGAACGAAAGCAGTGAGTGTAGAGGTTTTGCAATGAACCATAACCAACCGTAGTCAACTACTAGGTCAAGACTTGGAGCAACGGCTGCCATTTCGTCTTGAAGTTTTGGACCAACCCATAGTGTTGATTTGAAGGTTTCTTGAGTACCATCAGCCAACGTTTTGTTTGGCATACGAATACCGATATCACCTAAGTTACCGATAATACGTGAGTAGATGTTAGTACCTGCTTCATTACGTGGAATCCACGCTGTTGCGAAGTAGTGTTGGATCATCGCTGCCCAACCAGTACCGTTTGGTAGGTTGATAGACAGGTTACGATCTTGCATATCGTCGAAGCTGTACTTTTTGTAACGAGTATCTTCACTTGAGTATGCGCCGCCACGGTAAGTTGGCATTGCTAAGCTACCACCAGAATCTTGTAGATTTTGACGTAGGTGCGCGTACATACCCATAGTTGCGTTGTTACCAGAGTGGTTTACAACGTTGAATTCAACATCAATTGCATAGCTGTCGCGTTTGATGATGAAAGTCTTAGTGTAGTCAATACCGTTTGCTGAATACGTCATTGGAACACGAAGTTCGTCTTGACCGTCTGCAAGCGTGAAGCTGTCAGCATCAACGTGATAATTAGGACGAGTAGTGCTGCTTAGGTCGATGCCTTGAGGACCTATTAAGCCACTTTGAGCAATAAACTGATGGCCTTGCTCATTTTTAAGTAGTTGGAATGGAGTCTCTGAATCCAGTTCTTCTGCATACTGGTTTAGTTTTGCAGAAACGACATCACCGCCAACTGTGTCAATAGACAGAGTTAGTACATCTGAAGTAACGGTAATCGTTTTTGCAACAGCATTAGTTTGAGGTGGTGCTGGGTCAAACTCATCTGCAAATGATGGTGCAGGTACTGTATTGCCTGATTGAGCCTGTTCAACCACTTGCGGAGCTGGATTCTTAGCTACTTGCCATTGTTGGAAGAGTAAAAAAGAAACCAGAGCCAAAGCGATTAACAGGATATTACGTTGAGAATCCATCGTTAATTATCTCTGTCGTGTTTTTGGATCGGTGGAACGGGGTCAAACCCGCCTTCATTCAAAGGGTGGCATTTTAATAGACGTTTGCCAGATAACCAACACCCTTTTACAAAACCGTGAACTCTCAGTGCTTCTATAGCATATGACGAACAGGTTGGAGTAAACCGGCAGCGAGGGCCGATAAGCGGACTAATAGTCCATTGGTAAAGTTTTACTAAACCAATGGCTATCCACGTGAAGGGCGAGATAGGCGTTGCCATAACTTTTCGAACAAAGTAAATAGTTCTTCATTGCTCAAATACTGCGCGCTATTTTTCGCTATTACAACAAAATCTTTGTTTGGAAGTTTGTGTTGTTGAAGACGAAAACTTTCTCTAGATAAACGCTTAAAGCGGTTACGACCAACGGCAGTTTTAATTTGTTTTTTTGGAACAGCTAAACCTAAACGAGGGTGAGAAAGATTATTGTTGCGGGCAATGATTGTGAAATGAGGAGAGCCAGCTCGATGAGCTTGCTGAAAGACGTTTTTATAATGCTCGGGAGTTAACAAGCGTAACTCCCGATTGAATGCGTACGTACTCAAAATAATTTAAGGATTATTTTGAAAGGCGCTTACGGCCTTTTGCACGACGTGCATTAATTACTTTACGACCGTTCGCTGTCGCCATACGAGCACGGAAACCGTGAGTACGTTTGCGCTTTAGAACTGTAGGTTGAAAAGTGCGTTTGCTCATTGTAAATACCTTACTGATCAGTAGTTTTTAGGTTTGTTAAACCCGGCGTGGGCCTTGTGTCTTCTCTTTATATAAAGAAAGGACTATCCGACGCCTCTCAACAAAGAGGCGGAATTGTAATCACTGTCACAAAAGGTGTCAATGATTGGGTTTGCCGAAGTCCTGTTCAATTTCTCAAATTAATAAGAAAACGAGGCTTCGGTTTTTCCGGTCGGGCGATTATACGGAGTCTCGATAAAATCTCAAGGATCCTTAGTCGATCCCAACCATATTTAAGAATTTCTTTAAACGAGGATCCTGTGGATTACCAAAAATATCCTGTGGAGAACCTTGTTCGACTATATTGCCCTCAGCCATGAAGATCACTCTGTCCGCTACTTCTCTGGCAAACTGCATCTCGTGAGTAACCACTAACATTGTTTGATGCTGCGTGGCGAGTTTCTTCATCAGCGCAAGAACTTCGCCTACCCATTCAGGATCGAGTGCGGAAGTTGGCTCATCAAACAGTAATAATTCGGGCTGAAGTGCCATTGCTCGGCCAATACCCACTCGTTGCTGTTGTCCGCCAGATAGCGCAGAAGGGTAGCTGTCTCCTTTGTCACCAAGGCCTATATCATCAAGAATTTGCTGCGCTCGAGCTAAAGCTTCGCTTTTCTTCCAGCCTTTTACTGTAATTAAACCTTCAGCGATGTTCTGTCTTGCTGTCATATGCGAGAACAAAGCGTAGTTCTGGAATACAAAGCCGGTTTTACGTCTTAGCGCTAACACTTCCGCTTTTGTATGGTTTTGGCAATCAACAGTGACATCATCAATGTTGATGATGCCTTGGTCAGCTTGCTCTAGGAAATTTACGCAGCGCAGAAGAGTTGATTTTCCTGTGCCGCTTGAACCGATGATGACAATGATCTCTCCTTTATTAATAGAGAGATCGATACCTTTAAGTACTTCACTATTGCCAAAGCGTTTGTGAATGTTAGTCAGTTTGATCATCTTACATACGCCTTGTTGAGTTTGTTTTCAGCCCAAATTTGTACGCGTGTCAGAACCACCACAACACCCCAATAAATCAAAGCCACAGCGAGGAAAGCTTCAAAGAAGCGGAAACTGGATGATGCTTCCATCTGAGCTTTCGCCATGATTTCGGCTACGCCTAGTGTAAAGGCGAGGGAAGTCGATTTGATCATGTCGATGAAATAGTTCATCAGAGATGGTAAAGCCACACGTGTTGCTTGCGGCAAAATAATGCGGCGCATAGCTTGGCTGGTGGTCATGCCTACAGAAAGGCTTGCTTCCATCTGGCTACGATCAATACCAATAATGGCTGCTCGAATACTCTCTGCCATGTAGGCGGCAAAATGCAATGTGATACCAATAACGGCTGCACTAAACGCATCTATGCCCACTAAGATAGGGAATATTTGTGGTAAGCCATAATAAAGAAGGAAAAGCTGAACTAGCAGTGGTGTACCACGGAAGAAGCTAATGTAGAGCTGACTAAGCTGATCCAATACAGGAACTTTAAATACTCGAATATTGGCTAAGATGACAGAAAGAATCAGAGAGAAAAACATTCCCCACGTCGCCATTTCCATAGTCGTGCCAAGATACTTCAGCAGTATCGGCATCAGATCCAGCATGTATTGAAAGTCAAAACCCATTTACTTCCCCTTAAAGACAACAAAAGGCGGGATCATACAATCCCACCTCTCAGTAAGTACAGTTTAGCTGATTAGTTAGTAATATCAGTGCCAAACCACTTGTTTGAGATTGTGCTTAGCGTACCGTCTGCGCGGATTGCTGCAAGTGCTTGGTTAACTTCAGCTTGTAGTTTTTGACCTTTCTCGTTGTTCAGGAATGGCCAAGCATTTTCGATTGTTTCGAAAGGTTTACCCGCTAACTGTAGAGGAAGACCTGTTTTCTCGATAGTTTCTAGAACAGATAGACGGTCCATTACGAATGCGTCAGCGCGACCTAGAGCCACATCGTGTTCAATACCCGTGTCGTAAGTCTTGATGTTGATTTTGCCGTCTTTATCGTAGTCGCGTAGCAGTTGTTCAAAGTTAGAACCTAGGTTTACTGCAACTGTTTTACCAGCTAAGTCTTCGATGCCATTGATGCTGTCATTACCTTTACGAACGGCAATTTGTGCACCATCGATTACGTACGGGTCTGCAAAAAGGTATTTTGCTTTGCGAGCGTCAGTAATAGTGATTTGGTTAGAGATAGTATCGATACGACCTGTCTCTAGAAGACCAAATAGACCAGAGAAGTTTGAAGTCACAAACTCCACTTTGTAATCGTTGCGTTTAGCAATTTCATTCCATACATCCACTTCAAAACCTTGCAGTTGGTCTTGTTTAACAAATGTGAATGGGAAATAACGGCCAGACATGCCTACTTTAATATCTGTTGTAGCTTGAGCTGTAGAAGCGGCTAGAGCAAGTGCTGCCACTGCTAGTTTAATCCAGTTTTTCATTTTCTAACTCCTAATGAATATAGGGCGGAATGTTACTGGCAAATGTCAGTTCAGAACAAATAACCTTATGTTATTAACAATAACCATAATAAATTCTTAATTTGGGATAACTTACTAATTTTCTGGGATATGTGGGTAAAAATGGGGATGTTTATGTAGATCTCTACAATCGAGAAGGAAATATTGTGAATAACTTTGATCTTATTCACTGGATCATCGATCAATTGCTGGCGATCTTAGTTATCAACAGGTAGAATTACCAACCTTTATCGATCATCGTATTAGAGTGAGAGCACCGTGTCATCTTCGCTTTGGTTGCAATGCTTGCAACAGCTTCAAGAAGAATTACCAGCAGCAGAATTCAGCATGTGGGTTCGTCCGCTACAGGCGGAGCTCAATGATAATACTCTCACTTTGTTTGCTCCGAACCGCTTCGTGCTTGATTGGGTTCGCGATAAGTACATCAATAACATCAACTTATTGTTGAAAGAGTACTGTGGCAATGACGTACCAAGTCTACGTTTTGAAGTTGGCAGTAAGCCTGTTGCTGCAGTAAAACCGGCTCCAGCTCGTTCTGCTGCTGATGTCGCGGCTGAGTCATCGGCTCCTGCACAGTTGGCACAGCGTCGTCCTGTCCATAAAACGTGGGATGATGAGTCTGTCGAAGCGGACATTACTTATCGCTCGAACGTTAACCCTAAGCATAAGTTTAATAACTTCGTTGAAGGTAAATCGAACCAGTTAGGTTTGGCGGCGGCTCGTCAAGTGGCTGATAACCCTGGAGCTGCGTATAACCCACTATTCTTATACGGTGGCACGGGTTTAGGTAAAACTCACTTGCTTCATGCTGTGGGTAACGCCATTGTAGATAACAAACCGAATGCGAAAGTGGTTTACATGCACTCAGAACGTTTCGTTCAGGACATGGTTAAAGCACTGCAAAATAACGCGATTGAAGAATTTAAACGTTACTACCGTAGCGTTGACGCGTTATTGATCGATGATATTCAATTCTTTGCCAATA
Organism: Vibrio sp. HM8-C; assembly: GCF_058630515.1. Taxonomy (NCBI): domain Bacteria; kingdom Pseudomonadati; phylum Pseudomonadota; class Gammaproteobacteria; order Vibrionales; family Vibrionaceae; genus Vibrio; species Vibrio sp. HM8-C. Next base: position 27,935 of record NZ_JBMMKS010000019.1, read on the forward strand.
AAGAGCGCTCTCAAGAAGAGTTCTTCCATACCTTCAACGCGTTGTTGGAAGGTAATCAGCAAATCATCCTAACCTCTGACCGTTATCCAAAAGAGATCAATGGGGTAGAAGACCGCCTAAAATCTCGTTTCGGTTGGGGCTTAACCGTTGCAATTGAGCCGCCAGAGCTAGAAACTCGTGTGGCTATCTTGATGAAAAAAGCGGAAGACCACCAAATTCATCTACCTGATGAAGTGGCATTCTTTATTGCAAAACGTCTGCGTTCAAACGTTCGCGAGTTGGAAGGTGCGCTAAACCGTGTCATCGCCAATGCGAACTTTACCGGTCGTCCAATTACTATTGATTTTGTACGTGAAGCACTGCGTGACTTACTGGCTCTACAAGAGAAGCTGGTAACGATTGATAACATTCAAAAGACAGTCGCAGAATACTACAAAATTAAAATGGCGGATCTACTGTCAAAACGTCGTTCACGTTCGGTAGCGCGTCCACGCCAGTTAGCGATGGCTCTAGCCAAAGAGCTGACTAACCACAGTTTGCCAGAAATTGGTGATGCTTTCGGTGGCCGTGACCATACCACTGTGCTTCATGCATGTCGTAAAATCGAGCAACTGCGCGAAGAGAGCCACGACATAAAAGAAGACTACTCAAACTTGATTCGTACGCTTTCTTCATAATTGCGCTATAGTTTTCGCTGATTTGAGCTTGCGCTGATTTGCGTCGTTTATCCGTCTATCGTTTAAGAGCACACTATGAAATTTACTATCGAACGTAGCCACTTCATTAAACCTCTACAACAAGTATCGGGCACTTTAGGTGGCCGTGCGTCACTGCCTATTTTAGGTAACTTGCTGATTAAAGTTGAAGATAATCAATTGTCGATGACGGCAACGGATTTGGAAGTAGAACTGATCAGTCGTGTCACGTTGGAAGGTGATTTTGAAGCAGGCAGTATTACTGTTCCAGCTCGTAAATTTCTTGATATCTGCCGTGGTCTGCCAGATTCAGCTGTGATTACCGTTGTTTTAGAAGGTGATCGTATTCAAGTACGTTCTGGTCGTAGCCGTTTCTCACTTGCAACCTTACCAGCCAATGATTTCCCTAATATCGAAGATTGGCAAAGCGAAGTGGAAGTGTCACTGACACAAGGTGAGTTACGTGGTCTGATTGAGAAAACTCAGTTTTCGATGGCAAACCAAGACGTGCGTTACTACCTAAACGGTATGCTGTTTGAAATTGATGGCAGCACACTGCGTTCAGTGGCAACAGACGGTCACCGTATGGCAGTTTCTCAAACTGAACTTGGCGCTGATTTTGCGCATAAGCAAATCATATTGCCACGTAAAGGTGTACTGGAATTAGTCAAGCTGCTGGATGCCCCTGAGCAATCGGTAGTACTACAAATCGGCAGTTCAAACTTGCGTGCAGATGTGAACAACTTTGTCTTCACATCTAAACTGGTTGATGGTCGTTTCCCTGATTATCGCCGCGTAATGCCACAAAGTACCAACAAAGTTTTGCTTGCTAACTGTGATGAATTACGTCAGTGTTTTTCACGTGCTGCTATTTTGTCGAATGAAAAATTCCGCGGTGTACGTGTGAATTTGGCTGACAATGAAATGCGTATTACGGCGAATAACCCAGAGCAGGAAGAAGCAGAGGAAGTTTTGGATGTGAACTTCGAAGGTGAAGCGATTGAGATCGGCTTCAACGTAAGCTACATCCTAGATGTGTTGAATACCCTTCGTTGTGATAACGTACGTATCTCGATGTCAGATGCTAACGCCAGTGCACTGGTGGAGAATGCAGAAGATGACAGCGCGATGTATGTTGTGATGCCAATTCGTCTGTAACTCAGAGTTAAGTTCGCGCTATGCCGCTAACGCGTCTGGTTATTCAGCAATTTCGTAATATTAAAGCCTGTGATATTTCTTTATCATCAGGCTTTAACTTTCTTATTGGTGTCAATGGAAGTGGCAAAACCAGTGTCTTGGAAGCGATTTATCTGCTTGGGCATGGTCGCTCTTTCAAAAGTTCGCTCACCGGGAGAGTGATTCAAAATGAGTGCTCTGAACTCTTTGTTCATGGGCGTTTTTTGACTTCGGATCAATTTGAGTTACCTATCGGCATTAATAAGCAGCGTGACGGTTCAACTGAGGTTAAAATAGGCGGCCAATCGGGTCAAAAATTGGCGCAGTTGGCACAAGTTTTACCGTTGCAGTTGATTCATCCGGAAGGCTTTGATTTATTGACGGATGGACCGAAACAGCGCCGATCATTCATCGATTGGGGTGTGTTTCATTCTGAACCAGCTTTTTATGATGCATGGGGAAGATTTAAGCGTTTAAGTAAACAGCGTAATGCATTACTCAAAACGGCGACAAGCTACCGTGAGTTGAGTTATTGGGATCAGGAATTGGCCTTGTTGGCTGGACATATTGACCAATGGCGCCGTACTTACGTCGAACAAATGAAAGTCGTTGCCGAAGAATTATGCCGCACGTTTTTACCGGAGTTCGATATTGCGGTAAAGTACTACCGCGGTTGGGACAAAGACACCCCATACCAGCAGATACTGGAAAAGAACTTCGAACGAGATCAACAGCTTGGTTACACCTTTAGTGGACCAAACAAAGCGGATTTGAAGATAAAAGTTAACGGTACTCCGGTGGAAGATGTGCTTTCACGGGGGCAACTGAAATTAATGGTGTGTGCACTACGTGTCGCACAGGGCCAACACTTAACTGAGTTGACCGGGAAACAATGCATCTACTTAATAGATGACTTTGCTTCCGAACTCGATAGCCAGCGTCGTAAGCGTCTTGCAGACTGCTTGAAGGCGACGCAGGCTCAAGTTTTTGTAAGTTCTATTACGCAAAGCCAAGTTGCCGACATGGTCGAGCCAAACAGCAAGATGTTTCATGTGGAACATGGCACAATAGAGCAAGGATAATTTAGTCAGAGAGTAACTCATGTCGAATAACTACGATTCATCGAGTATTAAGGTACTAAAGGGTCTGGACGCAGTACGTAAACGTCCAGGTATGTACATCGGGGACACTGATGATGGCACCGGTCTACACCACATGGTTTTTGAGGTGGTGGATAACTCAATAGATGAAGCGTTAGCAGGTCACTGTAAAGACATCATCGTTACTATTCACGAAGATAACTCAGTATCGGTTAGCGATGACGGCCGTGGTATCCCAACAGAGCTTCACCCAGAAGAGAAAGTTTCTGCAGCTGAAGTTATCATGACGGTACTGCACGCTGGTGGTAAGTTCGATGATAACTCTTATAAAGTATCAGGCGGTCTGCACGGCGTAGGTGTGTCGGTAGTAAACGCGCTATCTGAAAAAGTGGTTCTGACGATTTACCGCGGTGGTCACGTTCATACTCAAACTTATCACCACGGTGTACCTCAAGCGCCACTCAGTGTGATTGGTGATACTGAAAAAACCGGTACTACAGTGCGTTTTTGGCCAAGTGCTGACACGTTTACCAATATCGAATTCCACTACGATATTCTCGCTAAGCGTCTACGCGAACTTTCATTCTTGAACTCTGGTGTATCAATCAAACTGATTGATGATCGTGAAGAAGATAAGAAAGACCACTTCATGTATGAAGGTGGTATTCAGGCGTTTGTAACTCACCTAAACCGTAACAAGACACCAATTCACGAGAAAGTTTTCCACTTTAACTCAGAGCGTGAAGACGGCATTAGCGTTGAAGTTGCAATGCAATGGAACGATGGTTTCCAAGAAGGTATTTACTGCTTTACCAACAACATCCCACAGCGCGATGGTGGTACTCACTTAGCAGGTTTCCGTGCAGCGTTAACTCGTACACTAAATACTTATATGGACAAAGAAGGCTACAGCAAGAAAGCCAAAACAGCGACGTCTGGTGACGATGCTCGTGAAGGGTTGACAGCGGTTGTTTCTGTAAAAGTTCCAGATCCAAAATTCTCAAGCCAAACTAAAGACAAGCTGGTTTCATCTGAAGTGAAATCTGCGGTTGAGTCTGCAATGGGTGAGAAACTGAATGAGTTCCTTGCTGAGCATCCTTCTGAAGCGAAGATGGTGTGTAGCAAAATCATCGATGCGGCTCGTGCACGTGAAGCGGCGCGTAAAGCTCGTGAAATGACACGTCGTAAAGGTGCGTTAGACCTTGCAGGTCTTCCGGGTAAACTTGCTGACTGTCAGGAAAAAGACCCTGCACTGTCTGAACTATACATAGTGGAAGGGGACTCTGCTGGCGGATCAGCCAAGCAGGGACGTAACCGTAAGAACCAAGCGATTCTTCCTCTGAAAGGTAAGATTCTAAACGTTGAAAAAGCACGTTTTGACAAAATGCTTTCTTCTCAGGAAGTGGCAACACTGATCACTGCACTCGGTTGTGGTATCGGTCGCGATGAGTACAACCCAGACAAACTGCGCTACCACAACATCATCATCATGACCGATGCTGACGTCGACGGTTCGCACATTCGTACGCTACTGTTGACCTTCTTCTACCGTCAAATGCCTGAGTTGATTGAGCGTGGTTATATTTATATTGCTCAGCCACCACTTTACAAAGTGAAGAAAGGTAAACAAGAGCAGTACATCAAAGATGAAGATGCTATGGAGCAATACCAAGTTTCTTTGGCTTTGGATGGTGCAGAACTGCATGTTAACGCTGATGCTCCTGCATTAGCAGGTGCTCCTCTTGAGCAACTTGTACATCAGTACAATGCGGCAGTTAAACTTGTTGGTCGTATGAGCCGTCGTTACCCATACGCTATGGTTCAAGAGTTCATGTATGTTCCTCGCCTAACGGCAGAACAGTGTAAAGACCAAGCGGCTGTGGATGCATGGACTAAAGTGTTGGTTGATCAACTAAACGCGAAAGAGTCTGGTGCTAGCCAATACAGCTACCAAGTTGAGCAAAACGCTGAGCAAAGCGTTTATGCACCGAAATTGGTGGTTCGTACTCATGGTGTGACTTACGAATACTTAATCAGTGTCGATCTGCTGAACTCTAGAGAGTATGGCAAGCTAGCTGATACGTCTGAAGCACTGCATGGCTTAATTGAAAGCGGTGCATTTATCAAACGTGGTGAGCGTACACAGCCTGTAGACAGTTTTGCTTCTGCGCTGGATTGGCTAATCAAAGAGTCTCGTCGTGGTCTTTCTCTACAACGATACAAAGGTCTTGGTGAGATGAACCCAGATCAGCTTTGGGAAACCACTATGGACCCAGAAACTCGTCGTATGATGCAAGTTACTATCGAAGATGCTGTGGGCGCGGATGAATTGTTTACCACATTGATGGGTGACCAAGTTGAACCTCGTCGTGCGTTCATCGAGAACAACGCTCTGAAAGTAGCTAACCTAGACGTGTAATTCACGCACGAGTTAGTCAAAGTAACAAAAGGCGCACTTTAGAGTGCGCTTTTTTGTGCTCGCAGTTTTGCTGTTTCACTCACTAGTTATTGAGTATTGCGTAACTCGCGGCGCAGTACTTTGCCAACCGCAGATTTTGGCAATTGCTGATGGAAAGTGATGCGCTTTGGCACTTTATAGTTAGTCAGATGCTGTCGGCAGAAGTGGATAATATCCCCTTCGTCTAATGGTTCTAGGGTTGCGATATGCGCATGCACCATTTCACCCGTTTTTTCATCATGGTCGCCGACTACTGCTGCTTCAGTAATATGCTGGTGGCTACACAAAATATCTTCCACTTCATTTGGATACACATTGAAGCCAGAGACGATAATCATATCTTTTAAGCGGTCGACAATTTGGACATGGCCGTCACTTTTAATTAAGCCCACGTCGCCAGTCTTGAAGAAACCATTGATGATCGAGTTTGCTGTTTCGTCGGGGCGTTGCCAGTATTCCAACATCACTTGTGGTCCTTTCACCACCAGCTCACCAATTTGACCTTGTGCCAAAGGTTTATCATTAATATCCCATACCTGTACTTCTGTTGCGTGAAGAGGTGTCCCCACACATCCAACTTGCTCTTTGTCGAACTCATTTAAGGTAATGACTGGCGAGGTTTCTGATAACCCCCAACCTTCGGTAATCGTACAGCCGGTGATTTCAAGCCAAGTGTTGTACGCTTTGCTGGTCAGCATAGAGCCACCAGAGAAGGTAATTTTAAGCTGACTGAAATCCAACGACTGGAACTCAGGATGTTGGCAAAGCCCCATAAACAGCGTGTTAATGCCTGAAAAACCAGAGAAACGAACGCTTTTGAGGGTTTGAATGAAACCATCAATATCTCTTGGATTTGGGATCAGGATATTTTGCACCCCTAAGCTGAACAGGCTGATCAGGTTCACGGTAAAGGCATAGATGTGATACAGGGGTAGCGGGCAGACAAAATTCTCGCCCTCAGATTCAGTTCGTTGGATGATTCGAATGTTCATTTGTGAGGCGTTTGCCATCAAGTTACCGTGAGTTAAACAGGCTCCTTTTGATACGCCTGTTGTACCGCCAGTGTATTGGATAACCGCAATATCGTTAATCTGTGCGTTATTTTCAAATACTGGTGGCAGGTGTTCACCTTCACTGATTACTGAGTTGAAATCAAAATAGTCGCCACGATCTTGTTGTTTACCTGTAAGTAGATCGGGTGCGGCGGTGATCAGAACTTTCTCTATGCACAGTTCATCTTCAATAGCCTGATATTTAGGCATTAAATCTTCCAGAATGACCAGAACTCGAGCGCCGGAATCATTGAACTGATGCTTCATCTCTCTTGAGGTGTAGAGCGGGTTAGTATTGACAATAACCAGACCTGCGCGAAAAGCGGCGTAGGTAACAATCGGATATTGAGTCAGGTTGGGAAGTTGAATGGCGATGCGATCACCAGCCTTCAAACCACATTGATGTTGAAACCACTGAGCAAGATAACGAGATTTCTGCTCTATTTCGGCATAGCTTAAGGATTGACCTAAGCAGTGAAAAGCCGGTTTTTCGTCAAAACGGGAAAATCCATCTTCCAGTAATTGCGCGACGTTATTGAATTTATTTTGATAATGGTAAGCGTCGTTGATCATGTTCTATCAGTTCCTTTATTACGTGACAGCTACTAGGCAGGTGTATTTGTGTGATGGAAAGTAGCGTCATCTAGGATGGTTCAATACGTAGGGATGGGACAATCAATTGTCCTTATGGTTTTAACATTGCATTAACATGTTCGAGTCTAACCCACCGATTTTATTTGGCTAGAACTCTGAACGGTATATTGTGCGGATTGGTGTTAATTTGTGATAGGCCTCCAAGACTCCTGATACTTTTATCATTTTTTATGCAATCAGGTGCCATATAGGCTGCTTTTGGGCAATACAAAAAATTTTTTACCCTAGGCTTGAAAGAGATAAAACAGACCTTATATCTATTTACGAAGCAGGAAATGCCGCAGCTGGTGGGTTTCCACTGACTCGTCCTAAAGGAGAGTTCGCTTCATCAATGATTGTTTTTAAATATTGCTTCACAGAAGGATACTTATTATGAGAACTGTAGATTTTACTCCTCTATACCGTAACGCAATTGGTTTTGATCGTCTTCTAAACATGATGGAAGCGAACGCAGCGAAAAATAGCCAAGGCGGTTTCCCTCCATACAACATCGAGCAGCAAGAAGAGAACAAGTTCCGCATTACGATGGCGGTAGCTGGATTTGCTGACGAAGAGCTAGATATCACTCAACAAGAAAACACCTTAATCGTACGCGGTGAACGTAAAGCAGCAGAAGAAAAAAAATACGTTTATCAAGGTATTGCCGAGCGTGATTTCGAGCGTAAGTTCCAATTAGCGGACTACGTAAAAGTGATTGGTGCCAATATGGAGAATGGTTTGCTACATATCGATTTGGAACGTGAAATTCCAGAAGTGATGCAACCAAGAAAGATAGCCATTAACGGCAAGCACTTACTAGAGAATTAATATGAAAGAGCCCGCGAAAGCGGGCTTTTTTGTGTCTGTTTTATGCTTCCTGATACGCCTTCTTAACTTCTTCAGCGATGACTGCGATACCTTTTTGCATCGCTTCATCATCTTGAACATAGTTCATGCGTAGGCACTGATGAGCATGAGCCCAATCTTCCTTCTGACCAATAAAGAAATATTCACCCGGAACGATCAGAACTCCGCGTTCTTTCAAACGTTTATAAAGTTCCATAGTAGTAATTGGCAGTTCATCAAACCACAGCCATAAGAATATAGCGCCTTCCGGTTTGTGAATGCGGAAACGTTCATCATCGATAGCTTGTTGTAGAAGCTCTACTGCACGCTGTGATTTTTGTTTATAGAAAGGCTTAATCACCTCTTCACTCAAACGTAGCAAGTCGTTCTTTTCAATGATGCGATGAGCCAGAGCAGGGCCAACGCTCCCTGGTGCTAAGCTAATGATGCCGTTCATATTGCTCAGTGCTTCAGTGACTTGTTCGTTGGCAATCACGATGCCGCAGCGAACACCCGGAAGTCCGAGTTTCGATAAACTCATGCAGAGAATGGTGTTCTCATTCCAGAACGGTTCTACATCTTCAAAGATGATGTTTGGAAATGGTACGCCATAAGCGTTATCCACCAGCAGTGGGATATTGTTTTCACGAGCCAATTGGTCGAGTTTGTGGATCTCTTCCTCTGTTAACACATTCCCCGTAGGGTTGGTTGGGCGAGAGGCGCAGATAGCTGCAACGGAATCGTCGATTTTTAGTTGCTCAAAATCCACGTGGTATTTGAATAGACCGTTGTCCAGCAGTTCGATTTCTGGGTGGTAAGAAACGAAAATATCTTCGTCGATACCCGCATCACCATAACCAATGTATTCAGGTGCTAGAGGCAATAAAATCTTCTTAAAGCTGCCATCTGGTTGTTTACCGGCAAACAGGTTGAACAGGTAGAAAAAACCACTTTGGCTGCCGTTGGTTAAGCTGATGTTCTTTTCTGAAATGTCCCAGCCGTAAGTATCACGTAGCAATTTGGCTAACGCGCTGATGAAGACATCTTTACCTTGAGGACCATCGTAGTTGGTCATTCCCGCCAGTAACGAGCCATCAGCTAGCATTTCTTCGGTTGTCAGTCGGAAATAATCGAGCATTTCTGGGATGGCGGCAGGGTTACCTCCACCAAGCATGATGGCACCCGGAGTGCGTAGACCATCATTAAGATCATCCATTAATTGGGTGATACCTGAATATCGATTAAATTTCTCGCCAAAAGTTGAAAACTGCATTACTGACTACCTGGGGTTGTGTTTATTTGGAGTATTGTCGGCGGATAGATTCTCAGCCGTTTAGAGTAGCTCCTGAACATACCGCAATGTTTTTGTGAGGCAAAGCACTATTTAGGGGCAAAGTATCGATATATAAAAAAAGCGGCTCAACTCCGATGAGTTAGCCGCTCTTTGTAGTTTGAGCTAGTCAAACTGAAACGTTATATCACTTTTGTAGCAGTGAAATATCCGCAATTTGCAGGAACAAGTTACGTAGGTTGTTAAGCAGAGTTAAGCGGTTTTTCTTCAGCGCTTCGTCTTCTGCCATTACCATTACGTTATCAAAGAACGCGTCTACTGGCTCACGCAGCGCAGCAAGTTGGCTCAGTGCTTGTTGGTAGTTGCCTGTTGCAAACGCCGGTTCTAGCGCTTCTGTTAGTACTTCAACGTTTTCAGCCAGAGCTTTCTCTGCATCTTCCTGAAGAAGAGACAGTTCGATCTCAGCTGGCAGTTCGCCTTCGAATTTCGCTAGAATGTTACCCACGCGTTTGTTTGCTGCTGCAAGTGATTCTGCTGCATCCAACTCACGGAAGTGAGAAACCGCTTTAACTCGTTGGTCAAAGTCTGCTGGTTTGGTTGGGCGACGAGCTAGTACCGCTTGGATGATGTCTACGCTGAAACCTTCATCTTGGTACCATGCGCGGAAACGACCTAGCATAAATTCAATTACGTCTTGCTCAACGCTTTCGTTAGTTAAACGATCACCAAACAGTGATTTCGCTTTCGCGACTAAGTCTACTAAATCTAGGTTGTAGCCGTATTCGACGATGATGCGCAGTACACCTAGAGATGCGCGGCGTAGTGCAAATGGGTCACTGCCTTTTGGTGCTTGGCCAATACCGAAGATACCTACGATAGTGTCTAGTTTATCAGCCATAGCAACCGCTGCTGACACACCGTTGGTTGGCAAGTTGTCGCCAGCAAAACGAGGCATGTATTGCTCGTTAAGGGCTACTGCAACTTCTTCAGCTTCACCATCATGACGTGCGTAGTGCATGCCCATAACACCTTGAGTATCGGTAAACTCGAATACCATTGATGTCATTAGGTCACATTTTGCTAGCAAGCCTGCGCGTTTTGACTTCTCAACATCCGCACCGATTTGTTCAGCAATGTAGCCTGCAAGTTCAGTAATACGGTCTGTTTTGTCTTTGATTGTGCCCAGTTGTTGCTGGAAGATTGCCGTTTCAAGTTGAGGTAGACGATCAACCAGTTTGCTCTTGCGGTCTGTGTTGAAGAAGAACTCTGCATCAGCAAGACGTGGACGAACTACTTTCTCGTTACCTTCGATAACATGGCGAGGCTCTTTAGACTCGATGTTTGATACGAAGATAAAGTTAGGTAGCAGTTTCTTATCTGCGTCATAAACAGGGAAGTACTTCTGGTCGCCTTTCATGGTGTAAACCAAAGCTTCTGAAGGTACTTTGAGGAACTTTTCTTCAAACTTAGCAGTAAGCACAACAGGCCATTCAACCAGAGAAGTTACTTCTTCAACTAGGTCATCTTCTAGGTCTGCAACGCCGCCAACTTGTAGTGCTGCTTTCTGTGCATCAGCAATGATGGTTGCTTTACGAGCATCGTAGTCAGCGATGACTTTTCCGCGCTCTTCTAGAATCGCTGGGTATTGAGATGCAGAATCGATAGTGAATTCTGCTTCGCCCATGAAACGGTGACCACGGATAGTACGAGAAGAACTTACACCAAGGATTTCGCCTTCGATAAGCTCCTCACCGAACAGGATAGTCAGTGTTTTTACCGGACGGATAAATTGAGTTTCTTTATCACCCCAACGCATTGGTTTCGCGATAGGTAAGTTAGCCAGTGCTTTTGCTGCCAGTTCAACAACAACCGCTTTTGCTTCTTGGCCTTTCACTTCTTGTTTGTAAAGCAGCCATTCGCCTTGGTCTGTCTTTAGGCGATCTGCTTGTTCAACAGTGATGCCGTTACCACGAGCCCAGCCTTCAGCAGCTTTGGTTGGTTTACCGTCTGCATCAAAAGCTACTGCAACCGCAGGACCACGCTTTTCAACCACTTTGTCAGCCTGACCTTCAGAAAGGTTGGTGACTTTAAGTGCTAAACGACGTGGTGTTGCAAACCATTTGATACCTTCATGAGCAAGGTCAGCGGCTTTCAATTCCGCTTCAAAGTTTGCAGCAAATGCTTCCGCTAATGTGCGAAGTTGCTTTGGTGGTAACTCTTCAGTACCGAGTTCAATTAGAAATTCTTTTGCCATCTTATTTGTCCTCACCCTTTTTACACATAGGGAAGCCCAAAGCTTCACGAGATGCGTAGTACGCTTCTGCAACCGATTTAGTTAGGTTACGGATACGTAGGATGTAACGCTGACGCTCTGTTACTGAGATTGCTTTACGTGCATCCAATAAGTTGAATGCGTGAGCTGCTTTTAGAATGCGCTCATAAGCTGGTAACGGAAGAGGCTTTTCTAGCTCAAGCAGGTGTTTACACTCTTTTTCGCACTGGTCGAAGAAAGTGAATAGGAAATCCACATCTGCATGTTCGAAGTTGTAAGTTGATTGCTCAACTTCGTTTTGGTGGTAGATGTCGCCATAGGTCACTTTGCCTAGTGGGCCATCTGTCCATACCAAGTCGTAAACAGAATCAACGCCCTGAATGTACATAGCTAGACGCTCGATACCGTAAGTGATCTCGCCTGTAACAGGTTTACACTCTAGACCACCAACTTGTTGGAAGTAAGTAAACTGAGTTACTTCCATACCGTTTAGCCAAACTTCCCAGCCAAGACCCCATGCACCTAGAGTTGGGTTTTCCCAGTTGTCTTCCACGAAACGGATGTCGTGTACTTGTGGGTCAACGCCAAGTACTTTCAGAGAACCTAAGTACAGCTCTTGAATGTTGTCTGGTGACGGTTTAATGATTACCTGGAATTGGTAGTAGTGCTGAAGACGGTTAGGGTTTTCACCGTAACGGCCATCAGTTGGACGGCGTGAAGGTTGAACATACGCTGTAGCGATTGGCTCTGGGCCAAGAGCTCGTAAGCACGTCATTGGGTGAGACGTACCTGCGCCCACTTCCATATCTAATGGCTGAACAATGGTACAGCCTTGTTGGGCCCAATAATCCTGCAGCGCGAGGATCATACCCTGAAAGGTTTTGATATCGTATTTTTGCATAGTCAGGTTCGCGCGATTCTTCTGTCTGAATTGATAAAAAATAACGATCAAGTATACCCAGTTATTCCCTGACAAAGTAGTGCCAATATTGCTTAATTATTAGCTTAAACTTTCTTTTAGGAGAGTTTTTATCGTTTATTAGCCTTTATTCTTTGATAAGAGAAAAAGTTAAATAGAAGCTTATGGCGAATTTAGGGTTGAGATTAATAACGATGCTGTATAGAATTCCGCCTGTCTTTGGGGAGTAGCTTATCAATGACCATGGCAAGTGGTATTGATTCGTTCGTCAACATAATTGGTGCAAAATCACCATGGCGTCCGAGACTCGAAGCCCTTCGAGTTTAGCAAGACCTTAGACAAACACTGCGAACTTGGGTAGGGCGTAGGGTTTGTCTATGGTTTATATAATAATCCCTGCCCTAATGAGTAGGTCGTGAGCGTTTTAGCAATTTCAATTACAACAGTCGCCTTAGCCGAAATCGGTGACAAAACCCAATTACTATCTCTTCTGTTAGCCAGTCGTTACCGTAAACCGGTTCCTATTATTGCAGCTATTTTCCTTGCAACTGTGGTCAATCATGCTCTTGCTGCATGGCTAGGTGTTGTTGTTGCTGATTATTTATCTCCAGAAGTTCTTAAATGGGTTGTCGTGGTCAGTTTCTTAGCGATGGCTGGGTGGGTGTTGATTCCAGATAAACTGGACGACGATGAAGAGATCTCGAATCGTGGACCTTTCATTGCCAGTTTCATTGCATTCTTTGTCGCAGAGATCGGAGATAAAACTCAGATCGCAACGTCTATCCTGGGTGCTCAGTTCTCTGATGCATTAACTATGGTTGTTCTAGGTACGACGATTGGTATGCTGCTGGCGAATGTTCCTGTTGTGTTGATTGGCAAATTGTCTGCAGACAAACTTCCGTTAGGCATTATCCGCAAAGTCACTGCGCTACTGTTCTTGGCATTGGCTGCTGGTACAGCTTTCTTATAATTCGCTCGTGTCAGCCTGTAATTTTTGGTTGCAATTATTGTTTAAATAACAACCAATAATGCGCAGGCTGACATATTTGTGTCACGCTTGTCATGCTAGTGTAATAGGCGAATTTTCTAAAAGAGGGCTCGTTTATGTTGTCACGATACATGGGGATGAGCGTTAAAAGTCAGAGTTACTTGTTTACGTTTGGCTTTGTTTTAACTTTGCTTGGAATGTCGTTAACTGAAATGTGGCTACCTATGGTTGCCGGTGCGATCATTATGGCGGGGTTAACGGTGGAATCTTGGATTCGTGTCTCTCACATCATTCCGTTGCATAACGAAATTCGAGCGTTGCAAAAGCAAGTTAACAATCTGAAAGTTGAGCTACGCTCAGTAGAAAATCAAGATTAAGCAAAAGGCTGCTATTACTTCACCTTGTTAACCATCGATTTGTTAACTTAAGTGGGTTGTGGCAGCCTTTGTTGTTTTCCATTCCCGCTTTTTAGTCCATACCTTTTTTGATTAGGTACTGGTACGGCAATTCGTCTGTTTTTGATGACAGCAACTGATGATCCATAAAGCGACAGAAACTCGGAATGTCTCGAGTGGTCGATGGGTCATCCGCTTTTACCAGCAGCACCTCACCATCCTGCATAGTTCGAATTGTCTTTCTGACCATCATCACAGGTTCTGGGCAGCGTAATCCTTCAGCTTCTAATACTTTATCGACACTAATGTTATCGGCAATTTCTTGGTTGAAACTCATAGTAAACCTAACGGATGTCACATTTAGGGCGTAGATAATACTGTTGGAGAAAAATTATTCAATAAACTCTTGGCAATTGAAACAATTTAGTTTAAATTCGTTAACAAGTTGGTAACAAGTGAGTCGGGGGTTGTATGTTAACAGCATTAGATAGACTGACCATCTATTCGGTTATGTGTTTTATCTCCTTTTGCTCATTAGTTATTAAAACGCCGGTTGAACAATCTCTCATGCCGTTGGTGGGTGTTATTGCATCACTCAGTGGTATCTGGCTTGAGATGCACCTGTGGCAAGGTTCGTCTGAAGAACAGAAACATTAATTGTCATACTATGCTCTACGATATTCCGACACTATCCCCAGTTTTCTTGGGCTTCCCCGCTGAAAGGCGGGATTTTTTTTATTTATTGGTTACACTCTGACTATTGTTTTAAATCCTGAGTGTTATTGTGGAATTAGAAGACGTTTATCGCCGCGATTTGAATCTGCTGATTGCATTGCGAGTTCTTGTTGAAGAGTGCAGTGTCAGCCGAGCAGCAGAAAGATTAAATCTAAGCCAATCTGCGATGAGTCGCGTATTAGGGCGCTTGCGAGATTTATTGTCGGATCCGCTGTTCACTCGTCAGGGACAACACCTTATTCCAACTGAAAAAGCGTTAGCGATAAATTTGGCTCTAGGTGAACCTTTAGAATCGCTTCGGCAGGTACTTTCTCCCACAGATTTTAATCCCATTTCCTATGATCACACCTTTACCATCGCCACAACCGATTATGCAATGCAGACTATTCTGCCTTTCGCTTTACCTCGAATATATAAAGAGGCGCCAAACGTTGCTTTCGAATTCCTGCCGCTTCAGCATGAACGCCTGATTGACCAACTGACTTATGAAGGCGCTGATCTCGCTATCTGTCGACCTATTAGAGCCATTGAGCCGCTGCAACATGAGATTTTGGGTAGGGTCGGTGTGCTGTGCTTACTATCAAAACAGCACCCATTGGCAGAGAAAACGATGAGTCTGCAAGATTATTTGCGGTTTCCTCATGCAATGATAGCTATCAGCGATGGTGTAAAAGCACTTATTGAACAAGCCTTAATATCTTACCCACCAAGAAAAATGGTGTTACGTGCTTATCATTTAGAGGCTGCGTTGGCGATCATCGATATGATGTCTTTGATTATGACGGTTCCGGCGGATCTCGCTTATTTAGTTGCAGAGCGACACGATCTCGTTGTGAAACCATTGCCGTTTCACTTTACGCCTTTCGATTATTCAATGATTTGGCATCCGCGTTGCGAACACTCTCCGGTACAGGAGTGGTTGAGAAGTATTGTGAAAGAAGAGTGCGGAAAACTAATAGCGAAGCGGGTAGAAGATATGGGGCTTGAATAGATAAGGCTCTTAGAGCCTTATCTACTGACAAGTTACAGCTTAATAACGACACGACCAGTTACTCGACCGTTTGTTATGTCTTCTGCGTATTTCGGCGCTTGTGCCAAGTCGATTTCTGTACACGCTTGTTCGAAGTAGCTTGCAGGTAAAAGCTCTGCAAGCTTCTTCCATGCAGCAACACGTTTTTCTAGCGGGCAGCTCACTGAGTCAACGCCTTGCAGACGAACGTTACGCAGTATAAATGGCATGACTGTCGTTGGAAGGTCAAAACCACCAGCTAACCCACAAGCAGCAACCGCGCTGTTGTAGTCCATCTGTGCTAACACTTTCGCTAATACTTTGCTGCCGACAGTATCGACTGCACCTGCCCAAACTTGTTTTTCTAATGGACGTGCAGGTTCTTCAAATTCACTGCGATCAATAATCTGACTCGCACCTAATTTTTCAAGCAATGGCCCATTTTGTTCAACACGACCAGTTACGGCTGCTACTTTGTATCCTAACTGAGCCAGTAGTGTTACCGCCACTGAACCCACACCACCGCTAGCACCGGTAACAAGAATAGTACCGTCTTCAGGTTTAATGTCCGCATCTAACAATGCTTGTACACATAACATTGCAGTAAATCCTGCAGTACCAACCATCATGGCCTGTTTGGCAGAGAAGCCTTGAGGAAGAGGAACTAACCAATCCGCTTTTAGGCGCGCTTTTTGTGCCATTCCGCCCCAGTGATTTTCTCCAACGCCCCAGCCAGTTAGAACAACGGCATCACCTTCTTTATAGCGAGCATCTTCAGAGCTGATAACTTTACCTGCTAGGTCAATGCCAGGCACCATAGGAAAGTTACGGATTATTTTGCCTTTACCAGTAATGGCTAGGCCATCTTTGTAATTCAATGAGGAGTAGTCAACAGCAACAACCACTTCACCTTCAGGAAGCTGAGATTCGTCAATTTGTTCAATCGATGCGATGGTGCGTTTGTCTTCTTGGTTAAGAGTTAAAGCTTGAAACATAAAGTTCCTCCATGAGTGATTTGTCTTGATTGACTACAGTCTAGCCTTGATAGCTTGATGAATTAAATGAAACTTTAGCATTAGATCTATGCATAACACGCATAGTAAATGTGGGTATATAGTTTTTAAGCCTGAGTATAGACGACGTCGATTTATTCTTTTGTGGCTATATAGAAGCGAATATAAAACGAATAGTCCTTCTTTATTTTGAATATTTAAATTTTTTGTTTTTCGTTATTTATTTTTAAATATGAAAATATATAGAAATTATTAGGAATTTTTCTTTTCTAATTGTAGGTGCTTTCTGGAGTCTCTGTGGGTTTATTCTTGTCAGTTTTTTCGCTTTTTCTAACGTGAATTAACTCGGTTTTTAGCCGGTTTTTATACATTGATATAAAAATGATATTAATTTAAGTTTTTGATTTTTATTATTTTGTGTTGGTTTTTATGTCGTAATCAAGCAAGTTTTATCTGTTTGATAGATTTCTCTTATTGATTTAATCGGTTTAAATAATGTGATCATATTTCAAACTATTAATATAATAAGTTTGAAATAATTAAAAAGCATATAACCTAATTCGTAACTGAGAAATATTAACATCTAAATAATAGGTTTGGATGTAAGAGAATATTACAAAACTTCTGCTTTGAAAGGAGCATCCCTTATGAATAACAAAGATCACAATTCAACAGGTAAATGTCCGGTGATGCATGGTGGCATGACATCAACGGGTTCAACGGTAATGGACTGGTGGCCGAATGCACTAAACTTGGACATCCTTCATCAACACGATAAGAAAACTAACCCACTTGGTGAAGATTTCAGCTACCGAGAAGAACTAAAGAAGCTTGATGTAGAAGCTTTGAAGAAAGACTTAACAGCATTAATGACAGATAGCCAAGAATGGTGGCCAGCAGACTGGGGTCACTACGGCGGTTTGATGATTCGTATGGCTTGGCACTCAGCGGGTAGTTACCGTACTGCGGATGGTCGTGGTGGTGCTTCTACCGGTAACCAACGTTTTGCTCCTCTAAACTCATGGCCAGATAACGCGAACCTAGATAAAGCGCGTCGTCTACTATGGCCAATCAAGAAAAAATACGGCAACAAAATCAGCTGGGCTGACTTGATGATTCTTGCGGGTAACATTGCTTATGAATCAATGGGTCTAAAAACCTTTGGTTTTGCGTTCGGCCGTGAAGATATCTGGCATCCAGAAAAAGACATTTATTGGGGTTCTGAAAAAGAGTGGTTAGCGAAGAGTGGTGGCGAAGGTAGCCGTTACTCAGGTGAACGTGACCTAGAAAATCCTCTAGCAGCAGTAATGATGGGTTTGATTTACGTAAACCCAGAAGGTGTGGATGGCAATCCTGACCCACTTAAAACTGCGGCTGACATGCGTGTAACATTTGCTCGCATGGCAATGAACGACGAAGAAACTGTAGCGCTAACGGCTGGTGGTCATACTGTGGGTAAAGCTCACGGTAACGGCAAAGCTGAAAACCTAGGTCCAGATCCAGAAGCGGCTGACATTGAAGAGCAAGGTCTTGGCTGGAACAACCATAAGTCTCGCGGTATCGGTCGCGATACAGTGACAAGTGGTATCGAAGGCGCATGGACAACTCATCCAACACAGTGGGATAACGGCTTCTTCAAGATGCTGCTAGAACACGAGTGGAAACTGACTAAGAGCCCAGCAGGTGCATGGCAGTATGAGCCAGTAGACATCGCTGAAGAAGACAAGCCAGTAGACGTTGAAGATCCATCAATCCGTTACAACCCAATGATGACTGATGCGGACATGGCACTGAAAGTTGACCCGGAATACCGTAAGATTTCTGAGCGCTTCCACCAAGATACAGCGTACTTTAACGAAGTGTTTGCTCGTGCTTGGTTTAAATTGACACACCGTGATTTAGGTCCTAAAGCAAACTATGTTGGTCCAGATGTACCTGCAGAAGATTTGATTTGGCAAGATCCTATTCCAGCAGGCGTGACTGGTTACGATATTGAAGCTGTGAAAGCTAAGATCGCAGCTACTGGTTTAACTGTATCAGAGTTGGTTGCTACAGCTTGGGATAGTGCACGTACCTTCCGTAATTCAGATCTACGTGGTGGTGCAAACGGTGCTCGTATCCGCCTTGCTCCTCAAAACGCATGGGAAGGCAATGAGCCAGAGCGTTTAGCTCGAGTTCTTGCTGAGCTGACTAAGGTTGCACAAGAATTTGGTATCAGCATTGCAGATACGATTGTTCTTGCAGGTAACGTGGGTATCGAGAAAGCGGTAAAAGCTGCTGGTTACGATTTTAAAGTACCATTTGCAGCAGGTCGTGGTGATGCAACAGCAGAACAAACTGATGCAGAATCATTTGATGTACTTGAGCCTGTAGCAGACGGTTTCCGTAACTGGCAGAAGAAACACTACACAGTGACACCTGAAGAGATGTTACTAGACCGTGCTCAACTGCTTGGTTTGACTGCACCAGAGATGACTGTGCTTATCGGTGGTATGCGTGTTCTAGGTACTAACCATGGTGGCAGCAAACACGGCGTGTTTACTGACCGCGTTGGTACTTTGACTAACGATTTCTTCGTTAACCTAACCGACATGGCATTTACTTGGAAACCAACAGGTCGCAACTCTTACGATATCTGTGACCGTAAGACTGGCGAAGCTAAGTTCACTGCAACTCGCGCTGACCTAGTGTTTGGTTCAAACTCAATCTTGCGTTCATACGCGGAAGTGTATGCTCAAGATGATAACCAAGAGAAGTTCGTAAAAGACTTCATCGCAGCTTGGACTAAAGTGATGAATGCTGACCGTTTTGACCTTATCAAATAAGGATTGAAGCGCTAAGCTCAGTGAAAGCTCCTGCCATCGGCGGGAGCTTTTCTTTTGCGTCAAAACTAAAACGAAGCACAAAAGAAAAGCCATCAATATTCGATGGCTTTCGTCTTTCATCTTTCGTCTTTCGTATAGAGAAGAGAGAGGCTTATTTTGCCAAGAAGAAACGATACGACGGGTTGTCGGTTTCATCTTTACAGCGATAGCCCAGTTCAACCAGATGAGCAGAGAAACGCTCTAAGTCTGATTGTTCAAGTTCAAAACCACACAGTACGCGACCATAGTCTGCACCGTGGTTACGGTAGTTGAACAGGCTGATGTTCCAGTGAGTACCCAAAGTGCTTAGGAATTTGAGCAGCGCCCCCGGATATTCTGGAAATTCAAAGCTGTATAAACGTTCTTTCAATGGTTTAGACGGCTTACCACCAATCATATAACGGGTATGCAGTTTCGCCATTTCATCGTCGGAGAGATCTTGAACTGGATAGCCTGAAGCACGTAACTCTTTGATGATTGAATTTAGCTCTTCTTGACCACCAGCCAAACGAATACCAACAAAGATATTCGCGAGTTCGTCATCGCTATAACGGTAGTTAAACTCAGTTACAGCACGATTGCCGATGATTTGACAGAACTTAAAGAATGCGCCTTTTTGTTCTGGAATCGTTACCGCGAGTAGACCTTCACGCTTTTCACCCAATTCACATCGTTCTGAAACATAACGCAAACCGTGGAAGTTGGTGTTAGCCCCCGATAGTACGGTTGCCAGTTTCTTATCTTTTAGTTGGTTTTTCTCAGCGAATTTTTTCAATCCAGCCAGAGCTAAAGCTCCTGAAGGCTCAGCAATAGCGCGAGTATCTTCAAAGATATCTTTTACTGCAGCACAGATTTCATCACTTGATACTGTTATATGACCGTCTAGATATTGCTGACATAGGCGGAAGGTTTCATCACCGATGCGTTTTACTGCCACGCCGTCGGCAAACATACTCACTTGGTCAAGCACCACAGGTTCACCTGCATCCAGAGCCGCTTTTAAACAGGCTGAATCTTCAGGTTCTACCGCAATGACTTTGATTTCAGGCATCAGTTGCTTAACCAGTACCGCAACACCTGCTGCTAAACCACCGCCACCGACTGGCACAAATATGTAATCGAGATGACCGTTTTGCTGCAGCATCTCCATACCAATAGTGCCTTGACCTGCAATCACTAATGGATGGTCAAAAGGAGGGACAAAGGTATAACCGTTTTCTACCGATAGACGCTCTGCTTCTGCTTTTGCTTCGTCAAAGTTACTGCCGTGAAGAATAACGTTACCGCCAAATCCGCGAACTGCTTCTACTTTGATATCAGGTGTAGTGCGAGGCATGACGATGGTCGTTTTAATACCGAGTTTAGTGCCAGACAACGCCATACCTTGAGCATGGTTACCCGCAGAGGCTGCGATAACACCTGCTGCTTTTTGCTCTTCGGTCAGGTTCGCCACCATGTTGTAAGCACCACGCAGCTTAAACGAGTGCACGGGTTGGCGGTCTTCACGCTTGATCTGCACTTGGTTACCGATACGTGCAGACAGGCGAGGCATTTCCTGAAGTGGCGTAACGTTCGCCACTTCATAGACAGGAGCTCTAAGGACTTGGCGCAGATAATCTGCGCCAGTTTGTTGGGTCAAGGTCATAAAGCTAGCCCTCTAGCTTAGATTTATCTCGCACCGCGCCTTTGTCAGCACTGGTTGCCATGCTGGCATAAGCTTTTAGTGCAAAAGAAACTTCACGTTGACGATCAACAGGTTTCCAACCTAGCTTCTCTTGTTCAGAGCGGCGCTCAGCAAGCTCTTGCTCTGAGACTTGTAACACAATGGTACGGTTTGGAATGTCGATAGAGATAGTGTCGCCTGCTTTCACCAAACCGATCGTGCCACCGTTCGCTGCTTCAGGAGATACGTGACCGATTGATAGACCAGAAGTACCACCGGAGAAACGACCGTCAGTTAATAGTGCACACTCTTTACCTAGACCCATAGATTTGAGGTAAGTGGTTGGGTAAAGCATCTCTTGCATGCCCGGACCACCTTTAGGACCTTCGTAACGAATAACTACTACATCGCCAGATTTCACTTTGCCACCAAGAATGCCTTCAACGGCATCTTCTTGGCTTTCAAATACCACCGCTGGACCTTCAAACTTGAGGATACTTTCATCTACGCCTGCTGTTTTAACGATACAGCCATCGAGGGCGATGTTACCGCGAAGTACTGCCAGGCCACCGTCTTGGCTGAACGCGTGTTGTTTCTCGCGGATACAACCGTCTTTACGGTCAATGTCTAATGTGTCCCAACGGCAATTTTGCGAGAAAGCTTGAGTGGTACGGATACCAGCAGGGCCTGCGCGGAAGAAGTCTTTCACTGCATCAGAACTGGTTTGCATGACATCGTATTGGTTAAGCTGCTCTTCCATTGTGATGCCAAGAACGGTGTTGGTTTTGCTGTGAAGCAGACCTGCACGGTTTAGCTCACCCAAAATACCCATTACGCCACCGGCACGGTGAACATCTTCCATATGGTATTTCTGCGTTGATGGAGCCACTTTACATAGATGTGGGATCATGCGAGACATGCGGTCGATATCGGTCATATCGAAATCCACATCGCCTTCTTGAGCAGCTGCTAACAGGTGAAGAACAGTGTTGGTTGAACCACCCATCGCGATATCTAGTGCCATCGCATTTTCGAACGCATCTTTGTTTGCGATATTACGTGGTAGAGCACTTGCGTCATCTTTTTCGTAGTAACGTTTGGTGAGTTCTACGATACGACGACCTGCATTGATGAACAGCTCTTTGCGGTCAGCATGTGTTGCTAGCATAGAACCGTTACCCGGTTGAGATAGACCCAAAGCTTCAGTCAAACAGTTCATTGAGTTTGCGGTGAACATACCTGAACAAGAACCACAAGTTGGACATGCAGAACGTTCTACTTGTTCGCTTTGCGCGTCAGAAACTTTAGGATCAGCGCCTTGCATCATTGCATCAACAAGGTCTAGCTTGATGATCTGGTCAGAAAGCTTAGTTTTACCCGCTTCCATTGGACCACCAGAAACAAAGATCACAGGAATATTAAGGCGCATAGACGCCATTAGCATCCCCGGAGTGATTTTGTCACAGTTAGAGATACACACCATTGCATCAGCACAGTGTGCGTTCACCATGTACTCTACAGAGTCTGCAATCAGTTCACGAGAAGGCAGTGAGTAAAGCATACCGCCGTGACCCATTGCGATACCATCGTCAACAGCGATGGTGTTGAATTCTTTGGCGATGCCGCCTGCCGCTTCGATTTCAGCAGCAACCAGTTGACCTAGGTCTTTAAGGTGAACGTGACCCGGAACGAACTGAGTGAATGAGTTCACGACTGCGATGATTGGCTTACCGAAATCTTCTTCTTTAACGCCAGTAGCACGCCATAGTGCGCGTGCTCCAGCCATGTTGCGTCCATGTGTAGTGGTGGCCGAACGGTATTTAGGCATGTTGTGTTTCCTTACCTTATTGCTTTGCCCTAAAGGGTTTAAGCGCAAATTTTTTGTTGTAAATTGTTGTTTGGCAGCTCGTCATTTCTGATGTTGGTTACATCAACAGTACGAACGTCCCATAATTTTTCTATCTGGTTTGTTAGGGTAGAAATAGGTCTGTCACTGTCGACAATAATCTCTACGCTTGCAACCTTGCTTTCGTGGTTCTGAGTTGCCGCTACTTGCTTAATGATGAATCCGCGGTGGCGAATAACACGCAGAACACGCTCAAGTAGTACTGGTTTATCGTCTGCTTTGATGTCGAGTAGATATCTTTGCATGGTGAGCCTCTCTTAAGTGTTCTCTAACATGTCATTGTTGGATGCGCCCGGCGGTACCAACGGCCATACGTTTTCTTCTTCATCGATAAGCACGTGAAGCAGATAAGCAGTTTTGCTCTCAAGCATCTCTTTCAATGCTGGCTCAACTTCTTCTTTCTTGGTGATAGTTTTACCCGGAATATCGAATGCTTTTGCCAGCATCACGAAATCTGGGTTGTCATCAAGGATGGTTTCGCTGTGGCGACCATCAAAGAACAGTGATTGCCATTGACGAACCATACCTAGGCGTTGGTTGTTCAACAGTACCATCTTCACCGGAATTTTGCGGCGTTTCAGTGTGCCGAGTTCTTGAACGTTCATCATGAATGAACCATCACCTGAAACTAGAATAGATTGGTCTTCTGGACGAGCGACCGCTGCGCCCATTGCGGCAGGTAAGCCAAAGCCCATAGTTCCCAAACCGGCAGATGAGATGAAGTTTTGTGGCATGCGCGGCTGTACATGTTGCGCTGCCCACATCTGATGTTGACCTACGTCGGTAGAGACAATCGCACTATCAGGCATCATGTCTGATAGCTGTTTCAACAATAGCGGAGCGTAGATGAGATCGCCCGGATGGTCATAACGCCACTTAAAGCCACTGCGTAGGCTTTCACTGTGATGTACCCAAGATGAAATATCATGGCTTAATTCGAGCTGAGGCAAGATGCTGTTGATGTCACCACGCAGTGCGGCATTCGCTTTACGCAGCTTATTGAACTCCGCAGCATCGATATCGATATGGATAACTTTCGCATGAGGAGCGAAGGTGTCCAGTTTGCCAGTCACTCGGTCATCAAAACGAGCACCGACAACGATCAACAAATCGCTTTCCTGAACGACTAGGTTAGCGGCTTTGGTACCGTGCATACCCAGCATGCCAAGGTAATGTGGGTCGTGACGCTCAATGGTTCCTAAACCTTTAAGTGTGCTTACTGAAGGCATAGGGTTTAAACGCAAGAAGTTGCGCACGCAGTCTGTCGCGTGAGCCAGTTGAACACCGCCACCCACATACAAAACAGGACGCTTACTTTCGGCCATCAACTGTTGTGCTTTCACTAACTGTTGTGGGTCAACCTGAGGGATTGCTGGTGGAGTAAAACTTGGTAGTGATGTCACCGGTGCTTGACCAAGTTGAACGTCTTTAGCGATATCAACGATAACCGGACCTGGACGGCCAGTTTTAGCAACCTCAAACGCTTCAGCGAGAGTTGGAGCCAGTTCATTAATATCGGTAACGAGGTAGCTGTGCTTGGTACAGGAGAGAGACATACCTATCACATCCATTTCTTGGAAAGCGTCAGTACCAATGTGAGAGCTGGCGACCTGACCTGTGATAGCAACGAGTGGAACGGAATCTAGAAAGGCATCGGCAAGGCCGGTTACAAGGTTTGTGGCTCCAGGGCCTGATGTTGCCATACATACTGCTACGTCTTGAGTGGCTCTGGCCATGCCTATGGCAGCCATTGCAGCACCTTGTTCGTGGCGACACAGTATGTGTTCTACTCCGCCATCATACAAAGCATCATAGATGGGCATTATTGCGCCACCCGGATAACCAAAAACGGTTTTGATACCTTGCTGTTTTAAAGCGGCTACGACTAGTTGCGCTCCCGTCATCGTATGCCTCCGATAGTGCGATTTGAATCGCGTTGGTTAGTTGTGTTGTGTTTGCACGTCATGTGCGCTCCCATTCTTCCTGACATATCCGACTAGGTATTAATCAGTATGTGCTTTTTATTTATCCCCTTCCTACTTGAAGCTGCAGTGGTGTTGTCTGCATTCGTTCACCCCAATCACATAGTTATCGATGCTCATGGGGATTCACTCACTTGTCGCCTACCTGCAACTTCAAGTAGTTTGGGTATAGTCTTATTGTTTTTGTTTCAGCATAAAGGCTGTAAAAAAGCCCCCGGACTTTTCAGTGCGGGGGCTTTTTGAATCTTGGCAATTATTTTACGCCTGCAAGTCCCCGCGCGGTCTTAATAATGACCACGATAATCAGGGTAATCAGTGAGTTAATGCGGGCGTTCAAATTCATCAATATGCTCTAAAAAATCGTTTTAATAGTATGCGCAATTGTTTGCGTCTCTAGTGGTAACATACATCTCCGTTACATGACAAGCAAAAACTCATTCTTTTTTCACATTCTCGTTTTGAACTCCCGCGATATATAACAAATGCCATTGGCCAGCAGACAGAGGATTCACTGCTGAGTGATTGTTAATCAAAGAATAAGGGACAAAATGGGACTTGCGATTATCCATAGTCGAGCCAGTGTGGGTGTGGAAGCACCTTCAGTTACAGTGGAAGTTCATATCAGCAACGGTATGCCGGGGTTCACCTTGGTCGGTTTGCCAGAAACCACAGTTAAGGAATCAAGAGATAGAGTTCGCAGTGCGATCATCAACTCTCAGTTTTCTTTCCCTGCGAAGAAAATTACCGTCAACCTCGCACCCGCAGATTTGCCCAAAGAAGGGGGTAGGTTTGATTTACCTATTGCACTGGGCATTTTGGCGGCTTCGAACCAAATCGCACAAACATGCTTAGATAAGCATGAATTTATCGGAGAACTGGCGCTATCTGGCGAGCTTCGAAGTGTGAAAGGCGTACTTCCGGCTGCATTGGCTGCATCCAAAAGCAAACGTTGTTTGGTGGTTCCTCACTGGAACGGCGACCAAGCAGCTTTAGTCGATAGTCAGCAGCATAAATCGGCTCAAACTCTACTGGAGGTGTGTGCCGACCTATGTGGACAGAAAACATTGAGCCTATTTGAGAGTTCAAATTTGCCAGCAGAACCCAATCATCTACGAGATTTACAAGATATCATCGGACAGCAACAGGGAAAGCGTGCTTTAGAAATTGCCGCTGCAGGAAATCACAACTTGCTGTTTTTGGGACCTCCCGGTACGGGCAAAACCATGTTGGCTTCACGCTTGTGTGATTTACTGCCACCTATGACTGATGCCGAAGCGATAGAGACGGCTTCGGTAGCTTCTCTAACTCAGCAAGAAATCAACGCTCATAACTGGAAACAGCGCCCATTTCGATCACCTCATCATTCAAGTTCAATGGCTGCTCTGGTGGGTGGTGGCTCAATTCCTCGCCCTGGGGAAATATCCTTAGCCCATAATGGATTGCTGTTTTTAGATGAAATGCCTGAGTTCGAACGTAAGGTTTTAGATTCACTGCGTGAGCCTTTGGAATCGGGTGAGATCATCATCTCTCGTGTTCAAGGAAAAACTCGCTTTCCCGCTCGTTTTCAATTGGTCGGGGCATTGAACCCAAGCCCAACAGGTTATCACGAGGGAGAGCAGGCAAGAGTCAATCCACAAGTGATACTGCGTTATTTGAGCCGGTTGTCAGGTCCTTTGTTGGACCGATTTGATATGTCGATTGAAATTCCTGCACTGCCAAAAGGCACGCTAGCTAATGGAGGAGATAGAGGCGAGCCGACGGTTGTTGTTAAACAAAGAGTGCAGAAAGCACGCGAGAAAATGTTAGAGCGCAGCGGTAAAGTGAACGCGTTTTTGCAAAGTCGAGAAATAGAGCAAGTCTGTCCGCTCACGAAACCGGATGCTGAATTTCTTGAGAATGCGCTACATCGTTTGGGATTGTCTGTACGTGCTTATCATCGAATTATCAAAGTGGCGCGTACGATTGCCGACTTGCAGGGGGAGTCTCAGATCAATCGTTCACATTTGGCCGAAGCATTGGGTTATCGAGCAATGGATAGATTGCTAAAACAACTGACATCACAATCAATCAGTTAGTAGTTACTTACCATTCAACAAAGGCTAGTGAGTACTCTGACCATTGCTGAAGGATATTTCAAAAAAATGACAAGCTTGTATAATTGTGCGCTCATTTTTTGTTCATTGAAGTAAAGGCTCTGCGTTGTCTTATTTTCTGCTTGTTATCAATGCATTATTGGTTATTGCCAACACGGCGATAAGCTCTCTTATTATCTGTGCGATTGCAGTCATTAAAGTGCTGTTGCCAACACCGAGACTCAAAGCCCGTGCTACTCAAATGGCTGATAAAGCGATGTGGATGTGGGCGACGGTAAACGCAGGGCTGCTATCACTTTCTAATCCTGTTGAGTGGGATATTGAAGGTGGGGAAGATTTAAAGAAAGACGGTTGGTACTTGCTGATCAGTAATCATTTAAGCTGGACAGATATCGTGGTGCTTTGCTCGGTGTTTAAAGATCGCATACCTATGCCTAAGTTTTTCTTAAAGCATCAACTGCTTTATGTGCCATTTGTCGGTATGGGATGCTGGGCGTTAGATATGCCTTTTATGCGTCGTTATTCCCGAGAGTATTTACTTCGTCATCCAGAAAAACGTGGTCAAGATTTGAAAACCACGCGTCGTTCTTGCGAGAAGTTTAAGTTCCACCCAACGACGGTTGTGAACTATGTAGAAGGAACCCGTTTTGATGCAGAGAAACGACAAGCGGTTCGCTCTGCCTATCAGCATCTTCTGCCGCCAAAATCTGGTGGTGTCGCATACACACTAGCTGCTATGGGTGAGCAATTTGAGAATATCATTGATGTTACGCTTGCTTACCCGGACAACGTAGAGAAGCCTTTCAGAGATATGTTGATGGGGCGTATGTCAAAGATAGTGGTACGGATTCGAGTATTACCTGTTGATGAGAAGGTCTCAGGTGACTATTTCAATGACAAACCCTATAAACGCCAATTTCAACAATGGCTGGGGGATGTGTGGCAAGACAAAGACGATTTATTGAAAGAGATTTACAAGTCTTAATGAATAAAAAGGGAGCTTAGTGCTCCCTTTTTTGTGTTTACTTTTTATTGATTAAGAAATTAACCAATTCAAAATATTCATCCAGAGTCTTGATACCTTGAGCTTGAACTAGGTAGTGATTGTTAACTACGACAGAAGGTACACCACTTAGACCGGCTTCTTGGAACTGTTTATCAAAACGACGAACCATTGAATCCACCGCGAAACCGCTGAACGCTGCATCGAACTTGTTACCATCAATCCCTTCATCAGTGAAGATCTGACGTAGTTCTTGGTCGTCTTTTGGTGGCTGACGTAAGTTATGTACTCGGTTGAACATAACAGGGATCATTTTATCTTCAACGCCAAGAGCAATCATAGTTGCGTAAGCTTTGCTCATGGATTTACCCATGTTACCACCCATGAAAGATACGTGATTTTTTTGTAGCTTCACGCCTTCTGGCAATTTGTCTTTTAGCTGAGCAATGATTGGCTCGAACTGATTACAGTGTGGGCAATAGAAAGAGAAATACTCAACTACGCTAGGTTTTGAAGAAGGTGTTAGGTCGAGCTCTTTGTAGTGCACTCCTTCCTGAAAGTCTGTTGCGTAAGCCGATAGGCTAAACATCAGGGTTGCAACCAGTGCAAACAATTTTTTCATTATGGACTCCATTTTTCCTTTTAAGGCGCTAACTTAATACTGTGATGTTACCATTGTGGCATCAGTGGGAGCACGGGCTCGTCTAATGCTGCGATTTGTTCTTTGAATGCGAGCACTTGGCCTTCCCAATATTTAGGATCGTTGAACCAAGGAAAGGCGATTGGGAAAGCTGGGTCATCCCAACGTTTTGCCAACCAAGCCATATAGTGCACCATTCGTAGACCACGAAGCGGTTCAATTAGTTTCAATTCGGAGACGTTAAAATCGCAAAACTCTTGGTAGCCTTCAAGCAAAATATCCAGTTGAACAAGTTTATCTTGGCGATCACCGTTGAGCAGCATCCATAAATCCTGCACTGCTGGGCCGTTGCGAGCGTCATCCAGATCGACAAACATCGGTCCATCACGCCATAAAATATTACCGGGATGGCAATCCCCGTGGAGACGAATATTGGTGTGAGTTGCTGGCCATTGCTGCTCAATCTGTTTGATCAGTAAATCTAAATCGTTGAAGAACACGTTCTCAAGGTGCATTGGGATGCATTGAGAGTTTTGCAGTAATTTTCTAGGTTGATACAGAAACTCTTCCAAGCCCAAGGTTGGTCTATGTTGGAATATTTTTCCTTCACCAACCTTATGGATACGACCTAAGAATCGGCCAACCCATTCCAGCTGCTCTTGATTGTCTACTTCAAATTGACGACCTCCGACGCTGTTAAACAGTGCAAAGTCGTATCCTTGATAGTGATGCAGACTTGTACCGTTTATAACCAGTGGTGGCGCGAGAGGGATTTCTGCATCAGCCAATTCAAGTGCAAACTCGTGTTCTTCGCGAATTTGATCGGTAGTCCAGCGTTGCGGACGGTAAAACTTTACGACGAAACGTCGTTTGTCCTCATCGACAAACTGATAAACGCGGTTTTCATAGCTGTTTAGCGCAAGAAAGCCAGATTCTGCGCGGATACCGATGCTTTCTAATGCGTACCACATTAGATCCGGTGTTAAAGCGTCAAAGTGAAACGTTGCTTGAGTCATTGATTAAAAAGGGCTCATTACTGAGCCCTTTTCCATAATTCTTTCGGTGATAAAGTTTATAGCTTCTTAATAAATCTGCTTTCAACTTCTATCGTGAACTGGTTGCTGTCATCGCTGAGTATAAACTGAATTGTCGCGACAGGAGAACTTAAGCTATCCGGTTTTACACCTAAACTCATTGGTAGGTTGACCACCTCGCCCGGTTTAACTTGTACCGTTTGCTTGCCATACCAAGTGACATCAGTCAGACCAGTCACATCGAGCTTGTATGCCTGAGTGTGCTGAGTTTTGTTGATGACTTTCAGAGTGTAGGTGTTTTCCACTTCGCCTGAACTATTGGTTCTAAAAAGCTGGTTTCGGTCACGAATAACGCTTAATCCAGCAGGATCAACCGCTGCAATTTGAGCGACAAACAGGCCACACATAATGAGTAATACAGCACCGTAGCCAATCAATTTAGGACGCATTACTTTGGTGTGTTTACCTGAAAGGCGGTGTTCTGTGGTGTAGTTAATTAAACCTTTCTCATAGCCCATACGTTCCATGGTGGTATCACAGGCATCAATACAGGCACCACAGTTGATGCATTCGTATTGTAAGCCATCGCGAATATCGATACCGGTTGGACATACCTGAACACACAAGTCACAGTCTATACAGTCACCAAGCCCTAGCGCTTTTGGATCGGCTTTACGTGAACGAGGTCCGCGCTGTTCTCCGCGAGCCGTGTTATAGCCAACAATGAAGGTGTCTTTATCGAACATCGCTGATTGGAAACGAGCGTAAGGACACATGTGAATACACATGATTGAGCGCATCCAGCCCGCATTACCATAAGTACAGATGGCAAAGAACAGTACCCAGAACACTGGCCAAAAAGTTGCGTTTAAGGTGAAAAAGTCGATAACTAAGTCGCGAACAGGAACGAAATAGCCAACAAATGTAAAACCAGTGACCAGCGCAATCGCAAACCAAGCAATATGTTTGATTGTTTTACGCACTGCCAGTTTGGCGGTCATTTTACCTTCGTCTTGTTTACGTCGTTTGTTGGCACTGCCTTCAAGTTTTTCTTCAAACCATATGTACATAAATGTCCAGACAGTTTGTGGGCAGAGGTAACCACACCATACCCGTCCTAAAAACGTAGTTAGGAAGAACAATCCAAATGCGGCAATCATAAACAGGAGAGCAAGTAGTGTTAAATCTTGCGGGTAAAGGGTTGTGCCGAAAAAATTGAACTGCTGGTTGCCAAGATCCAATAGGATAGCTTGGCGCTCACCGTAAGAAATCCAAGGTACCAAACCAAATAGTAGTAATAACAACCAACCACCGTAGCGGCGTAGCTTTTGATAAGTACCTTTACTTTCCCGAACGTAAATTCCCTTACTTGGGTTGAACCTGTCTCCTCCCTGACCTTTATGGGTCTTGGGGTTGAAGACTTTAGGAGTCACATCTTTAATGTCTATTTTGTCCTGACTCATTGAATGATCCTTTGGGCTTTTAGGTACCGTTTCTAATGACGGCACTCTTTGACATTGCTTTCCCCTTCCGCACAAAGTGAGAAGGACGAGTATTGTTGTAATAAGTGGGTGATTATAACGTCATCAACATTTTCATTTCTTTAAGGCAATCAATCTTTAACAACAAATAATGCTTTTTATTTCAGCATTTTCATTTGCAACAGTATAAAAAGAGCGACATACAGCCGCTCTTTTATATCTATCTGAAATAATTAATCTTTGATGACACCACGAGCACGAAGTAATGCTGTTTTGAAGTCTTCTTCATAGTCTTTTTTGATACCTGGAATCATTTCATCTTTTGCGCTGTTACGCATTTTTAGGTGGTAAATGAGTACATCATCCGTGAGCTCTTCCAACTGGCCTTTGTAACCGGCTTCGCCAGCTAACTTCACAATGAATTGCAGTAGGTTACATTCAGAGTCTTTTTGCCATTCAGGTTCTAGCAACTCAAGCAGTTCTTCAATACGGTGACACTTCATAGCCATAGCTTTCTCCACAATCTTGTAATGGTTTTAGCTTAAGGTATCAAATGTAGGAAAGAGTAGAAAAGAAAAAAGCGCAGATAGCTATAAGCTATCTGCGCTTTTCTATACTAAGCAGCCTGTTCGACTTTTGTCTCTGGCGATGCAGTCAGTGCATTGGTCTCAACAAGAGTTTTTGCAGGTGCGAGTTTTTTCGCAACCGGAGCAGCAACGAAGCCACTACGACGACGCATTGCACTACGGTTTGTGTGCGAAAACCTGACAGTTGTTGGGCGCATTCATTAACCTAACAGTCAGGCATATCCATTGCCGATGTAATGGACCTAGGCAACTATGAGCTGCTCTTCTTGCACCGAAGTGTTTGAAGGATGACTCCTTCTGGCAATCGCCAATCCACTTAAATTGTCTAGGAATAACGATATAAATCATATCGAAGTTAGATTAGCACCAAGTTTTCAAATGATCGATAGTTAACCAGTTAATATGTTAAAAAAAATGAAGTGGTTGTGTGAGGGCTGCAATTGAGTTTTGAAAGTCATACGTTTTACTATGAGATGCGCTTTACTATAAATAGACATTGATGGAGGTGTGTATGTCATTTCTCAAGAAAACCCTCGCCAGTTTTGGAATTGGTTCTGCGAAGGTCGATTCTGTTCTTCAGCAAGAAGTGCTTTATCCTGGTCAGCCAGTAAAATTTACTGTTCATGTCTATGGTGGTTCAACGGCACAGGATATTGATAATATTGAATTAAAATTATGCTGCCGTTATGTGGAAGAAGTTTTAGAAGACAGATCCAAGCAGCATGGTTCTCGTAAGCGTAAAGTTCATCAAACTTATGTGTTGGCAGACTGGTCTCTACCGTATTCATTCACAATACAACCGGGTGAAACACGAGATTTTGAAGTAGAGCTCGACGTACCTTGGAATACGCCTGTCACTATTGGTGATGCCAAAGTCTGGTTGGAAACAGGTCTCGATATTGCGATGGCATTGGATCCAACGGATAAAGATATTTTAACTGTGCGTCCAGATCCTCTGATGGATGGTATTTTTTCAGAGCTGGAAGAGCAGGGGTTACGCCTTCGTCAGGTAGAATGTGAAGCTGCAAAAGGTTTTGCTTTACCTTTTGTTCAAGAGTTTGAGTTTGTTCCAACTACTGGTCCTTTCCATGGTCGCTGGCGTGAACTGGAAATTGTCGCTTACCGAGATAAAGATTCTTTGCAGATGTGGTTTGAGATAGACCGATATCAGAGAGGCGCGACAGGAATGTTGGCTAGTATGTTGGGGTTAGGCGAACTCAAACGCCAAATGACCGTTACCAGTGGCGAATCACCACAAGCAGCTGGAGTAAGAGTGTTGGAATACCTAGATTCTCACTCTTGATGGTTTAACTTAAAATTAACAATTTCAGCTTACAGTTGTAAGTTGAATGTGTCATACTGTGCCCACTGTCCAGTTTTGAGTGGGTGTGGTATGTCAGTCAGTGAATACAGTGTAAAAGAAGAAGTCGCGAATGCTATCAGTCATGGCATTGGCTTAGTATTGGGTATTGTCGGCTTAGTATTATTGCTTGTGAAAGCGGTCGACCATAGTGCTGATGCCCTAACTATTGCCAGTATGAGCGTTTATGGCGGCAGTATGATAGCACTCTTCCTTGCTTCAACGCTTTACCATGCTATTCCACATCAGAGAGCCAAACGTTGGCTGAAAACTTTTGACCATTGCGCTATTTATTTGTTGATAGCCGGTAGCTATACCCCTTTTCTGCTCGTTGGACTACGTACACCACTCGCTTTTGGATTGATGATCGTTATTTGGTCGATCGCGCTTTTAGGGATAGTGATGAAAATAGCGTTTGTGTATCGTTTTAAGCGCTTTTCACTGATCTCATATTTGGCGATGGGATGGTTATCTTTGGTGGTGATTTACCAGTTGGCTTTGAATCTAGATGTCGGTGGGTTAACTTTGCTGGCCGCTGGTGGTGTGGTTTATTCGCTGGGTGTAATTTTCTATGTAGCAAAGCGCATTCCCTATAACCACGCCATATGGCATGGATTTGTTCTTGCAGGCTGCGCTTGCCATTTCTTAGCTATTTATCTCTACATAAATCCGATCTAGCGTGTTTCTAAGTTTGAAACCGTTGCTATGAGTTGATAGCTATCGGCTTTTGGAACTTTAATTTCAATGACTTTTCCTTCTGCGACCGATTTTGGTCGCAGATACGTTTCAGCCATACGTTTTATGGATTGCCAAACAGCCGTTTCTTGCTCTGCAAGCTTTTTCCCCTGGCTGTCCAAAAGCTCAATTTTGAGCTGAATATTTATCACAGACAATGAGCTCTGATTGGTAATAGCCGTTGGTAGAATCACTTTTCCATCTTGGTAGCTGGCTGAACCAATGATGATATCGACACCAGAATCAGACAGTTGCAGGCTTGGTTTTTCACTTTCTAATACCAGCGTTGTACCGTGCTGCTTAGCGATCACCGGTGCAGCTGCTACTGCTGTTGTGGCAGTTTGATTCGTGCTATTAGGTTGGACATATTGCCAAGTAAAATCATCATTGAGCTGGACTTTACGTCCATCATTTAATTCGATTACTTGGCTTGCCATTGCATTAGAAGTGATGACAATCAAAGCCATAGATAGTTTAGTGGGAATAAACGTCATATTTAGCGTCTCCAGAATGCAGGGAAGAACAGTACCAAAATCGTCAAAATTTCTAAACGTCCCATAAGCATTCCAAAGCTTAGAACCCATTTTGCCGCATCAGGTAGCGGTGCAAAGTTACCTGTTGGGCCAATTACTGTGCCCATTCCCGGACCTACGTTTGCAACAGCTGTAATCGAACCAGAAATACTAGTGACCGGATCTAACCCCATCGCTGATAGGCAACCAGCTATCAAAATGATGGTGATGACAAAGGTAAGGCCAAAAGCAACCACTGAGCGCACAATATCTTCATTCACAGGGCGTTGGTTATAACGCTGTACGAAAACGCCATTTGGGTGAATCAGCCTCATCATTTGGTTCTTCAACAAAGCAAAGCAGATCTGAAAGCGGAAGATTTTAATGCCACCCGCTGTTGAGCCTGAACAGGCACCTACCATCATAATGAAACCGAACAGTGTGGTTGGAAGCGCGCCCCAAGCGGTAAAGTCATCTAGACCGTAGCCCGTTGTTGTTACCACGGATACGATGTTAAACATGGAGATACGCAGAGCATCAACAACAGGGTAGCCGTTATTGAGATTTAGCCATGCTGCAACCACCAAACTAGCCACGATGAACAGTAGGAAGAAGCCTTGAACTTGGGCATCTTTAAGTAGCACCATTGGGCTGCGTTTTCTCAAGGTCGCCACAAATAATAAGAATGGTAGACCTCCAAGGAACATGAAGAGAGTTGCAATCCAATGAGCACCGTTTGAGAAGTGGTTCATTGAGCTGTCAGAGGTTGAATAACCACCTGTAGATAGTGTAGTGAAAGCATGGTTAATAGCATCAAATAGCCCCATACCTGTCAGCATGTAACCCATAATGCATAGCAGTGTGAGCACCAGATAAACCACCACGATATTCTTCGCGACGGTTTTGGCGCGTGGACTACTTTTATCAGACCAGTCGGAGGATTCCGTCTGAAACAGTTTCATGCCGCCCACGTTTAACATTGGCAGTACCGCTACCGCCATTACGATAAAGCCGACACCACCAAGCCATTGTAAAATGGAACGCCATAGCAGAATGCTCAGTGCCATATCATCAAGTCCACTAAGCACCGTTGAACCTGTAGTCGTTAAGCCAGACATGGTTTCAAAGTAAGCGTCGGTAAAGCTAATGTGGTTGATAAACACGAAGGGCAGTGCCGCAAAGGCACTAGCAATCGTCCACACTAAGCTAGTGATAAGGAACATATCTCGAACGTTAAGGCGAAAATCGGATGTTCGGCCAAACGTCAAACATATGAATGCCACTATGTGCGTGATAATAACTGCTTGAGCAAAGTCGAGAAATCCGCCTGTACCGGTTACGAATGCGACAATCGTTGGCACATACATAAACAGGGCTAGTTTGGAGAGAACTAACCCAATAACAAACAGAATGGGGCGTAAATTAAGCATACCGGCGCCAATAACCTATAAGAAGAAAGGACTTGGCTGGAACAAAGCTTCGACGTCTGGGACGTATTTCTTGTTCACAAGGAACATAACAACGTGGTCATCCTGTTCTATGACTGTGCGGTCATGGGCAATTAAAACCTCTTCACCTCGCACAATCGCACCGATGGTTGTACCTGGCGGAAGTTTGATATCACCCACCGCTCGGCCAACAACTTTAGAGGTGGTTTCATCACCATGGGCAATCGCTTCAATCGCTTCTGCTGCACCGCGACGTAGCGAGGATACGTTAACAATATCGGCACGACGAACGTGAGTAAGCAGCGCTGAAATGGTCGCTTGTTGCGGAGAAATCGCCACATCAATTACACCACCTTGAACAAGGTCGACGTAGGCGCCACGTTGGATAAGTACCATTACCTTTTTCGCACCAAGGCGTTTGGCCAGCATCGCTGACATGATGTTGGTTTCATCTTCATTGGTTAACGCGATGAACACGTCCACTTGGTCGATGTTCTCTTCCGTGAGAAGTTCTTGGTCTGCAGCGTCGCCACAGAAAACAATACTGTTTTCTAACTCTTCCGAAAGTTGTTCTGCGCGGCTGTAGTTACGTTCGATGAGCTTAACGCTATAAGTGTGTTCTAGGCGTTTCGCAAGGCTTGAACCTATGTTACCACCGCCAACAATCATAATTCGGCGATAAGGTTTTTCTAAGCGTTGCAACTCACTCATTACTGAACGGATATGGTTACTTGCCGCAACGAAGAATACTTCGTCATCCGCTTCAATGATGGTTGTACCCTGCGGGCGTATTGGACGGCCCTGACGGAAAATAGCGGCAACACGCGTGTCGATATGAGGCATGTGTTCACGCAGTGCTGACAGTGCGTTACCCACTAGCGGACCACCGTAATAGGCTTTTACCGCCACTAGGCTAACTTTTTCATCCGCAAAGCTAACGACTTGCAGAGCGCCCGGGTATTGAACTAAACGTTCGATGTAGCTTGTCACCAGTTCTTCCGGCGCAATTAAGTGATCAACAGGTACTGCGCCTGACTGAAACAGTGCTTCTTTTTCAGCAAGATATTGTGGAGATCGAATTCGGGCAATACGGTTTGGTGTGTTAAACAGAGTAAAAGCCACTTGGCAGGCCGCCATATTGGTTTCATCGGTGTTGGTTACCGCGACCAGCATATCCGCATCTTGTGCGCCTGCTTCTCTCAGTACGTCAGGGTGACTGGCGTGACCATTCACAACGCGTAAATCATATTTATCTTGCAGTTCTCTGAGGCGGTCACCGTTTTTATCAACAACGGTAATATCGTTGTTTTCGCCAACCAAGTTCTCGGCTAATGTGCCGCCCACTTGTCCCGCACCAAGAATGATGATTTTCATACCTGTTCTCTTATTATCTACTTACATCAAAGGCAGCCTCAGGCTGCCTTTGAATCAATTACTTACGCGTTTTTAATCATAACAGCGTAGTAGAAGCCGTCCATGTCTTGTTCACCAGGAAGAATTTGACGACCTGGTTGCTCTGGATCTGAACCAATCAGTTGCGCGTCAGCTGTGCGCGCCAAAAAGTCTTTGACCTGCAGGACGTTTTCCTGAGGCGTGATTGAGCATGTTGCGTAAACTAACGTACCACCAGGCTTCAATTGTTGCCACATTACCTGCAAAATTTCACGTTGTAACTCAGCCAAAGCATCAATATCGTTCGCTCGGCGTAACCATTTAATATCCGGATGACGACGAATAACACCTGTCGCTGAACAAGGTGCATCGAGCAAAATACGATCAAACTGTCCACCTTGCCACCACTCTTGTGGATAGCGTGCATCACCACAAATCACGTCAGCCTTCAGGTTTAAACGTTCTAGGTTATCGAGAACACGGTTTAATCGTGTCGCATCGCTATCAAGCGCAACCACTTCGGTATCTTCAGTGTGCTCTAGAATGTGTGCAGTTTTACCACCTGGTGCCGCACAACAGTCAAGAATCAGCTCACCTTCTTTTGGTTGAAGGTAATCAATCGCCAATTGTGCAGCAGCATCTTGAACAGAGACCCAACCTTTTTCAAAGCCCGGAAGCAAAGTGACATCACAAGGTGTGGTCAGTTTGATAGCATCGGCGGCTTCTGGGTGCAGGGTGTATTCGATTTCTGCCTCATCCAACAGCAGTTGGTACTCGTCACGAGTATGGTGCTGACGGTTCACGCGGAGCCACATTGGTGCTTTGCTGTTGTTTGCTTCTACGATCGCTTCCCATTGCTCTGGGTAGCTTTCTTGAAGCATTTTAAGAATCCAGTTTGGGTGACCATATTTGCCCGCGTTGTGGCTAACTGCCATTTCATCTAGTTCTTCTTGGTTACGCAGGTAGTTACGCAGTACAGCGTTGATCAGTCCGCTTAGGCTTTCTCCGCGCAGCGTTTTTGTGCCTTCAACCGTATCAGCCACCGCTGCATGCGATGGAATACGCATGAAACTGAGCTGATAAATACCCACTAGAATCAGATGGTGAAAGACACGCTTTTTGCCTTTGAGTGGATTTTCCATTAACTCATTGGCAATAGACTCTAAACGAGGAAGATAGCGTAGTGCGCCGTAGCAAATCTCTTGCAACAGAGCATGATCTCTTGGGCGAATGGTTTTTTGAGCTGCTGGAAGAGCGTGAGAAAGTGAATGACCTTTGTCGACCACTTGGAAAAGGACGTTAGCAGCTGCTGCGCGAACATTCATGGTGAAACCCTTAAAATTCAATAGGGACATCTCTGCCCCTGTTATTAATGTACTTTGCCCATCCTGTGTAATATCAAGTCTGGGTTATATCGCCACCAAACTATAAGGTGGTTAAAACGGCTTAGCTCAGTTGTGTACCAACTTCAAACCAGCTAGCTCGTGCATTGAGGATATCTTGCACTGACATTGCTTTTTTGCCCGGTACTTGAAGTTGCTCTAAAGCGAGTACGCCATTACCTGTTGCCACATAAATACCCGTTTTATTGGCTTGTATTATGGTACCAGCGGGCTTATTGGAGCTTTGATCCACAACACGGCTTTGCCAAACTTTGATGCTATTTTCAGCAACTTCAAAGTGGCTCATTGGCCATGGATTAAATGCACGCACACAACGTTCAATATGTGCAGCATCGTCGTTCCAGTTAATACGAGCTTCTTCTTTACTCAGTTTTTTCGCGTAGTTTGCTTGCTCGTCATCTTGCTTTTCGGCTTTAGCTGTACCGTTTGCGATGTCTGTTAAGCATTCAACTAAGGCTTTTGGGCCAAGTACGGCAAGTTTGTCATACATTGAAGCGCTGGTATCCGTTGCTTCAATTGGCAAAGTGGCAATGCTTAGCATATCGCCAGTATCTAAGCCGATATCCATTTGCATGATGGTGACGCCCGTTTGAGCATCACCAGCCCAGATCGAGCGTTGAATTGGAGCTGCACCACGCCAACGAGGCAGGATAGAACCGTGAACATTGATACAACCCAATCGTGGTGTATCGAGTACAACTTGTGGTAGCAATAAGCCATAAGCCACAACTACCATGAGATCGGCGTTGAGTTCAGCAAGTTCTTGTTTTGCTTCATCAGATTTGAAGTTTTCTGGCTGATAAACAGGAATGCTGTGTTCAAGTGCTAGCTCTTTAACTGGGCTGGCAGTCAGCTTCTTACCACGACCTGCTGGACGATCTGGCTGTGTATAAACAGCAATGACTTCGTGCTCCGAAGACAATAACGCCGCCAAGTGACGGGCGGCGAAATCCGGAGTACCTGCAAAGACAATACGTAATGATTGGCTCAAGGTAACCTCTCTATTCTTTATTGATTCTTTTCGTTGAAGCGTTTTACTTTCTCTAGCTTCTCTTTGATGCGCTTACGTTTTAGCGGTGAAAGATAATCAACAAACAGTTTACCTTCTAGGTGATCTAATTCGTGTTGTACACAAATAGCCAAAAGGTCATCAGCTTCAAAAGTATATTCTTCACCATCACGGTTAAGTGCTTTAACAGTAACTTCTGCTGCGCGTGAAACAAGAGCACGAGCACCAGGGACTGATAGACAGCCCTCTTCAATGCCATCTTCGCCGCGTTTCTCAATAATTTCTGGGTTAATCAATACCATTGGCTGATCACGGCTGTCAGAAATATCAATCACCACGATGCGTTGGTGAATGTCGACTTGTGTCGCAGCTAAACCAATACCTTCTTCGTCATACATGGTTTCAATCATGTTATCTACGATGGTTTGGATCTCTGGTGTGACTTTTTCAACCGGCTTTGCAACAGTGCGAAGACGGTCATCTGGGAATGTTAATACTTGTAATACAGACATATACACTCGAAATATTGAACTAGGCCGAAACAGGATAAAGCTTGTTGGCTCAATTCTAGACATTTTATGAGTCAAATGACAGCATCCAGCGTGATTTATCAAAATCATTCTCATTCATTTAACGCAGGATATAAGGTCATGACTCGATTTAAAGGTTATTTTTTCCTCGTGTTTATCGCGTTAAATAGTTTTTCTTCCTTAGCTTTCGCTCAACCCACACAACCCACTCAATTGGCTTTAAAGCAAGGTGCTCCAACAACTTATACGGTTGTAAAGGGAGATACCTTGTGGGATATCTCGGCTATGTACTTAAATGACCCATGGCTGTGGCCCCAGTTATGGGATATCAACTCAGATATTGAAAACCCACATTTGATTTATCCCGGCGACCAACTCTATTTAGTGTGGAAAAATGGCAAACCGCAGCTCAAGTTCAAGCCTAAAGTCACCTTAAGCCCTAAAGTACGCAAAGTGAAAAAACAAGCCGTACCGATTGTAGAGCAAGGCTTAGTGATGCCTTATTTGCAATCAGATCGCTTGATAAGCAAAGCGATGTTGGCAACCAGTAACCATGTGCTGGGAAACAACGCAGGGCATAAATTTATCACCCATCAAGATGAGCTCTATTTTACTGGGCATCACAGTCATAGCCGATGGGGAATTTATCGTCCAGCGAGAGAGTTTCAACGAGATAAAGAGGTGCTGGTTGCTCTGCGCCTCATCGCCATGGGGGAGCTTGTCCGCTCAGATAAAACGGTGTCCACAATGCGTATCAGCGAACAGTCGCAAGAAGTGATGCAAAACGACATTGTTTTGCCACTGGTTGATATTGATAGTCTGAACTTAACTACCACATTTTTTCCTCATCCGGCACCGAACAATGTCCGTGCCCGTATTTTAGGCTCATTGGAAGATAGCCAGTATTTTGCCCAAAGTCAGGTCGTAGTGCTTAATCAAGGGGGTGAAGACGGGCTAAAACAAGGCAGTATGTTTGAAGTCTATCAGGCTGGAAATTATGTCTTTGGTTCGCAAGGGAACTTTACTTATGAAAAGAAATGGTCAGATAACGGAGTTCAGTTACCGAGCAATAAAGTCGGTGAGTTGATGGTCATTCGCCCGTATGACAAATTCAGCTTAGCATTAATTACACGTAGTCAAACGGCACTTAACCAAGATGTTATGGCCATTTCTCCCCATGCTGTAGATGCGATCTCCTTGTCGCCGAATGATGAACCTCTTTAATAGAGCAACTCATGAATGAAAAGGAATTATCAGCGTGGTTAGCGCTGAACTTTACGCCCAAGTTTGGGCGTAAAGCGCTTCAACAGTTGTTGAGTCGTGACTCCTTATCGAATATTTCTAACTATTCAGCGAGCCAGTGGCTATCGACTGGACTCACTCCCGAACAAGTTCATTATTTAGTGCATGAAGCACAGAAAGAGGTGGATGAGTCATTAGATTGGCTGAACAGAGGAAAAGGGCGGCATATCATCACGTCATTCTGCGACACCTATCCAGCGCTATTGCAACAGATATCCGCAAAACCCAATGTGCTTTTTGTAGAGGGGCAAATAGAAACATTAACTCAACCTCAAATTGCGATTGTAGGTAGTCGTAATGCCAGTGTTGATAGCCAGAATATTTCCCATCAGTTTGCTTCACAACTCGTCGAATATGATTTGGTCGTCACCAGCGGTTTAGCATTAGGTGTGGATGGTTATGCTCACGATGGAGCATTGAAAGCGGGAGGCAAAACAATAGCAGTATTGGGTTCTGGACTTGCCTCTATTTATCCCTCTAGACACAAGCATCTTGCTCAGCGCATCTGCGAGAGTGGAGCTCTTGTTTCCGAGTTCCGTCCAAATGCTAAACCGCTTCCTAGCAATTTTCCTCGTCGCAACCGAATTATCAGTGGATTATCGATGGGTGTACTGATTGTAGAAGCAGCAGAAAAGAGTGGTTCTTTAATTACGGCTCGTTATGCCACCGAACAAAATAGAGAAGTATTTGTCGTGCCGGGCTCTATTCTCAATCCCAATTGTGTGGGCAGCAATCGCTTAATTCGCCAAGGTGCATGCTTAGTTCAACATGTACAGCACATTCTTGATGAAATTGAATCTATGCTGGATTTCAATCGTTTACAGCCTCTGCAATCTCAGCAAACACTTTTTTTGCCCTTAAATAGCGAAGATGAATTGCCATTTCCCGAGCTGTTAGCTAACGTAGGAGAAGAAGCTACACCAGTTGATATTCTTGCAAGCAGGACCCATATACCTGTCCAAGAAGTCATGATGCAGCTCCTAGAGCTTGAGCTTTCAGGGCATGTTGTTGCAGTTTCCGGTGGCTATATTCGTAAGGGGAGGGGCTAGCTATGATGATGGATATTCTGATGTATCTGTTTGAAACTTATATCCATAGCGATGCAGAGTTGCAAGTGGATCAAGACGAGCTTGAAGATGAATTACTTCGAGCAGGGTTTCACCAAAAAGATATCTACAAAGCCCTAAACTGGTTAGAAGAGCTTGCGGCTTTACAACAAAATGACGCTCATTCAGCAATCTCTACCAGTGCGGCAACATCTATGCGTATTTTTACTGCGCAAGAGATGGTGCGTTTGAATATCGAGTCTCGTGGATTCATCCTATTTCTAGAGCAAATCAAGGTATTAACGCCTGAAACTCGTGAAATGGTTATCGACCGAGTAATGGGGCTTGAGACCAATGAGTTAGAGTTGGATGACCTAAAATGGATCATCCTAATGGTGCTGTTCAATGTTCCGGGAAATGAGAACGCTTATACGCTTATGGAAGAGCTCTTGTACAGCAAAGAGCAAGGTATTCTTCATTAAGCTAATAAACGTATTATGAGCGGTAAAATTGATAGCGAGCTGTTTTCAGCTCATGAGCATGCACTGAACGAACCTTGTCCACAATGTGGCGGAGCATTACAGCTTCGCCATGGCAAACACGGCCCATTTCTCGGCTGTACCCAATATCCCAATTGCGACTACATAAAACCACTGCATCAGAATGATGGACACATAGTTAAAGAACTTGGTGTTCCTTGTCCTGAATGCGGCAGTGAACTTGTGCTTCGTCAAGGCCGATATGGGATGTTTATCGGTTGTAGCGCTTACCCTAAGTGTCACCATATCGAATCGCAAGATAGTCCTGTCGATGAAGAGAAACCAAGCAAGTTATACGCGTGTCCTGAATGCGGGAAAGGGCATTTGGTAGAGAGAAAAACACGTTTTGGCAAAACTTTCTACGCTTGTGATACCTATCCTAAGTGCAAGTTTTCAGTGAACTTACCACCGATTTCCGGTAAGTGCGAAAAGTGCGGCTTTCCATTGCTGGTTGAGAAGAAGCTCGCTAGTGGAACTAAGTATCAATGTGCGGATCGCAAGTGTGGGTATGTTCAAGAACAGTAGAAAAGCAGCACTATAGAAAAAGGCGCTTAAAGCGCCTTTTTTGTGTCTGGGATTCAGTATTAAGACTTAAATTGTTTAGCCACTTCTTGAACGGCAGGGAAAGCAAGCGGATCTAACACTTCTGCCAGTTCACACAGTTTACGCACTAACTCACCATGGTAATCTGCGGTCACGTTGATGTGCCCCATTTTTCTGCCCGGACGTTTTTCTTTGCCATACCAGTGAATATGGCAACCTTCCATAGCGAGTAAGCTTTCTGGTAGAGAATCCTCGCCAAGAATATTGATCATGGATGTCTCACGAACCAGTTTGGTACTACCTAGAGGCATTCCACACACTGCGCGTAGATGGTTTTCAAACTGACACGTTTCAGCGCCTTG
This sequence comes from Vibrio sp. HM8-C, assembly GCF_058630515.1. NCBI lineage: Bacteria > Pseudomonadati > Pseudomonadota > Gammaproteobacteria > Vibrionales > Vibrionaceae > Vibrio > Vibrio sp. HM8-C. The sequence goes on from NZ_JBMMKS010000019.1 coordinate 71,951, forward strand.
TTGAGTCCAGTGACCTGAGTTGTGGACGCGAGGAGCAATTTCGTTAACCAGTAGCTTTCCTTGAACATCAAAGAACTCTAAAGCTAATACGCCTACGTAATCCAAACTGTTTGCAACAGCCGCAAACATTTCTTTTGCCTGCTCTTGAAGCTCTGGAGCATCAATAGCGGTTGAAAGGCTAAGAACACCATTCACATGTACGTTTTCTGCTAATGGGTAAACGGCAACTTCGCCATTCTTACCACGTGCACCGACCAGAGAAACTTCACGGTCAAATGGCACAAACTCTTCAGCAACAATCGCTTGATTGTTAGAAGAAGCAATACACTCAGCCATCTCTGGCCAAATATTATCTGCATCTTCTGCGTTTTTCAGACGCCATTGACCTTTACCGTCGTAACCACCCAAAGCACTTTTTAGTACCATTGGAATACCAACGTGGGCAATGGCGGTGTCAAAATCTTCACGAGTATTGATAACCGTATACTTTGCATTACGTACACCAGCGTTATCTAACAATGCTTTCTCAAGTCGGCGGTCGCCACCTGCTTTAATGGAATCCGTGCTTGGAAGAAATTTTCCGCTACGTTCACATACTTCCAGCACATCATGAGGAATATGCTCAAATTCAGCCGTAATCACATCCGCTTTTTCAATCGCTTGCTCTAGACCGTGACCAATCACAGCTTGCGTTAAAGGATGAACGACATTTTTGCTGTTAACGTCAAACGCAGAAATCTCAATATTAAGTGGTGCGCCAGCCAGTGACATCATACGAGCAAGCTGGCCTGAACCTAATACCAATACGTGCATTGATTATTCCTCGGCTGGATTTGGATTTGCCAGTACTGCTTCAGTTTGAGCTGTACGGAACGCTTCAACTTTCGCCATCACTTCTTCATCAAAAGTACCGATGATTTGAGCAGCAAGAAGACCTGCGTTAGCTGCGCCTGCTTCACCGATCGCTAGCGTGCCGACCGCAATACCTTTTGGCATTTGAACAATCGAGTATAGAGAATCTAGACCAGATAGAGCGCGAGATTGAACAGGAACACCGAGAACAGGAAGACTAGTGAATGCCGCTGTCATACCCGGAAGGTGTGCTGCGCCGCCAGCTCCCGCAATAATGACTTTTAGGCCGCGTTCTTTGGCGCTGGTTGCGTAGTCTGCAAGAAGTTGTGGAGTACGATGAGCTGAAACCACTTTCGTTTCATAAGGAACACCAAATTGCTCTAGCATCTCAGCTGCTAGTTTCATGGTTGGCCAATCCGATTTGGAACCCATGATAATACCGACTTTCATCTCAAACTCCTTCAAGCGTTAAACGTTTTTATTACGTGAGCGAACGACGCGCATTATACGAGGATTTTTACATCAAGCAAACGTTTGCGTTGTTGTGTTCACCAAATCATGGTGGACGATTTAATGATGATGTTTTCTATCCTGTGGTTTGAACTTCCGCTGGTTAAGGTATAGGAGAAACCACCGATAATTTGTACACTGTGCGCAAATAGAAATAAGTCAGCTTAATTAGGTAGTTTTTCGTGAATAATTTTGAACAAGCTTTACATGCATTGAAGTCTGGAGAAGTCATTGCTTACCCGACAGAAGGTGTTTTTGGTGTAGGTTGCGATCCGGATAGCCCTGAAGCCATCGAGAAATTGCTGCAACTAAAGCAAAGACCTGTAGAGAAAGGTTTGATTTTGATAGCAGCCTCATACGAGCAACTGCTTCCTTATATAGATGAAAGCCAGTTAACTGCAGAACAGTTACAACAAATCAAATCTACTTGGCCAGGCCCTGTCACTTGGGTTGTGCCAGCGAGCAGTAAAGTATCTAAATGGGTTAGTGGTCAGTTTGATACCATCGCCGTGCGTGTCACTGATCATCCTTTGGTTCAACAGCTGTGTAATGCTTATGGCAAACCACTGACGTCAACCAGTGCAAACTTAACCGGCCAGCCTTCTTGCATGACAACAGAAGAGGTGGAAGAGCAACTGGGTGACAAGTTAGTTGCGATTTTGCGCGGTGCTACAGGTGGGCGAAATAAACCTAGCGAGATTCGCGATGCAAAAACTCTACAAGTATTAAGACAGGGCTAACCCACTCTGCGATAGGAATGCGTAAGGAAAAAGATGTCGACAATTAATAAAGAAGCTGTGAAGCAGTTTTTGCTCTCACTGCAAGATCAGATCTGTCAGCAGTTGGAAAGCGTTGATGGTGGTGCTCGGTTTGTTGAAGATGCTTGGCATCGTGAGCCGGGAGAAAAACTCGGCGGCGGTGGTCGCTCTCGCGTGATGCGTGATGGTTTGGTTTTTGAGCAAGGTGGTGTGAACTTTTCGCATGTCACGGGTAAACAAATGCCAGCGTCAGCAACGGCACATCGCCCTGAATTGGCGGGACGTAAGTTTGAAGCAATGGGTGTCTCTTTAGTTATGCACCCGAAAAACCCTTATGTTCCAACTTCTCATGCCAACGTACGTTTCTTTATTGCAGAGAAAGATGGCGAAGAACCTATTTGGTGGTTTGGTGGTGGTTTCGATTTAACACCTTTCTATCCTTTTGTTGAAGATTGCCAACAATGGCATGAAACGGCGAAAGCGCTATGTGCACCGTTTGGCGATGACGTTTATCAACAACATAAAGAGTGGTGTGATCGCTATTTCTATCTTCCTCACCGAGAAGAAACTCGTGGTGTGGGCGGCCTATTCTTTGATGATCTGAATCATTGGGAATTTGATAAGTGCTTTGACTATATAAAAGCGGTGGGTGAAGGTTACTGCCAAGCTTACGTTCCTATTGTTGAGCATCGTAAAGCGACCGAGTATGGCGAGAGAGAACGTCAGTTCCAGTTGTATCGTCGTGGTCGCTATGTGGAATTTAACTTAGTGTTTGACCGAGGAACGCTTTTTGGTCTGCAGACTGGCGGCCGCACAGAATCAATACTGATGTCTATGCCGCCACTTGCTCGCTGGGAATATAACTATCAGCCTGAAGCTGGCAGTTGCGAAGCAAAACTGAATGAGTTTTTAGTAGCGCGCGAGTGGTGACAGAAATTGCACTGAGTGATAGGGTCGTTAAGTATTGTTAAATAACAAACTTAGCGACCTTTTTATCGGTAGAGGCAGGGATATGGCTTTTGTAAAAGATCACTATGCAGTGTTTGGTAATCCTATCGGGCACAGCAAATCACCTTTCATTCATACATTGTTTGCACGTCAAACTAATCAAAGCATGGAATATACTGCTGAGTTAGCGCCAGTTGATGGGTTTGTGGCCACAGCAAAAGCTTTTTTTGCCAATGGTGGTCGCGGTTGTAATGTTACCGTTCCATTCAAAGAAGACGCCTACAAGTTTGCAGACCGTTTAACTGAGCGAGCACAACTGGCTGGTGCGGTGAATACATTAAAGAAACTGGATGACGGTGAGATCTTAGGTGATAACACTGATGGTGAAGGTCTGGTACAAGATCTGATGCAATATCAGGTGCCACTGAAAGGCCTTAAAATTCTATTGATCGGGGCTGGTGGTGCAGCTAAAGGTACAATCAAACCTCTACTTGATAAAGGACCTGCAAGTATCACTATCACCAACCGAACGTTTGCCAAAGCGGAGTCTTTAGCACAGGCTTTTAGTCCCTTCGGTAATGTGAGTGCTGCAGAAATGAGTCAGATCGAAGGTAGCTTCGATCTTATTATCAATTCAACCTCTGCAAGCTTGGATGGAAAGCTACCTGCAATATCTCCTTCTATATTCAGTGCTCAAAGCGTTGCCTACGATATGATGTATGGTAAAGGCTTGACCATTTTTAACCAGTGGGCTTTGGATAATGGCTGTGGCCATGTTTATGACGGACTGGGAATGTTAGTTGGTCAAGCAGCCGAGAGCTTTATGCTATGGCGCGGGTTGCGTCCCGGCACAAAACAAATTCATCGTGAATTACGAAAAAACTTGGAAGGCTAATGAACCAATCGATTCTTTTCCCAGATATGCAAGAGTGGAACGCCGAATTAAAAGCCGTCACTTTTCCGGCACAGCAGTCTGGAGCTTTGATTGAATGTATCGTTTCAGTCGATGAACTGACGAAGTTATCAGGCATGACTATTAATAGTGAGCAAGAAGCCTTAGCAGTGTTTGCCAGTGTTCGATTTGATTTGGAAGAATTAGCAGAAGAGCTGATTGAAGACGAAGCCTTCAATCAGTTTGGTCAAATTGAAGTGATGAGCTAATTAAAGAACTTCTTTAACATCGTTTAAATAATCGTTCTTGGTTTGAACGTAGTTGTCAGCGGACTTCAACAAAAATGCTCGTTCTTTATCTGATAGAGGGCGAGCTTGTTTCACTGGACTTCCCACATATAAATAGCCACTTTCTAAAACTTTTCCCGGTGGTACTAAACTACCTGCGCCAATCATCACATCACTTTCTATTACTACACCATCAAGAACGATAGCCCCCATACCTACCAATACGCGGTCGCCAATGGTACATCCATGTAGCATCACCTTATGACCGACGGTGACATCATTACCGATAATGAGTGGGTAGCCGTTAGGGTTTTCAGCATTTTTATGAGTAACATGCAAAACACTGCCATCTTGGATATTAGTTCGTTCACCGATTTGGATATGGTTTACATCGCCACGAGCGGCGACTAATGGCCAGATACTGGCATCGTCTGCTAATCGAATATCACCTACGATAACTGACGACGAATCAATATAAACGCGAGAACCAATTTTAGGTGCGATACCTTTATAACTACGAACAGGGCTCATATGGCCTCCTTTTTCTAGCTGATAAAGGCATATTAAAAGGCTATTAGTTGTATTTATAGCCCGTTGCGCGCAAAAAACAGCCAAACAAACAAAAAATCGAAAAAAACCAAAAAAAGCACTTGCCAATGTGAAGCTGATCTCTATAATGCCCCCTCGCTGACACGGACAAGCTTCGAAAGAAACAAAAGTGGTTCAGCAAGGTTGTTTTGTAAGGCTTAAAAGCTTACGAAAATAAACTGAAAAAAGTGTTTGACACGACAGTTTATATCGCTAAAATGACCGCCTCTTCCGAAGTGACCTAAGTCACTAACGTGTAGGAAG
>NZ_JBMMKS010000020.1:0-70771 GCF_058630515.1 Vibrio sp. HM8-C
TCTATCGATTTCGGCTCTCAAAGCCTTATCGCTAGGGGTGCGTATAATACGCTTTAATTTTTGAGAGTCAACGTTTATTTTAAACTTTCTTTTCTCTCTTACTCGATACGTTGTGATGTTCGTCTCACTCCGTGTCGGTGTGGCGGCATTATAGGGAGGTAAAAGAATTAGACAAGCACTTTTTTCAAATAATTTTTCGTTCGCTCAAAAAGCAAGCAAAGTACTGTTTATCGAATAAAATTTCAACATTTGAGGGGGGTCACAGCAATTGGTTGGAAAAAACCTAAGCATATACGTAAGATTCATGTATCTATTTTGTTAATCGTAGATACGCATCTAATTTTATTCTTACAAGTAGTATTCTTATATGAACTTAAATAAACCAATGTTTTTGAATATCGCGATTGCGATTATTGGCGGTGCAATAATTTCTCTAGTTCCAGGCATTCCTCCAGCTGTAAGTTTTATTGTGGGTGTTGTGGCAGCAACTATTGTATTCAAACTTTTCCTATCATCACCCTCTATTAATGAAGACGAAGATCCAGCATTACCAACTAAAACACTTTATGTCGGTAACTTGCCATACAAAGCGAATGAGTCCCACGTACGTGACTTGTTTGCCCAACATGGTGACGTGTTCGCTGTTCGCCTAATGAAAGATAAGCGAACAGGAAAGCGTAGAGGTTTTGGTTTTGTGGTTATGGCCGCGACACACGCTCAATCAGCGATTGATGCATTGAACGAACATGATTACATGCAGCGCACATTAAAAGTTAGGATTGCAAACGATCCTAAACACCCTGAAGAGGATATGGACGAATAGCAGAAAACCCGAGCTGCTCTAGTCTTTCATTCAGTGCACTTTCTTCCCAAGGAAGTGCACTTGAATAGATTGTGTGCTTGTTTTCTGAACGAGCACCGCTTTCTACACTCAGTAAGTCTTTTACCCGTCTTGCAATCGCTTCACCCGAATCCACCAGCACCACGCCTTTCCCTAACACATGCTGTATTTCATCCTTAATAAGCGGGAAATGAGTACATCCTAAAACAGCGACATCTATATGGTCGATGAGTGGACTTAAGATACTTTGCAATTCCTGTAAGTCTATTGCTTTACCCCTGAGTTTTTCTTCCGCCATATCGACAAGGCGTGTTGAGCCAAGCAGCTCTACATTTTTGTCGGCAGAGAAGCTACGAATAAGATCATGTGTGTATTGGCGAGTAATGGTTGCAGGGGTGGCAATAAGCCCAACGGCTTTATTCGCTAGTGATGATGCAGGCTTGATTGCTGGGACAACCCCAACAACAGGTATAGATAACTTAGAACGCAATGTCGGAAGCACAATGGTACTTGCGGTATTGCAAGCAATCACGACTATGTCGAAACCTTGTTGTTCAACTAACCCGGTAATTAACCGCTCAACCCGCTGCAGTAAAACGCTCTGTTCTAGTTCTCCGTATGGATAGGCGGCATTGTCAAATAAGTAGGTATAAGAGAGTTGCGGGAGACGCAATTCAATTTCTCTATAAACAGATAGACCACCGACACCAGAGTCGAAGATTAGGACTTTAGGAACAGATTGATTAGACACAACGGGAACCAGATAAGTACAACGATAACGCAGCGATCATACTCGCTCTATATCAATTGGCAATGATTGTTAAAACAGCAAATTGCGAAAAACCGCCCGAAGGCGGTTTTAGGTTTTATTAAAATTGGTATGCGATGCTTGCGTAGTAATTTCTATCTTGCGTTTTAAAACCCTTAGCAGTCTCGTAGTCCTCATCAAATAAGTTGCCTACTCTGCCACTGACTGTAACACCATTAGCAAAATAGTAAGATGTGGCAAAATCAACCAATGAATACGGATCCAATACAGTTGTGTTGGCTGTATCGTCATAACGCTCGCCTTGATACAGGTAACTTAAGTCAAATCTCCATGCAGCTAATGCATAATTGAGATTCCATTTAGCACTATGTTTTGCTCTACGCGCCAGTTCATTCCCCGTCGACTTGTTCTCTGTATCTAGGTAATCATAAGAGATACTGTGAGCAATAGGTCCGGTCTCAAACTCAGCGTTCACTTCTACACCTTTGATTTCTGCCTGGTCGATATTTACATATGTCGACCCCGTATAAGCAACCATCTTATCTACTGCACTATAGTGACCAGCTACACGCCAACTGAACAGTGCATAGGTACCTTCTAGAGCAATTTCACTACTTTCCGTTTCTTCCGGTACTAGATTTGCGTTACCTTCATAACATCCCCATTCACTACATTCCAAAGGATAGTAAAGACTATTAAACGTTGGAGCCTTAAAGGATGTACCATATAAACCAACCGCTTTCAGCGATTCCGATAATTGATAACCCAAACCAAATTGGTATGTCCAGAATGAACCATAAGCACTGTTATCATCCCAGCGGAAATTACTTTCAGCCGAAAAGTTACCTTTATTTAGATAGCTCCCCACATAAATAGCTGTATTATCTCGCTCTGTTTTCGTGTAATCAGCAGAAGTCACCTTTACGTTTTCACGATACCATTCGGCACCACCTACAAACGACAAATCTTCACTGGTTGCATACAAATTATCCCACGATGAAACATAACGATTAGTCGCATAAGTGCTTGGTGAACTTCCTTGCCCATAGGTCTCTGCATCATCCTGGTTTGCTGCTAGAGTTAAATGACTTTGCCACTTATCTTGTTGATACTCACCCACTACAGCCAGATTATATAAATCGCCATCGGTTTTATCGCCACCTGTTCTATCAAACTCTACGTATTGTTTTTGGTAATACGCATTGGTTTTTAATGTTAATTCCGAAGAGATCTTTGTTCCAGCATCAATCAACAAGTACTGAGATTTATATCCATCGTCATCTGAATTTGCGCCCGTAGTATTTAGCGGCTGAACATCATAGCCCTCTGCTGCCTTATGGGTAGCCGCTACATTCAGCCAACTTTCTGAAGCAGAAACTGCCGCCAGACTGGCTCCGACTTCATAAACACCATCACTACCAACACCAGCTTTCACTGAGTTATGGCCATTAGTATTTTTAGTCGTAATAATGTTAATTACACCACTAACTGCATCTGAACCGTATACTGCTGCACGAGGGCCACGCAGTACTTCAATACGCTCCACACCGTTCAGAGGAATAGCAGATAGATCTGCAGATCCTGATGTAGCACTACCGATGCGAACACCGTTAATCATGACCAAAACGTTTTTACTCGCGCGACCACGAATATATAACTCTGAGCTTTGACCCGGTCCACCTTGGTTTACAACCTGAACACTAGGTAATCGACGTAATACATCTGTTAATGATTGCGCTTGAATCGCATCAATTTCTTCACGAGTTACAACTTCAACTGGAGCGATAGTTTCGTTTACTTTGGTCTCAAAACGGTTCGCAGTTACCACAACAGTCTCATCAGCCGTTGCTTCTTGTGCGTATGAAAAAGAGGTATAAGAAAACAGCGACGCCACTGCCACCGCTAGAAGGGATTTATTCATTATATTGTCCTAAATCGCGTTAATCCTACCGAGCATGGGTCCATCCCATTGGTTTGCTCGGCTGCTGGCAGGTCTTCGGACTTGAGAGCACATCTTTTACCTACTTACTCGACTTCCCACAAACGTAGTGTCTTTTGAGTTTTCGTTCTCTCTTACCGCTGCGCGTCAGTTCTGGATTTTCACCAGATTCCCTCTTAAGTTATTTTAGCCGTCTAGGCTTCTAAACAACACCAGCGTGCCGTTGATAGTATTGAGCAATCGATAACTTGTCTAGCATAGATTGATATAAGCTATAGTTTTTACGTGCAACAAAACATCAATTTTAGAACAAGACTGGACATAAGCGGGAGATTGAATAAAATCTGCGCTCTTTATTTGAACGTACCAGAAAAAGGTAAAGCAATGGCGACTCTTGATGTAAACCCAGACAACTACCAAGCGCAACTGGATGAGAAAATCACTCGACTAGGAGAGATGTTTGAATCATATGGTGTGCCTGAGTTGGAAGTCTTTGAGTCTCCGGCTCAGTTTTACCGTATGCGAGCAGAATTCCGTATCTGGCATGAAGGTGATGAGATGTACTACATCATGTTCAACCAGCAAACTCGTGAAAAATACCGTGTTGATCAGTTCCCAGCTGCAAGCCGTCTTATCAACGATTTGATGCCTCTGCTTATTGAATCAATGAAAGGTAATGACACTCTACGTCGCAAACTTTTCCAAGTGGATTTTCTATCAACACTGAGTGGCGAAGTTCTGGTATCACTGCTTTACCATCGCCAATTAGATGATGAATGGATTACTGCTGCAAAAGCACTTAAGCAGACTCTGCATAATGAAGGTTTTAATCTCAATATTATTGGTCGAGCACGTAAAATGAAGATTGTGCTAGACCAAGACTTTGTGGTCGAAAAACTGAGTGTGAACGGTAAACCATACATCTACCAACAAGTTGAAAACAGCTTTACCCAACCAAACGGTAAAGTGGCTGAAAAAATGCTGGAATGGGCTGTCGATTGTACTCAAGAGAGCAAAGGCGACCTTTTAGAACTTTACTGTGGTAACGGTAACTTCTCGCTGGCATTGGCGCAAAACTTCGATCGCGTGTTGGCAACCGAATTAGCAAAACCATCAGTACACTCTGCGCAGTACAACATTGCTGCCAACAAAATCGATAACGTACAAATCATTCGTATGTCGGCAGAAGAGTTTACCGAAGCAATGGAAGGTAAACGCGAATTTAATCGCCTGAAAGAAGCTGGTATCGATTTAAAGAGCTACAACTGCAATACCATTTTTGTTGACCCGCCTCGTTCTGGTATGGATATCGATACCTGTAAAATGGTTCAAGGTTACGAGCGAATTCTCTATATCTCATGTAACCCAGAAACATTAAAAGAAAACTTAGATGTTCTATGTGAGACACATAAAGTGACTCGCTTTGCTCTGTTTGACCAGTTCCCATATACCCACCATATGGAAGCGGGTGTAATGCTTGAACGCAAAGCCTAATCACGTTTTCAAATAAACCGACATAAATAGAAAAACGAGCCCAGTGGCTCGTTTTTTTGTATTCATTAACATTCTATTATTCTGAACGTCCGATAAATCCGAGTTTCTTTCCTACCCATAGCAAAAGCAGCAGAGCCACTATTATCGAGAAGAAATTGGAACCCGCTTCTGGATACTGAGCTTTCACAAAAGCAGAGTGACCAAAGGCTCCGACAAAGAAACATGCCAAACCCACTAACGGAATATCTTCTGCTACTGGGTTACGTAGATACTCTTGATACAACGCCTGCACAGACAGCACTAAAGCGATCACAGGGAAAATGGAGAATGGGACTTCGCTAATGGTCATCCAAGACAACAAAGCGTCCCCACACATACCCGCGATGAGCGCGAGTACCAATGTTTTACGTTCTGAACCATGATTAATGGTGCTACTACTTTCATTCGACATTAATTCATCCCGCCTTTTAGTCGATTACGTTCACGTTCTTTGCGATACCAGAAAGCGCCTTTGGCTATCATTCGCAACTGCATGATGAGACGTTCTGCAAGTTCATCGCGTTCACGTCTCTCAAGGTCTAATGCTTCTGCACCAGAGCTAAAAACCAAAGTAACTGAGGCTTCTGCTTGAGTAATGGCTTCTTCACGATTCATCCCAGTCGCAATCAGATATTCAGAAAGTTCTGCCGAAAAATGCTGTATCTCACGAAATACAGCGGTACGGAATTCGAATGAAGTGCCTGAACGCTCGCGTAGTAAAAGGCGGAATACGTTTGGGCTGCTTTCAATGAACTCCATAAATGTTTCCACAGAAGTGCGAATCACACTGCCCTCTTTAACAATACGCTGGCGAGCCTGACGCATCAGTTGGCGCAGCAACAAACCGCCTTCATCAACCATGGTCAAACCGAGCTCATCCATATCTTTAAAGTGGCGATAGAAAGATGTCGGTGCGATTCCTGCCTCACGCGCTACTTCACGTAAGCTCAAATTAGAGAAACTACGATCAGCACTTAATTGGCTAAATGCCGCATCAATCAGCGAACGACGCGTTTTTTCTTTCTGTTGTGCGCGAATTCCCAAGGATTTCATTTTAAGCCAAGTCCTGCCAAGTCAGTCACCAAAGGCGCCTACTATAGCGCGATTAACCAACATATCTAAGAGGCAAAACAGACCAATTTGAAGCGCCAGACAATTTCCTAACATAACCGTTGCATTTTTCATCAACCATTCGACTCAAGCGCGAAAACACCAATATTTGTTCTAATCTCGTGATCATCTCCACTCTATAAGGGGTTTAGGTTTCACGCCTAGCACAGATCAGTTAAAATCTCGCTATCGCAATGTTAACCAAATTATAACAAGGATTTTCTATGGCACTGAATAACCACTTTGACGTCATCGTAATAGGCAGTGGACCTGGCGGTGAGGGTGCAGCAATGGGGTTAACCAAAGCGGGATTGAATGTCGCCATTATCGAAAAAGAAACCAGCGTAGGTGGTGGATGTACACACTGGGGTACCATCCCTTCTAAAGCATTGCGTCATGCGGTTAGCCGCATCATCGAATTTAACAGCAACCCTCTGTTCTGTAACAACAACTCTAGTTTGCACTCTACATTCTCATCCATTCTTGGTCATGCGAAAAGCGTGATTGATAAGCAGACCAGAATGCGCCAAGGCTTCTATGACCGTAACCAGTGCAGCCTTATTTTTGGTACGGCACATTTTGTTGATGCCAATACCGTGGCAGTAACCAAAGCTGACCACACGGTTGAACACTACACTGCCGATAAATTTATTATCGCGACAGGCTCTCGACCATACCGTCCTGACGATGTCGATTTCAACCACCCTCGCGTTTATGACAGCGACTCAATTTTGAACCTCGAGCACGATCCACAACACATCATCATTTACGGTGCTGGAGTCATCGGCTGTGAATATGCTTCGATTTTCCGTGGATTGGGCGTTAAAACCGACTTAATCAACACCCGTGACCGTCTGCTATCATTCCTAGACAACGAGACATCAGATGCGCTTTCTTATCACTTCTGGAATAGCGGTGTGGTTATCCGCAACGATGAAACCTACAGCAAGATTGAAGGTACCGATGATGGCGTTATCGTTCATCTAAATTCCGGTAAGAAGATGAAAGCAGACTGTATGCTTTACGCGAACGGTCGTACCGGTAATACAGACAGACTAAATCTTGAAGTGGTTGGTTTGAAACCGGATTCTCGCGGTCAGCTGAACGTAAATAGCAACTATCAGACTGAAGTGAGCCATATTTATGCTGTTGGTGATGTCATTGGTTATCCAAGCCTTGCAAGTGCAGCTTATGACCAAGGGCGCTTTACTGCTCAAGCGATCTCACAAGGTCAAGCAACCAACAAGCTAATTGAAGATATCCCGACTGGTATTTATACCATTCCTGAAATTAGCTCGGTGGGTAAAACGGAACAAGAACTCACGGCAGCAAAAGTGCCTTACGAAGTAGGTCGTTCATCATTCAAACATTTGGCTCGTGCGCAAATCGCGGGTAAAGATGTGGGAAGCTTAAAGATTCTTTTCCATCGTGAAACCAAAGAGATCTTAGGTATTCACTGCTTTGGTGAGCGTGCTGCAGAGATCATCCACATCGGTCAGGCAATTATGGAACAAAAAGGTGAAGCCAATACCATCGAGTATTTCGTCAACACCACCTTTAACTATCCAACCATGGCTGAAGCGTATCGCGTGGCTGCATTAAACGGCTTAAACCGTCTGTTTTAAGCAAAGCAGAACAGTAAAAAACGCAGCATAAGGCTGCGTTTTTTACTTGATTCAATGTCAAATCGTGGTGCTTTACCACTGTACGTGGACAACCACTGGTGTAAATCGCTGCTTCAAGCCAGAAAATTTACTTAACACTCGCTGCCAAAATTTCCAGCGACCACATTGACTATCAAGAGGTGAATAAGTGCTGACTTGTCTTGCCCATGGCAAGCAATTCATTACAGCATCTTTGGGTATTGAAAAGCCATGTGTATAAGTACCTGACCCCATTTTCTGCCCTAATCGCGTACAAGTTTTATCTCCAGCCAGAACTATGCATGCACTCGCATTGGCAAAACTCAATCCTAGAGAACGGATGAATCGAGATGCTTGTGCAGCATCGCAATCTAATAGCGCGTGCTCACACAGAATTAATACAGGTGCAAACTCAGGAATAGGTAGACGTTCCAACCAATCAATTTCACCAACACTACCGCACTGGTGTAGATAACGTTCGCTACGGTGGAAAAGCTTTTGTCGCCACAATAGGTTTTCTGTCACATCCAATTCAATCCAATGACAGCGCCCATTATCAATACGGTAGAAACGCGTATCCAAACCCGCACCAACGTTGATGATCCAACCATCCGGATGTTGATCTAAAAATCGACGTACTTGTTTATCGCAGAGTTGTGTGAGAGTGACATGCAGTAATTGCTTCTGATCGATATCTCCACTGATGCAATCGGGAGCAAGATGACAACGCTGACAAGCAGTGGCAGCAATAGGATCATAAACAAGGCCGTTATCGACCAAGCTTTCACGACTACGTAACCAAAGAGGTTGAACCAAATTGGTAGGGATTTGATAACGTTGAGGGTTTTGAATGTGAGGATTGCGCATCATCATCTTCCTTGTATCGCGACAAAGAAGATGATAATGAATATCAATTAGATTTGCAAATCTTTAGGTATCGATTTTATAAACGCTATTAATACCTAAGAGCTACTTGTGATTTAACTGATTACATCCAGTCAGTATTACGAATAATACCTACTGCAATGCCTTCAATCGAAAGACTTTGACATGTTAAATCCACTTCAATTGGAGAAAACTCTTCGTTCTCAGCATGAAGCAGAACTTTTGAACCACGACGTTCCAAACGCTTAACAGTCACGTCATCTTCAACGCGAGCAACAACAACCTGACCATTACGTACATCTTGAGTCTTATGTACCGCGAGCAAATCGCCGTCCATAATACCGATGTTTTTCATACTTTCGCCGTGAACACGTAATAAGAAGTCAGCATGTGGGCGGAACATATTCGGGTCCACTTGGTAATGAGACTCTACGTGTTCTTGGGCTAGAATTGGCTCGCCTGCCGCTACTCGACCGATCAGAGGTAAACCTTCCTCTTCATCGTTTGCCGCTTCAACTAAAATTCGAATACCACGAGAAGCCCCTGGCACAATCTCAATTGCTTGTTTGCGAGCAAGAGCTTTCAAGTGCTCTTCTGCAGCGTTTGCAGAACGAAAACCCAGTTCACGAGCAATTTCTGCGCGCGTTGGTGGCATTCCTGTTTCATCGATTTTGCTTTTGATTAAATCAAAAACTTCTTGCTGGCGTGGCGTTAACGGCTTCATAGTTCACCTGTTTTTTTATACAGTTGACTGTGAGTATATCCAGTAATTTATTAAATGCAAAGCCAATTGCTTATTTTTTAGATAAATAGAGCTTCTAGCCAAACATAACCAGCAATAATCATCGCAATAAATACCGCAGCAGAGCCCATATCTTTCGCTCTACCGGACAACTCATGATGTTCTTGACCAACACGATCAACAACCGCTTCTAATGCACTGTTTAATAGTTCCACCAAAACGATGAGCAGCACGCTCGAAATCATCAAAATGCGTTCAATTTGAGTCACGTCTAACCAACAAGCTAATGGAATAGCAACTGCAGCAAGCAATACTTCTTCTCGAAAAGCGGCTTCATGTTTAAACGCCGCACAAATACCTTTGTAGGAATAACCTGTAGCTTTGAATAGGCGCATTAGCCCTTGAGGATTCTTCTTATACACTCTGTGTTCCACGTATTAAAAACATCAATCTGCAAGAAAATTCAGAAAAACTGCTCAAAAAGAAAACATCACTGAATAAAATTAAAAGGTTTGACCAGTTTCTGGTATTCTTGCAGCTCGAAAAATAAAGACCAACTTAGGTGTATCTCCCTATTCCTTTCAAACAAGTTAGGAACACGGAAATCCACTTCAGTTTTTGTACTGATTTTTGAGGCTTTGAACTCTTATGTCTTCTGGACAATCACTATCACGTTCGCTTTTAAAGTTACCGACAGCGCTACTAGTAAAAGGGACGGCAATTCCGTCAAATCCGATTGAAGATATCGGCATCGATATTAACAAGCCAATCATTTATGCACTACCTTTCCGTTCAAATATTGATTTGCTCACACTGCAAACTCACGCGAAAGAAGCCGGCTTGCCAGATCCTCTATCTCCTCTCGAAATTCAGGGTAAGACTTTAAAACGTTACGTGTTTATCTCTTCACGTCCAACATTGCTACAAAACGATAGCCATGTACCAAGTGACTCAATTGTCACATTTACTGAGCTTCTAGCACTGCATCACAACGATCAGGAGTTGGATGTACAAGTGATTCCAGCTTCTGTTTTGTGGGGAAGAAAACCAGGTAAAGAAGGCAGTGAAAAGCCATACCTTCAACCGATGAATGGTTTACAAAAAGCACAAGCAGTTATCGTGGCAGGTCGTGATTGTTTAGTACGCTTTAGCCCAGTGGTATCGCTGCGCCATATGGCAAACTCGCACGGTACAGATGAAGCGATTGCTCATAAACTGGCTCGCGTTGCGCGCATTCACTTTTCTCGTCAGAAATTGGCAGCTTCAGGCCCAAACCTACCTCAACGTGAAGTACTGTTCCGCCGTTTGATGCAATCTCCTGCGATTGACAAAGCGATTCATGACGAAGCACAAGCTAAAAACATTTCGATTGAGAAAGCACGCAAAGCTGCCCATGACATCATGGATGAAATTGCAGCGGACTTTTCATACTCCTTAGTTAAAAAAGGCAGCCGTGTTTTGCGCTGGCTTTGGAACCGTTTATACCAAGGCTTAAACATAAATAATGCTTCGACGGTTCGCCGCCTAGCGCAAGACGGACATGAAATTGTTTATGTACCTTGTCACCGAAGTCACATGGACTACTTACTTCTGTCTTATGTACTCTATAACGAAGGCTTAGTTCCACCACATATCGCTGCGGGTATTAACCTGAACTTCTTCCCTGCGGGACCGATTTTCCGCCGCGGTGGAGCGTTCTTCTTGCGCCGAAGTTTTAAAGGTAACAAGCTGTATTCAACTATCTTCCGTGAATATCTCGCAGAACTATTTTCGAAAGGTTATTCCGTTGAATACTTCAGTGAAGGTGGCCGCTCTCGTACTGGTCGCTTGCTAACGGCGAAAACAGGCATGCTGGCAATGACTATCCAAGCCATGTTACGTGGTCTGAATCGCCCAGTGACACTTGTACCTGTTTATATTGGTTACGAACACGTAATGGAAGTAAGCACTTACGCAAAAGAGTTACGTGGTAAACAAAAAGAGAAAGAAAATGCAGGCTTAGTACTTCGTACCATTCGTAAACTACGCAACTTTGGTAAGGGCTATGTGAACTTCGGTGAGCCAATTCCATTGAATCAGTTCTTGAATGAGCAAGTACCATCTTGGACTCAAGATATTGATCCGATTGGTGCAACCAAACCACAATGGATGAATCCTGTGGTGAACCAGCTAGCAACCAAAATGATGACCCACATTAACGACGCGGCAGCAACTAACGCACTCACCCTGTGTGCAACCGCTCTGCTTGCCTCTCGTCAACGTGCATTATCAAGAGACACATTGATTAACCAGATAGACTGTTACTTGAACATTCTGCGTAATGTTCCGTACTCAAAGACCTCTACGGTTCCAGACGACAGTGCAGAAAGCTTGGTTAATCACGCGGAATCTCTCGATAAGTTTGTTATCGAATCCGATACCATGGGCGACATTATCTCATTAGACCGTAACCAGTCGATTCTAATGACATACTACCGTAACAACATCATTCACTTGCTTGCACTACCATCACTGATTGCTCAAATGCTGATTCGCCAGCAAAAGTTAAGTGTCGAGAAGATTCAAGAAAATGTTGCTTTGATCTATCCTTTCCTTAAACAAGAGCTGTTCCTAAGCCTTGATAGTGAGCAGATCGCAGAGAAAGTGACACATTATTTGGATGAGTTGCAACGCCAAGATTTAATTTCAATTAACGATGGTATGGTGACAATTAACCAAGCGAAGACCCAAGTGTTAATGCTGCTTGGTCGCACTATTTCAGAAACTCTGCAACGTTATGCGATTGCTTTGAACCTACTGGTAGAGAACCCAGAGCTTGGTAAATCTGATTTGGAAGCGAAGAGTCAGGAGATTGCACAGCGTCTTGGTCGCCTGCATGGCATTAACGCCCCTGAGTTCTTCGATAAAGGGGTGTTCTCAGCGCTATTTGTCACGTTGAAATCGGAAGGCTATCTAGACAATGATGGTGAATGCAACGTTGAGCCGACAAAACGCCTTGCTCGTAAGCTGTACGGAATGCTTTACCCAGAAGTAAGGCTAACCATTCAAGAGAGTATTTATCAATACGACCAACATCTTGTGAAATAAACAGTGAAGACAAAAAAGGCATCCATCGCGGGTGCCTTTTCTTTTAGAAGTACGAAATCAGTAAACCAATCGCGACAACCATTCCCACATAGTTGTTGTTTAAGAACGCCTGAAAACAAGGCTGCCTTTCTCGGTGACGAATCAAATGCTGTTGATAGACAAACAATCCACCAGCCACCAATAATCCCCAATAGTAGCTCGCACCAAGTTGATAGTGATTGCCCAACATAATTAGCATTGCAATCGTTAAAAGCTGTAAACCACCGATGATCATTTTGTCATATCGACCAAAGAGAATAGCTGTCGACTTAATGCCAATCACTAAATCATCATCTCTATCGACCATCGCATATTGAGTATCATAAGCTACCGTCCATACCACATTGATGGCAAAAACAAACCAAGCAATGAGTGGCAGTTCGTTGGCCTGCGCCGCCCAAGCCATCGGAATCGACCAACTAAACGCCAAACCTAAAAACAGCTGCGGTAAGTGAGTAAATCGCTTCATAAATGGATAAATGAACGCAAGCACCAGACCAGCAAAAGAAAGCTGAACGGTCAGAGAATTCATGGTTAATACCAACAGGAACGACGCAATAGATAACGCGAGAAACAGAATCACCGCTTCTGTCGCTGTCACTCTTCCTGATGGAAGAGGTCGCTGAGACGTACGCTTTACATGACCGTCAACTTTACGATCGGCGAAATCATTAATCACACATCCTGCTGAACGCATCATAAATACCCCAAGGATAAATACGATGAGCACCTTGATATCTGGAAAACCTTGAGCTGATAAAATAAGTGCCCAAATGGTAGGCCATAGCAGCAACAATGAACCAATAGGACGATCCATTCGCATTAGCTGCCAATATGCCTTTGCCTTTACAGCGCTCATTTATACTTGCTCCTTTGAAAAATAAGCAGGGGAATCACTTAGAAACAACTCGGCCACTAACATCGGCTTATTGTTCATCCATAAACGTGAACGACGCGCCAAAAGCATACCATCCGAAGTCTCAACCCAACCGACTTGCAACGCATCACGCTTAACATTATCGGCACTGAACACTGTCACTCCAAGAGGAATTTCGCCTTGATGTTCGAGATTATGCGATTGATCTTGAACTGATGATTTTGGAATCAATGTTCTTCCGACTATCCAAGGCTTACCATCTCCTTGTAGAATAACCTTTCTCAAAAGACACGACTCATTTGGCAACAAATCCGTTTCACTCTTGTTCAAGAACGAAGAGTCAACCCATTGGTTATTCAGCAGTTCAACAGTCAAATGTTGGCAATTTTCTGATAGTCGACGAGAGAGTGACCCCTGCTCTAGCAACCATGCTTTTGCATTAGGATCTGGAAATGTAAATTCTTCTGGCGATGACCAGTTCACTTGACTTAAAGCAGTCAGGTACAGCGAAATTGATAGATTCATACTAATATTCAATACAGCGAGCAGTCATCACGAAAGAAAGTCCGCTCATGGTCTCAAACCAAGGACATGAAACCTAATAGAGTATTTTTATTTACAAAAAGATGCTCTATTGTAACAAGACTCGGGCGATTCGAGTATCTTGAACAGAGAAAAGAATTAATAGACATATGCTTAGAAAATACCTAGCTCCGATAATACTCGTATTTGGCCTTTTATCTTCCGGCTTAGTCAGTGCTGAAGAAGAAATGCCAAAACTGGCTTATTTTACGCTCGAGCCTGACGTTACAACGAATTTTTACACCAAAGGCAAGAAACTTGGTTATATCCAAGTACGTATCGATGTCATGGTAAGTAACAGCGCTGATTTACCACTGGTAGAAAAGCACCAACCTTTGATTCGAGACGCTGTTGTCGAATTACTCGGTAAACAAAATGAAGATGTTATTAAGTCTCTAGCCGGTCGCGAAGACTTACGTAAAACTCTGGTTGAACAGCTAAACAATACTCTTTTACCAGAAACAGGCCGAACCATAATCGCAGACCTGCTGTTTACCAAGTACCTTTACCAGTAGTGACCAAATTTTGAATAGAAAAAAACGGCTTACGAGCCGTTTTTTTGTTTCTTCAGAGAATAACGATTCGCATCATTAAGCCCGATCAACACCCCAACAACTAAACCAGCTAGATGAGCACTGTTAGCAATCGCCATAAAAGGTTGAACAAATCCAAGTGCCAACCAAACTAGCATGAAAGCAACTAAAGGCTTCTGAATACCTAAACCAAGAGCAGGCGCTCGCCAACCAAGCATCCACAAGTATCCAACCAATGCGTAAACCACACCAGAAAGTCCGCCAAAATTAGCCCCTTCTACCCAGTATTGTCCTGCACCAGAAAACGCAGAAGAGACCAAGAAAAGCTGCAACAGCTTGAAACTACCTAAACGCTTCTCTATATCTCCGCCAAATTGCCACCACCACAACAGATTGAACACAATATGCAACACTGAAAAATGCAGTAATGCATGGCTCACCCAGCGCCACAGTTGCCATTGTTGTCCACTTTCAGCAGGGAAATGCAATGTTGCGAATACGGCGTTAGTCATGCCCAATTGCTGTAGAGCAAAAATAACAACACATATGGCCATGACCGATAAAGTTAAAGGACCCGCTTTTGCTTTCAACATCGCCATCATACTTGGAGATTTATACTGGAACTGAGGTTTACGGCTCTCCGCCATATCCCAAGAGGCAGCCTGATACTTACCGTCGTTGGGATTGGCGAGAAACTGTTTTATTTCACTTTCGACTTCTAGCTGATGTTCATCCTCCATCAGCCACAGTGCAAATTGACCACTCCCCTCTGGCATCATTTTTATCTCAATGTGCCGTGACGCCATGTAATCAATAAATGCTTGCGCCATTCGAGGATTATTTAAAGTGATCAATCTAATCATCTGTATTTTTTAACTCGCTTCAACAGGTAAGTTGGCACGGTGCCAAGCTTCAAAGCCACCATCAACACTATACACCTGTTCAAAGCCTTGGTTAACCAAGTATTGAGCAGCACCTTGGCTACTAATTCCGTGATAACACATCACCAATACAGGCTCGTCGAACTCAGCCTGTTCCATGAATGAAACGATGCTGTCATTAGTTAAGTGGAATGCTGTTTTAGCGTGTACTGTTGCAAACGACTGTGGATCTCGAATATCCACTAGCTTGGCATTCTTTTGTTCGATGAGGGTTTGAGCCGCCGCTACATCTATATGCTGAAATTGGTCCATGATTTACTCTCACTTTAATAATATTTTTCAAGCATCATTGTAACCTATCCAATGGATGACAAGTACATGAGCGAAGTAAGGTTATCCACCAGCGATCATTTGTTCATCAACTGTGGATAATCCTGTGAATTGTGGTGATAAAGTGTTTTTCTTAAGATCGATCCACAACATCTAGTGATGATCCTGATTTTTCTGTGTGTAGATCTAAAAGTATCCCCAAATAAAAAACAGCGTTCATACCTTTATTTACCCTACTTGATGACAGTCAGTAAATAAATTTATCACAGAGTTATCCACAGATATCCAAATAAAATCCTAAACACTTTTCGATCCGAAATAAAAAAACCGAGATCAAATGACCTCGGTTTTCAGTGTTCACAAAAGTGCTAGGGGATATTACAGCTCGCCTACCGCTTCTTTTAGTTTCTTCATCGCATTCTTTTCTAGCTGACGAATTCGCTCAGCAGATACTTCGTACATATCCGCTAGCTCTTGCAATGTTGCCTTTTGGTCATCCAACCAACGAGAGCGTACGATATGTTGGCTACGCTCATCCAAACTCGCGAGAGCAAAGCTCAAGCGTTGAGTGGTATGTTTTTCCCAGTTTTGCTCTTCTAGATTGTCTGCTAAATCTGAATTCTTGTCTTCAAGATAAAGCATTGGCGCTGCATAAGAGTTGCTGTTGTCTTCATCATCAGCAGAAAACTCAAATGTGGCATCTTGCGCCGCAAGACGAGATTCCATTTCGCGAACTTCTGAAGGCTCTACACCTAATTCGCGAGCTACTGTCTCAACTTCACCGTTATTAAACCAACCTAGACGTTTTTTCGATTTACGTAGATTGAAGAAAAGTTTGCGTTGCGCTTTAGTGGTCGCAATTTTCACGATACGCCAGTTGCGTAACACATATTCGTGAATTTCAGCTTTGATCCAGTGAACAGCAAAAGACACCAGTCTTACACCCACTTCAGGGTTGAAGCGTTTAACCGCTTTCATCAGACCAATGTTACCTTCTTGAACAAGATCCGCTAAAGGCAGACCGTAGCCAGAATAACCGCGAGCAACGTGAACAACGAAACGAAGATGTGACAAAATCAAGCCTTTCGCAGCTTCGATATCACCTTCATAATGCAACTTCTCAGCAAGCTCACGTTCTTCCTCTGCGGTCAGCATAGGGTAACTATTCGCTGTGCGGATATAACTATCTAAGCTATCTTGCGAAACAAGTGCTAATTGATATGTTGAAGTAGTCATTCAATTCCTCATCAATCTCTGATCTGGAGCCAATTTAATCTAACAATCTTGAACCCAAAATGAACAGGATTCAAGACCGATTGGTTATTATGCATAAACAAATGTTAGTGACAAGTCAACTAGCCACTCAATGATTGTTTTTGTCTAATAATGACAAGGATTCGTTAAACAGGTTCAATTTCTTTTAGGTGACGCTGAGCTGCACTTTTCGCTGCAACACATCCCAAAAATGTACCGAGCATAAGCAGCAGTAAAGATTCATCCCAGTTCAAACCAATTAATCTAAACTGACTGTCGTACAACTTCGCCAAGTCTTCAACGGCACCATTGAGCACGATAGTAATAAACGCCGTTAATAGCCAAGCCGATACCGCGCCCAAAACACCAAACCACATCCCTACATATAAGTACGGACGCAGAATGAAACTGTCGGTTGCACCGATAAGCTTCATGGTCTGAATTTCTTCTTTGTTTGCCTGAACGTTGAAACGAAGTGTGTTACCAATAATCAGGAATACCGACGCTAACATCAGCACCGATAAACTTATCACTACAATCGTCGCCAAATGACGTATAGCATCTAGGCGAGCAAGCCAGTCTTCATCCAAGCGAACATCTGTCACGCCTTCTTGCCCGCGAATAGATTCGGCAATCGCTTTGATTTCTTGGTCGGTTTCCACATTAGGAGAAACAATCAAAACACCTGGTAGAGAATATTCATCAAGTAAGCTGATGGCTTGATCGAAACCCGAATGCTGGCTTAAGTCCTGTAAACCTTGCTGTGGTGAGATGTACTCAACTTTATCAACTTCAGCACGGCTTTCGATTTCATCCTTAAGAACCATGATTCTTGGCTCAGGAGTATCTTCTTTAATGTAAACACTGATTTGAGAAGGGCTAGCGACATTTCCAGCCACAGACGCAATATTCTTACTCAGCAGATACAAACATGCTGGTAATGTTAAAGCCATAGAGATAACGGCTAAAGTTAGAATATTGCCCATTGGACGCTGCCAAAGACTTGAGAAAGAGGCTTTCGCTTGTTTAATGTGAACCTTTAAAAAGCCATCGGTTTTCACTCTTTTTGCATCACGAGTCTGAGGTGCTTTTTTGTTTTTCGGCTTAGCGGCCATAATCTTCAACCTCACTTAAAAAGCCCTGATTTAACTCTAAGTGGCGGTACTGAGGGCGAGAGTTCACTAAATTATGATCGTGAGTAGCTAATAAGATAGTCACACCAGCTCGGTTAAACTCTTCAAACAGATGCAGAATACGCGTCGACAGCTCTGGATCAAGGTTACCCGTAGGTTCATCGGCTAATAAGAGCGTCGGTCTATTTACTACTGCACGAGCGATACCGACACGTTGCTGCTCACCACCAGACAATTGACTTGGCAGACAGCGAGCTTTGTCCAACAACCCTGTTTTATCTAGTGCTGCTGAGACGCGACGTTTAATGTCATTTTCAGAGATAGATTCAATGCGCATTGGCAACGCGACGTTATCAAATACAGTTCTGTCCATCAAAAGGCGATGGTCTTGGAAAACAATCCCGATATTACGACGCAAAAAAGGAATATCTTTACTGGGAATGCGTGTCACATCGTGACCATTGAAACTGATTTTGCCATCAGTAGGTCGCTCGATAGCACAAATGAGCTTAAGCAAAGTACTTTTACCTGCGCCGGAATGACCGCCCAAAAAAGTCATCTCACCGCGACGCAAATGGAAGTCGACTTTCTGCAGTGCTTGTCGCCCACCTCGATATACCTTACTCACCTGTTGAAACTTGATCACGCATCATTCCTTTTTTGCATCGAGATACCCAAACGGGTATCTCTCTAGGGTATGTTACTGTTCGTTTTAATGTCAGTTACTACTCGTCGCGGCTAAATAGTGCGTCGATAAACTGTTGAGTTTCGAATGGGCGAAGATCTTCAATACCTTCACCTACACCGATAAAGCGAATCGGAATTTGGAACTGATCTGCAATTGCGAAAATCACACCGCCTTTAGCCGTACCGTCAAGCTTAGTTAGAGTAATGCCTGTAATAGGCGCTACATCGCTAAACAGTTTTGCTTGGCTAATCGCGTTCTGACCTGTACCCGCATCCAGCGTCAGCATGATTTCATGTGGCGCTGAATCATCAATTTTCTTCATCACGCGAACGATTTTACGCAGCTCTTCCATTAGGTTCGCTTTATTTTGTAAGCGACCTGCTGTATCTGCGATGACCACATCAACACCACGTGCTTTGGCAGCTTCAATCGCATCATAAATTACGGAAGCACTGTCTGCGCCAGTATGCTGAGCAATAACAGGAACCTTGTTTCGCTCGCCCCACACTTGAAGCTGTTCAACGGCTGCAGCTCGGAATGTGTCACCCGCAGCAAGCATGACTTTCTTACCTTGAGACTGGAACTGTTTCGCCAGTTTGCCGATCGTTGTCGTTTTACCAACCCCGTTAACACCAACCATTAGGATCACATAAGGTGTTTTTGCGGTATCCACAACCAGAGGCTGTTCAACGGTCGACAGAATTTCTGCCAACTCACCTTTCAGTAGATCGTACAGCGCTTCGCCATCTTTTAGTTGTTGGCGAGATGCTTTTTCTGTCAGGTTTTCGATGATTTTTAGTGTGGTGTCCATGCCCACATCTGCAATAAGCAGCTGTTCTTCTAGCTCTTCAAATAAATCATCGTCTATTTTTTTGCCTTTGAATAAGCCAAAGAAACCTGCGCCAATGTTGGCTTTAGTACGGCTTAAACTGCGTTTTAGGCGTGCGAAAAAGCTTTCTGTTGGCTTTTCCTGCTCTTGAATTCGTGGCTCTTGAACTTGAGGTTCTTCGTCTTCAACAACTTCTGCTTCTGCTTCTGCTTCTGCTTCTGCTTCTGCTTCTGCTTCTGCTTCTGCTTCTGCTTCTGCTTCTGCTTTTTCAGTTTCGACTTCCTCAATCAGCTCTTCAACCGCTTGTTCTGGTTCTGATTGTTCTACCTGTTCTTCGGTTGCTTTTGTTTGACTCGGTTCTTCATCACCAAAGCCAAGCCATGACAGTAAGCCACGCTTCTTTTTTTCCGTCATCTGAGGATATCCTAGATTTTCTTAACTGATTATTTTTCTAAACTATGACTCTTTTCTTAAAGAATTATCCTTAAAAAGAAAAGAAAAATGACAAAGCAGTGATAACTTTCTTCTTCACTTGGTAAACTTTGCCATATTTATGAATGCTTATCTTCAGCAAAACTATTATTACTGAAAGGTTGGCTATAGTAACACTTAATTAGCGGTCAAAAAATCTATGGTAAGACGTCGCCAACAAAACCCATCACAAAATCGTGCTCCAAGTGGGCAAGTTCGTATTATCAGCGGCTTATGGCGCGGAAGAAAACTACCCGTTCACGATGCTGAGGGTCTGCGCCCAACCACAGATAGAGTCAAAGAAACTCTGTTTAACTGGATTGCTCAAGACGTGCCAAATGCCAAATGCCTTGATCTATTCGCAGGCTCTGGCGGTTTAGGCTTTGAGTGTGCTTCACGTCAGGCAGAAAGTGTGACTATGCTGGAATTAAACCCTCAAGCTTTCAACCAGTTAAAAACCAACATTGCTACGTTAAAAGCAACCAATATCGAAGCAATCAATACCGACTCTTTAACTTATCTAAAACAAAGCGGCTCACCTTTTGATGTGGTATTCATCGACCCGCCATTTCGTAAAGGCTTGTTAGAAGAAACACTACAACTGCTTGAGCAAAATGGATGGCTTGCTAATAACGCTATGATTTACATAGAAACTGAAAAAGAATTATTGTTACCTGAATTACCAGAAAGCTGGCAGCTATACCGAGAAAAAAGTGCTGGCCAAGTATGTTACCGCTTATTTGAAAAAACGTTTGAAAGGACCACTGAATGAAAGCCCTATTAGTTTTAGCCAAAGCAGCCATCGCATTTGTCTGGATCGTTTTACTGCTTAACATCTTTATGCCATTTCCCGGTAAAGCGGCTATCGCTCTTTATATTATGACCGCATTCCTCTTCATGATGCATGGATTGCAAATGCTGATATTTGTCGGCGCATTTGGCGACAAAGTAAAAACCAGCGCTTGGGAAAAATGGTCAATACTGATTTTCGGCATCTTCGCTCTGCTCGATATTCGCCGTAAACATATGATGTAAAAAGAGCCCGAATGGGCTCTTTTCTTTTTCTTTATTTAGCTCGGCTGAAAACCAGCAGTAACAGAAAATAGCTGCCACCCAAAATTGCGACTATGGTTCCTGCCGCAATCTGCATTGGATAAAGCATTACCTGCCCTAACCAATCCGCCCATAGCATTAACGAGCCGCCAACTAAACTTGCCACCATTAGTTGCTGTTTTGCTTTTTGGGCTCCCAACATCATCGCCATATGTGGTGCGATTAAGCCAACGAAAGAGACTGGTCCCATCGTTGCTGTCACAAGCGCACATAATAGAGCGACCACAATGAGCAGAACTAAACTGGCTGTTTGTGGGCTTAAGCCTCGTGCACCGGCAAAACAGCGTCCAATAGAAATCAAAGTTAGCCAGCGTGACGCCAACAAAGCAAAACAAGACAACCCCACTACGCCGATAGCCAAGTAGAGACTCTGTGAGGCGGTTACTCGATAAGTTGAGCCCGCTAACCACAACAAGATTTGATAACTGTCAGCCGTCCCTTTTGAAAGACAGAACTGCACCAGTGCTTCTAGCAATGCAGTAATCGCAATACCCGTCAGGATTAGGCTAGAAGGAGCGTACTGATGGCGCTTACCTAAAACCAGCAGAGCAATCAAAACAATCACACTACCGAGTAAAGCCGTTGCCCAGTTAGTGCTCATCATTGATTGCCCAAGGAACAAACTAGAGAACACCAGGGCAAATGTGGAACCGGAAGAGACACCCAGAATGTCTGGGCTTGCCAACGGGTTATAAATCAAACGTTGCAGAATCGTCCCTGCAATCGCCAAACCAATACCGGCGAATAAAGCCGTTAACGCACGAGGCCAACGCAGCTGCCATTGATAGTCACTTGGAATAATCCAGCTCCAGCTGTTATCACTCACTTGCACAAATGCATGTAAAGCAATGGCGAAAACAAACGCAGTGACAAGAATCAACACACTTCGTTTACTCACATTACTGCGATGATGAGGCAAGCTGATAGACAGCGTATCTTGTGCTTTTAATTGACGGCGTCTAAACCAGATTAATGCTGGTGCACCAATCGCTGCGGTGGTGATGCCACTAGGAACGACTTCCGCCGTCCATAAGCTGAGCCACATAGAAAGCATGTCGGTACACAGTAGCAACAACGCACCAAGCAACATGCTCGAATAAAGCTCCATCTTTGGCGTTCTAGCCCCCATAGCACGAGCAATGTTTGGCGTTAATAAACCGATAAAGCCAATCACACCTACCGCCGTAATGGATGCCGATACCAGCCAAATGCCCGCAACCATCAATAACAGGAAAGCAGGAATCACAGACAAACCACGAGCAGCGGCTCCTTGATGTCCTAATCTCATCAAGGTGAGAATTCTGGGCGCTACAATGAGCAATGGGATTGCAATAGCTAAACGCGGAAGTAACCACTCAAGCCACTCCCAACCATTCTGTGCTAAATCGCCAGCTCCCCACATAAATACGTTTTGGGCGAACTGTTCATTGAGCAAAATGATCGCTGTAGCGATTGAGCCAAGGAGAATATTCACAACCATGCCAGACACCACTAAAGGCAAGCCGGTCATGTTGTTAACACCTGTTATTAATACAATCACACCGAATGCACACAATGCTCCGGCCATGGCTGCAAGCGCACTGTAATCGGCGATTAAATCCGGAAACCAGATATTAACGACAATTAATGCCAGCCAAGCACCGGAAGATGTGCCCAGTGTCAGTGGTGAAGTCAGAGAGTTTTGCGTGAGCTGCTGCATTAGGCTACCTACTAGACCTAACATAGCTCCGACGAGAATAGTGATAGCCGCCCTTGGTAATTGAGCATAGAAAAAATTGAAGTCCGCAAACTCTTGCGCTTCAGTAGCTAAAGTTGCGAGGCTCCACTGCATCGACAAACTGAGTTCGTTGCCGATCTGCAAACTGAGCGCTGCCGCAAGCAGCACCAATAAACCAAGCAGGTTTAAATGACCCAACCTCATGACTTTGGCGCAACCTCAAGCAGGCTCTCGGTCAATGCTTCAGCCGTGTAAAGTAATGACATAGCACCACCGTAGCTCCAAACTGTACGAACCGCATTCACCTTGCCGCTGCGGACAAAAGGCATCGCCTTCCACAACATGGACTTATTGAGTTTTTCTTGCTCTGGGAAAGGCAAGATATAAAGCACATAACCGTCTTTCACATTCTGCAATTCATTCAATCGCTTCTGAACAATACCCCACTGAGTTGCTGGCTGTGGTAACGCTGTTTTTAAGCCCAGCTGTTCAATAACGTACTGCGCCCCAGAGTTTTCACCATAAAGAAACACAGATGTGGTGCTGGCAAAGCGCATTGCGACAACCGATGGCAGTTCTTCGCCAAATGCCTGATGTAACGATGTGCTTAATTGCTTAAATCGCTCATTCATAGCAGCGAGCTTCTGTTGTGCTAATTCTTGTTTGCCAAATAACACCGCCAAAGTTTTGAATTGCTCAATCGCAACTTGAGCAGACTGGTCGTTCTGTTCAAAGTTCGATAGATAAATCACAGGTGCAATACGTTCAAGAGTTGGAATCAAATCCTTCTGTGGAGAAGCTGCGATAATCACATCCGGCTTTAACGCTGAAATTTTATCGAGATTAGGCTCGGCACGAGTACCGATATCCTCAACGCCAGCAGGGATCGCAGGCTGAGCAACCCACTCAGTATATGAAGGCAAATTTGGCGCCCCAACTGGTGTGATATCAAGTTCTAAAACCTGCTCCAATAAATCCCAGTTCAACACCACCACACGTTGAGGAGATTGAGCGAAAACCTGCTCACCGCGACTATCTTGAATATGAATCTCCGCTAGTGCCTGACAAGAAAGTAATAAACCAGAAATAGCAGCGAGGCTTTGGCATGCCTTTTTCAAATTTTTTAAGCACATACGATGGCGACCTTATTGGTTTTAGATTCAGCCACTGGCTGCGGGTGTTCAATCAATTTGATAGGGGAATGGTAAAGCTCTGAGAGTCGCTGCTCATCAAGCAGCAATTCCGCAGCGCCTTCAAAAGCTATTCGTCCTTGCTTAAGGGCAACAATGTGAGTGGCATAACGCAGAGCTAAATTCAGGTCATGAAGAATCACTATGATGCCACACCCTTGTGTCTGGTTGAGTTCAGAAAGCAAAGCCATTAATTGATATTGATGGTGTACATCAAGCGCCGAAGTAGGTTCATCAAGGATCAAGACCGGTGATTGCTGTGCCAGTAACATCGCAACCCAAGCTCTTTGACGCTCACCTCCAGACAGTTCATCCGCTAGAGTATTGGCAAAGTCTGTCACACCTGTTTTGGCGATAGACTCATCAATAATGGTTTCATCTTCGGCTTTCCAGCGACCTAATGCACCGCGCCAAGGGAAACGCCCTAAACGAACCAATTCACGTACTGTTAAACCTGCTGAGGTAGGCAACTTTTGCGGCAGAAATGCGACGGATTTCGCCAATTCTTTTGCAGCTAAAGATGAGAGAGATTGTCCATTTAGTTCAACTCGACCTTTATCCGGCGCTTGCTGGCCAGATAAAAGGCTGACTAAAGTAGACTTACCAGAGCCATTGTGACCGAGCACAACCGTTAACTCATTGGTGGGAATGTTCAGCGAATCCACAGACAAGATAGTTCGACCACCTCGTACCATTTCAACACTTTGTAAGTGATACATCTCTCTCTCCCTAAATCTGGGAAATCCCCAATAACTTGCTAGTGCAAAGCCTATAGGGATAAAAACGACAATTCCCGCCAGCGCGGGAAAAGGGTATTAAAGCAAAAAACTCACTCTCGTTTATGAGAGTGAGTTTAAAAGGATTACCAGTTGTAGTTAACTGTTGCTGTGATACGTTGAGTATCACCGTAGTAACAGTAACCAGAGTTACATGAAGCTAAATACTCTTTATCCAAAGCATTGCTCACGTTAACTTGTGCTTGCCACTGTTTACTAATGTCATATTTAGCCATCAAGTCCACCAAGGTGTAACTACTTACAATGTATTTATCATCGTAGTTACCCCATGATTGATAACCAATTGACTCGCCAACATATCTAACACCAGTACCAACCGTTAGCTCAGGTAAGTTTAACGAAGCCACATTATAATCAACCCATAAAGATGCTTGCTGTTCTGGGATTAATACTGCGTCAATTTCACCTTTGGTTTTTGAAACTTCTTTTGCATCAGTATAAGTATAAGTTGCGCTGATTCTTAGAGCGTCTGTCGCTTGAATTACAGATTCTACTTCTACACCTCTAGATACGACTTCATCCGTGTCAGAACTTTGAATAGTATAGCTACCCACTGAAGTAAGAGCGTTTTCCTGAGTTAAGTCAAACCAAGCTAAGTTAATATATCCATTAAGGAAACTTGGCGTGTATTTAACACCAACTTCATACTGCTTACCTCTTTGAGGCTTATAAACTTCACCCGTTGACGAATCTATAGAAGTTAATACTTCGAAAGCTTCTGCATAGCTGATGTAAGGAGATAATCCCATATCAGACAAGTACATTAAGCCTGCGTTAAATGTTGTGTTATCAACATTTCCTGATGTTTCGGTAGAAGCTGCTGTATTCTCAAAATCTACGTAATCGTAACGTGCACCCAAGTTAGCGATTAGCTTTTGATAAACCTCTGCTTGGTATTGAGCATAAAGACCAAGCTGTGACTTCTCGCGTTTATTTTGAGTAGCGGAACTTAAATCTGGTGTACCGCCTCCATAGCTTGGATTAAACGCATCATCAAGAGACATCGCACCAGATCCTGCAGACCAAGGTAGAGATTTATATTTGTTTTTAAAATATTGAGCATCAGTACCTAATACAAGCGTGTGGTTTACATTTGAAGTATCAAACTTGGCAGTAAACTTATTATCTAAAGTAATACTCTGAGCATCACCTTCATCGTAAACGATATCACGAGATAAATTATCAAATGAAGTGTTCAGGTTTGCACTCCAACCATAGGTACTGCTAATCAACTTCAGATCATGATATCCATAATTAAAGTTTTGATTAAATGCCCAAATGTCGTCAATTTGGTGCTCTAACAAATAGCCTAAGGAAATCTGAGTAACTTCATTTGTTTCATAACTTGGATCACCTAGGTTAGTTGACGAATCAATTTTACCCTGTGGTGTATCAAAATAAGTTCCATACGCAGGGAAGAACCCACCAGTTGGAATTCCATCATCTTTTAAGAAACTCGCTAATAAGGTTAAAGATGTAGCGTCTGAGAAATCAAATGTATAGCTAGGTGCGATGTATAAACGTTCATTTTCGGTGTAGTCTAAAACACCATCTTCACCTTTGTAGGTAGCGACTAAGCGATAGCGTTGAGAACCGTCTTCATTCGCCCAGTCAGAAACATCTACACTAAACTGACGCTGAGCTAAGTTGCCAACAGAAGCACTAAATGAACCTTGTGGCGAGTCTGTTGGTTTTTTCTGAACAGCATTGACCACACCACCAGGGTAAGACTCACCAAATTGAATTGATGAAGGTCCTTTTAGCAGTTCTAATCTTTCCATACCAAAAGGCTCAACAACCCAAGCATAGTAACCATCTTTGTATACTCGGTTACCGTCTAGGTATCTAGTAGCTTCAAAGCCACGAACACGGAACCATTCAGAGTTATTGTCTGAACCATAAACCTGAGTTGCTACACCGCTGGTATAACGAAATGCTTCATCTAACTTTTGAACATTTTTTTGCTCAAGGTCTTCTTGTGTAATTACAGAGATAGATTGAGGTGTTTCTTGCGCTGGCGTATCAACCTTCAGCGCAGACGCAGTAACGACGATGGTCTCTACTGCTTGAGAATCTTTTTGGGCAACGTCTTCTGCCAAAACGTTTTGGCTAATTAGAAGAAAAAATGGCACCAAGCTAAAGCGAAGTGCGGTGCGGATTGATTGTCCGAGCCTTGTTGGGCGCGTATTTACCATGATGGAAACCCCTGCTAAAAATTTGAGAATTATTGTCATTATCATTATTATGCGTACAGCATTTTACTGATAAATATCACAATTGGAAGTACAAATGCGAAGCAATCTCAATTTCATTAATCTAGGTCAAATAAAACATGTTCCAATGGTTTGAAAAACTTACCGAGGCATTTCCGCGAGAAGAGCCTCAAAAACCGCCAAAAACCTTGTTTGCTTTTTGCCGTCATTACACTCGTGGTTTTGAAAAGCCATTACTGATCATGTCGATTCTAAGTGCCTGTGTTGCTATCGCTGAAGTAACGCTTCTGCGTTATATGGGTGAACTGGTTGATATTCTAAGCAGCCAAAATCCAGAAACTTTTTGGGCAGATCAAAGCGGTCGCCTCTGGTCGATGGCGATTCTTGTCGCATTGGTTATGCCGTTACTGGCGTTTTTGCATTCCAACATCATGCATCAAACCTTGCTCGGCAATTACCCGATGTCGATCCGCTGGTTAGTACACCGCTACATGTTGAAACAGAGCGTCGGCTTCTTTCAGAAAGATTTCTCAGGGCGCGTTGCCACTAAAGTGATGCAAAGTGCCCTTTCAGTACGTGAAACCGTGATGAAAATGGTCGATGTACTGGTGTATATCTCTGTCTATTTTGTTTCGATGATTTGGATGATGGGCGAATCTGATATGGTACTGATGCTGCCAATTCTGATTTGGTTAATCACCTACATCGTTATTCAGTTCTACTTCATTCCAAAGATGAAGCAAGTGGCTACCGAGCAAGCAGACGCTCGCTCTGTAATGACAGGTCGCATCGTCGACAGTTACACCAATATCACGACAGTAAAACTGTTTTCACATTCGCAACGTGAAATGGATTATGCAGAAAGCAGCATGAAGCTGTTTTTGAAAACCGTTTATAAACAAATGCGTATGGTGACTTGCCTGCTATTTAGCGTGGATGCCATTAACTACTTGTTGCTGTTTTCCATCGCTGCGCTCTCTATCAATCTCTGGTTAGATAACGCCGTTACCGTGGGTGTGATTGCAGTTGCAATTAGTATCGCTTTGCGTGTTCAGGGCATGTCTAAGTGGATCATGTGGGAAGTGAGTGCGCTGTTCGAAAACATCGGTACGGTAGTAGATGGCATGAACACCATCTCCAGCGATGTTGAAATCAAAGACGTAGCCAATGCGCCTGATCTGACAGTGACACAAGGCAAGGTGGAGTTTAATCAGGTCGATTTCCATTACAGTGAAAATAAACCTGTCTTCCAATCGCTGAATCTGGATCTAAAACCGGGTGAGAAAGTCGGTATTGTTGGACGCTCAGGTGCGGGTAAATCGAGCTTAGTTAACTTGCTATTGCGTTTCTACGACGTGCAATCCGGCACAATTTCTATTGATGGTCAGAACATCGCGGCAGTGACACAGGAATCTCTGCGTCAACAAATCGGTATGATCACGCAAGATACATCGCTTCTGCACCGTTCGATTCGTGAAAACATTCTTTATGGCGATCCAAACGCTGATGAAGAAGCTCTTATCTGCGCAGCCAAGCAAGCACACGCTCATGATTTCATTATCGATTTAAAAGATGAACAAGGTCGCACGGGTTACGATGTGGAAGTGGGTGAACGAGGCGTGAAGCTTTCAGGTGGTCAGCGTCAGCGTATCGCTATCGCGCGTGTACTACTGAAAAACGCACCGATTTTGATTATGGACGAAGCAACATCCGCATTGGACTCAGAAGTGGAATCTGCGATTCAAGAGAACCTTGAAGTGCTTATGGAGGGCAAAACCGTTATTGCCATCGCGCACCGACTATCAACCATTGCAGCGATGGATCGCCTGATCGTCATGGATAAAGGTGAAATCATCGAGCAAGGCTCACACCAAGAGCTACTTGCTCAAAATGGGGTATATGCTCAGTTGTGGACTCACCAAACTGGTGGGTTTATTGGCGAGGAATAATCGCCTTAGTTCTCCTCCTTCGAGGGGGAGAACTAAAATCTTAAATTCCGCGAGCTAACAAGCCGGCAATGAAATCCAGTTCTTCTTTGCTCTGAGCTTCACCCAACGCTTCTAGCCACACACATTCACTGTAGTGCTCAGCGCGCAGCATCAAACGACTGCCTTCGAAATCAATCAGCCATGAATGCAGATCAGCATCTTGTTGTTTCTCTACTGCGCTTGCAGACAACAAAGTAAGTAAACGCTCACCCATGGCAGGAAAACTATCAAACTCAAACGCCTGAGTTTGAACAATCAGTCGACCTTCCTGTGCCAGATATTCCTTTAAACCGAACTCAACCATGGTGGGTTAAATGCTCCTGAATCAAATCTAAGAATGGGTCGGCATACTTTTCTAGCTTGCGCTGACCAACACCGTTGACTGCCAACATTTCACCGTAAGAAGTTGGCAAAATCTCCGCCATATCAATCAAAGTTGCGTCACTGAACACCACGTAAGGTGGCAAACCATCTTCATCCGCAATGGATTTACGCAGCTTACGTAATTTCGCAAACAGCTTCTTATCGTAATTCTTGCTCGATAGCTTATCGGATTTAGCCGCGCGAACAGCAGTATCGAGACGAGGAACAGCAAGTTCTAACGTCATATCACCACGCAACAATGGGCGCGCTTCTTCGGTCAGTTGCAGTGTCGAATTTCGGGTGATGTTTTGATACAGCATGCCTTTATGTATCAACTGGCGGAAAATGCTTACCCAGTAATCGTGGCTGTGGTCTCGCCCAATACCGTAAGTAGAGATTTTATCGTGACCATTTTCGCGCACGCGGATATTTTGCATGCCACGCAGCACTTCAACCGCATAACCAATACCGAAGTTTTGGTTGATACGATAAACACACGACAGCGCTTTACGCGCTTCATCTGTCGCGTCAAAATGCTTTGGCGGATCAAGGCAAATATCGCAGTTACCGCAAGGCTTTTCACGATATTCACCAAAATAATTAAGCAAAACTTGGCGACGACACGTCTGCGCTTCAGCAAAGTTACTCATCGCGGTCAGCTTATGGGTTTCAACCTGCTTTTGCGGTCCTTCGTCTTTCTCATCCAGCATACGGCGAAGCCATGAAATATCAGCAGGGTCATACAACATCATCGCTTCTGCGGGTAAACCATCACGACCAGCTCGACCTGTCTCCTGATAGTAAGACTCGATATTTCTTGGAATATCAAAGTGAACCACGAAACGGACGTTCGGTTTGTTAATCCCCATACCAAACGCCACTGTAGCGACAACAATCTGAATATCATCTCGCTGAAAGGCTTCCTGAACGTACGCACGCTCATCCACCTCTAACCCAGCGTGGTAGCTGGCTGCGCGAATGTGGTTGTTGCACAGTTTTTCGGTCAGCATTTCCACTTTCTTGCGGCTGCCGCAATAGATGATTCCACACTGCCCTTTTTGCGTCCCCAAATAACGGATGACTTGAGAAACCGGCTTGTGCTTTTCAACTAGGGTATAGCGGATATTTGGACGGTCAAAACTGCCCAGATAGATATGAGGCTCAGTCAGATTAAGGCGGTGCAGGATGTCGCTTCGAGTCGCGTCGTCAGCGGTCGCAGTCAGCGCCATAATCGGCACATGTGGAAATAGCTGTTTTAGCTGCCCTAGCAATGCATACTCAGGGCGGAAGTCATGCCCCCACTGAGAAATACAGTGCGCTTCATCCACTGCAATCATCGACAGCGGAATGTTGTGTAAACGCTCGATAAATTCGTTGGTGAGCACACGCTCCGGAGACACATAAATCAGCTTCACCTGACCCGCATGCATGCGGTTGTAAACACTGACCAGCTCTTCACGAGTTTGCGTCGAGTTAACGCATTCCGCTGACACACCATTGGCTTTCAACTGATCAACTTGGTCTTTCATTAATGAAATCAGTGGTGAAATCACCACGGTCACTCCCGAACGGACCAAAGCTGGGATCTGATAACAGAGAGACTTACCACCACCGGTTGGCATGATGACTAGGCTGTCATTGCCTTCAATCGCTGTATCAATAACTTCTTGCTGACCTTCTCTGAAAGATTGATAGCCGAATACGTCACGCAGGACATCTGTCGCAGTCAACGGTGACTCAGAGTGTTCAGCAATTAAAGTGGCAGTCATGCAAGATCTCAGTGATGGGTAAATACATTGATAGGTAAATCCATTGATGCGCAAACATCAAAATTAGCCCGATATTGTAGAGACGTTTAACAGTGAATAAAACCGCTAAATGTATAAGAAAATGGCGAACTCACAGCGGTTAAGAGAAAAGTTCGACAAATCAAACCTTCGCACAATCGGTATTTTATTTCGCCAGTGCTTAATTCCTTAGCTGCACAGTCAGGTATTTTGCGTATATACTGCCCACTCCTTTCGAAACATTCTGTAATACCTCTGTAAGTGCTGCCATTTATAGTCGGTATCGAACACTCTCAATCGAGAATAAATAATGACTCCAGAAGAGCAAACAAACGCCAAAAAAGGCGTATTACTGGCTATCGGTGCCTACACTATGTGGGGTATCGCACCTATTTATTTTAAAACCATTACTTTCGTTCCTGCTCTGGAAATCCTCAGCCATCGCGTTATTTGGTCGTTCTTCTTTTTGGCGATAATCATCCACTTTAGTCACCAATGGCGTAACGTTGTCAGCATTTTCCAGTCAAAATCGAAGATGTTATATCTGATTGCTACAGCGCTGCTTATCGGTGGAAACTGGCTGATTTTCATTTGGGCAATCAATGCCAACCATATGCTTGACGCAAGTTTAGGCTACTACATTAACCCGCTGATCAACGTCGTCTTCGGCATGCTGTTTTTGGGTGAGCGTCTGCGTAAACTTCAATGGTTTGCTGTAACACTGGCAGCGATTGGAGTAGCAATTCAGATCGTCGTTTTTGGTTCTGTGCCTGTGGTTGCTTTCTCGCTAGCACTATCATTTGCTTTTTATGGTCTGCTGCGCAAAAAGGTTAGCGTTAATGGTCAAACAGGACTGTTCATTGAGACTTTAGTTTTGCTGCCAATTGCGTTCATCTATCTGACTTGGTTTGCTAACTCAGCCACCAGCTCAATGGCAGATAACGATTTACACCTCAACATTCTGCTAATCAGTGCTGGCATCGTGACTACCTTGCCTTTGCTGTGTTTTACCGGTGCTGCAACCAAATTGAAGCTTTCCACTTTAGGCTTTTTCCAGTACATCGGCCCTAGCTTAATGTTCTTATTGGCGGTACTGATTTACGGCGAGTCGTTCTCGACAGATAAAGCCATCACCTTTGTGTTTATCTGGGGTGCGTTAGTGGTATTTAGCTATGACGGACTAACCCAAGGTAGAAAACGCACAGCAACGTTTGCTGCGGCTAAGTGATCGTTTTTTACAAGACAATCCCAATGTGACTCGTTAAGCTTGGTGAATTGCTGTTTCTTTCACCAAGCCTAACATGGACAAAATCCTCTACTCATCAACTCAAGATCAAGGGATAAGTTTGATAGAAGCTGATTATCATCAGTTTGCTTTCGATCGCCACTATCACTTGGATTTTCATATCGGGTTAATGACCAGCGGACAACAAAAATTCTCCCATCAAGGCACACAGCATAATGTTGGCTACGGCGATATCATCATCATGCCGCCCGACGAACTTCACGATGGTAGCTCTATCCTCGAGTCAGGCTATCAGGTGCGAGTGTTTTCTATCGATCCGAATTGGTTTACCGATAACCTAGAGTTCACACAGCCAAGTGATATGTTGAGCTTTAAACAACTCATCATTAGCGATCCCCATCTCTTTGCACCACTTGCCCAACTACATAAAAAACTCATGCAACCAAACTTGAGTCAATTAGCTCTCGATTGCATGCCCTATGAGGGTTTGGGTGGATTAGTTGAACGCTATGGCGCTTTGGAACAAAAGGCAGCGATCCCACTTGGAAAGCAATCACTGGCAACGCTGAAAGAGTATCTCTTAGCACACTTAGATCAGCCGGTTCGCTTAGAACAACTTGCCACTCTTTGCTCTCTTAGCCCTACTCAGTTTCAGCGCCATTTCAAAGCGCGTATGAACATGACACCTTACGCTTGGCTAACCCGTCTGCGTATCGAACAGGGAATGAAACTGGTCAAGAGTGGTTTAACAGGTACCGAAGTCGCTATGCAGGTAGGTTTCTACGATCAGGCACACTTTACCAAAGCCTTTAAACACTGCTACGGCGTTTCCCCCTCTGCGGTAAATTAAATACTTCACACTGTCAAAAATTTACAAGCCATTAAGAATCGGGCGAGGCACAATCACGTCATTCGCAGTAGGAGTCTTAATATGAATGAAGCCAGTATTCTTATCACTTTAGCCGGAGTGCATTTTGTTGCTCTCATGAGTCCAGGTCCCGATGTCGCGCTCGTGGTGCAAAACGCCACTCGCTATGGTCGCCAAACTGGCGTGTACATTGCCCTTGGTCTCTCTTTTGGCATCTTGCTGCATTCGCTTCTTAGCATTACTGGCATCAGTTATTTGGTACATCAACAACCGGTATTGTTTGCGTTGCTACAATTGTGCGGAGGTAGCTATTTGCTTTACCTCGGCTTTGGCGCTCTAAAAGCCACGATAACACACTGGAATTCATCCGTAGAAAGCTCATCCTCCAACCAAAAAACTTTATTGCTGAGTAATAAGAGACAAGCGTTTTCGCGCGGTTTCATGACCAATATCCTCAACCCCAAAGCGCTGGTTTTCTTCGTCAGCTTAATGTCGACATTGGTTCCTGCGAGCATGTCAGCAACAGGCAAAGGAATCGCATTGCTCATTTTATGGGGCTTATCTTTGGCTTGGTTTGCCAGCCTTGCGTGGATGCTATCTACCGAACGTCTACAAACTAAGCTCAATCAGGCAAGTCGCTATATCGATTTACTGTGTGGTGTGATTTTTTCTCTTATAGGTCTCACCATTGTTTGGCAGTCTTTAACCAGTTTCATTCACTAAAAGTGAATAAACGTAGGTAGATATTCAATGTTTGTGAAATTCGACCCAAAACACAAAATGGCGGATCGCCCTTAACTCTTGTGCGAGATCTCTCACAAACAGATAGGGAAATATCTCTTTCTATAATGGAAAAATGACGTCAATAACAACTAACCAACTGATTTTTAATAACAAGTTACTTTTTAGACAAAAAATACCTGCATGCAAACGTTTTCTTTGCGTTGCTGAATACCCCGTTGTAGGTAATATGAACCCTGTCGGAAGGATGCTGACACGGAAATGGATCACTAAGGATAGTGAGCTTCAGGATGAAGTTACGGTTATTCAGGATGAATGATCGGCATGGAAAGCGAAATGGACATTGAACGGACTCATTCGTTACTAGGATGGTAGCGACAAGGGAATGACAATGGACACCTCTGGATGAGGAAAGGACTTAGCATCAGGATGATGTCAGGGACACCGCTCAGGGAACAAGTGATGAGAGCTAACGAGGATTGTTAGCAGATCAGGAAGATCATGGACACCGCTAGGATGGCGATGAAAGGATTGCGCTGAAGGACACAGCACACTTATCAAGGAATAGATGCAGGGAGCACCTATTAGTAGCTGGATTGCTGCAAGTAAGACTATAACCCCGAAGGGCTCGCGCCCTCGGGGTTTTTCTTTATCTGAAAAAAACAACATAGAACGAAGGCGTAAGCACTCGTTCTGCTTAACTATCCTCACTTCCGCTAAAGATGCATCCAATCTGGCAAGCATAAAAAAACCTAGCACTAAGGCTAGGTTTTCATTTCAAAAAGCGAAAGTACTTACACTCGTTCCAATTTCGCGTATGCAGTAACCAGCCATTTAATACCTTCACCGTTAAATGCAACCTGAACACGGCTTTGCGGACCGCTGCCTTCAAAGTTGATGATGGTACCTTCACCAAATTTCGGATGACGCACACGAGAACCTAGCGTAAAGCCCGTTTCATTAAAGCTCTCTTTGACAACAGTTTGGCTGAAGCGACCACTGCTTGCCGGACGACTCACCTGCGCTTTCATACGCACTTCATCCAAGCATTTCTCTGGCAGCTCGCGAATAAAGCGAGAAGGCTTGTGATACTTATCTTGTCCGTACAGACGACGCATTTCCGCGTAAGTGATGTAAAGCTTCTGCATTGCACGGGTCATGCCCACGTAACACAAGCGGCGCTCCTCTTCTAAACGCCCTGCTTCTTCCGCTGACATCTGACTAGGGAACATGCCCTCTTCAACGCCAACCATGAATACCATAGGGAATTCCAAGCCTTTTGCACTGTGAAGTGTCATTAACTGAACCGCATCATCGAACTCATCCGCCTGACCTTCACCAGATTCCAGTGCCGCATGAGTCAAGAATGCCGTTAGCAATGTCATCTCTTCTGCTTCTTCAGGCTTTTCAAACTGACGAGTTGCTGTTACCAACTCCTCCAAGTTCTCTATACGCGCCTTCGACTTCTCACCTTTCTCTTGCTGGTACATTTCAAACAGACCAGAGGTTTTGATCACATGGTCAGTTTGCTCGTGCAAAGACATCTCAGCACTGTCATCTTCTAATGCATTAACCAATTCTACAAAGCGACCAAGCGATGTAGCAGCACGCCCTGCCAGTACTTTCTCTTCAAGCAACAGAACACTCGCATCCCATAAAGTGCAACCGCGATCACGGGCAGCAAAACGAATGGTATCTAAGGTTTTATCGCCTAAGCCACGAGTAGGTGTATTCACTACGCGTTCAAATGCGGTATCGTCGTTACGGTTAGCAATCAAGCGTAGGTAGCTCAATGCATCTTTGATTTCCTGACGTTCGAAGAATCGCATACCGCCATAAATTCGATATGCCAAACCAGCCTGAATCAACGCTTCTTCCAACACACGTGACTGCGCGTTGTTACGATACAAAATCGCAGTATCTTCTAAAGAGCCACCATCTTCGTGCCACGCTTTGATTTTGCCAACCACAAATCGTGCTTCATCCAGTTCGTTATAGGCTGAATAAACAGAAATCGGCTCACCTTCGGCGCCATCAGTCCACAGTTCTTTACCCATACGCTCACTGTTATTGGCAATCAGAGTGTTCGATGCTTCAAGAATGGTTTTGGTTGAGCGATAGTTTTGCTCCAGACGAATGGTATTTACGCTTGGAAACTCTTGGGTGAATTTCTCAATGTTCTCTACTTTTGCACCACGCCAGCCATAAATAGACTGGTCATCATCACCCACGATCATCACGTGAGTCTCTCTGCCGGTCATCAGACGTAGCCAAGCGTATTGAATGTTGTTGGTATCTTGGAATTCGTCGACCAAGATATGCTTAAAACGTGACTGGTAGTGTTCACGAATATGTTTGTTATCGCGCAATAACTCTAACGTTCGCAGCAAGATCTCAGCAAAGTCGACCAATCCAGCGCGATCACACGCATCTTGATAGGAGGTATAAAGCTGAAGATAAGTCTGAGTGATAGGATCTCGA
The DNA here is from genome assembly GCF_058630515.1 of Vibrio sp. HM8-C. Classification (NCBI taxonomy): domain Bacteria; kingdom Pseudomonadati; phylum Pseudomonadota; class Gammaproteobacteria; order Vibrionales; family Vibrionaceae; genus Vibrio; species Vibrio sp. HM8-C. The sequence goes on from NZ_JBMMKS010000020.1 coordinate 36,671, forward strand.
TACGCATCGATATGAGCCGGACGTAAGCCTTCGTCCTTTTTACCGTTAATCCACCACGATACCTGACGCGCTTGCCACTGCTTCTCATCCAAATTCTGCGCTTTAATTAGGCGACGCAATAAGCGAATTTGATCATCAGAGTCAATGATTTGGAAATCTTCTTGCAGCTTCGCATCCAGATAATGCGCACGCAGAATACGATGACAAATACCGTGGAACGTACCATTCCACATGCCAGATGAGCTTCCCATCATCAGTTCTTCAATTCGACCACGCATTTCTGCAGCAGCTTTATTGGTAAAGGTTACCGACATAATTGAGAACGGTGATGCCTGCTCTACCGATAATAACCATGCAATACGGTGTACCAGAACTCGCGTTTTACCACTGCCCGCACCCGCTAGCACCAGCAGGTTTTCTAGTGGCGCAGCAACTGCTTCGCGTTGTTTGTCGTTTAAACCGTCGAGTAAAAGAGAAGGATCCATCATGGCTTGGCTACTGGTTATTTATACATAATGGCGACGATTATAACCCTAAAATCCACCAAGATGCTCGTTAAACAAGCCAAAATCTTGCTGTGAATTTCTAACCTCGGTAAAAATAATTGAAGTTTTTTTGTACATATATTGGTAATTATTTCATTCGCTTAATGCACATCCCTACTTAATTTGTCGATTTTTTATTCCATACAGTGAAAGTTTTTCGTAACGATTCCTCTCTTTTCTAATAAGCAAGTTCGATGATTAACAAGTTGTTAACTTGCGATATCAGGTATGAACAATTCATGAGGAAGTGATGATGAAAAAATCAAATTTAGCGGTAGCGGCAGCTGTAACAAGCTTACTTGCAGTAGGCGGAACACTACTAACAGCAACATCAGCAGTCGCAGCAGAACAAGAAAAATGCTACGGCGTGGCTAAAGCAGGTCAAAACGACTGCGCAACTAAAATGAGCTCATGCGCAGGAACTTCTAAAAAAGATGCTCAGAAAGATGCCTTCGTTGTTGTACCAAAAGGCTTGTGCGGAAAACTTTCCGGCGGAAGTACCATGTCTTCTTAATTCTTGGTCTTCTTGATCGATTGGTTTTATCAATCGCTTGAACACACCTTTAAGTGGTGCTTTCTGCTCAACAGGCGCACCACTTTCCTTCTCTCGCTAAAGTAAATGTACCGCAAGGTTCACGGAGGTTTCATGCTGCATAACCAAGTAGGAGTGGGATTGCGCGCTCCCCATATCAACTATTTTGACCAGCAGGAGCCACAAGTAAGTTGGTTAGAAATTCACAGCGAAAACTACTTTTCTCCCCATTCGATTGCCCGTAAACAGCTGCGACAAATTCGTAGCCAATATCAGATTAGCTGCCACGGCGTTGGTCTTTCTTTAGGTTCAGTACAGAGAATCAATTTCAACCATTTGCAGCAACTTAAGTCGCTAATCGACGACATTCAGCCTCTTTTTGTTTCAGATCACTTAAGTTGGAGTGAAAATGGTGGGCATTATTTCAATGACTTATTACCTCTTCCCTATACCGAAGAAGCGTTGAATGTCTTTTGCCGTAACGTACTTGACGTTCAGGATGTCATTAAACGTCCGATATTGATTGAAAACCCTTCCAGCTATTTGCAGTTTAATCATTCCACCATTTCAGAATGGGAGTTTCTGGCTCAAGTTCAACAGCGTACGGATTGCCGATTGTTGCTCGATTTAAACAACGTACATGTTTCTGCTTTTAATCATGGTTTTAGCTGCCAAAACTACATTGATGCTATTCCTGCACATGCGGTTGACGAAATTCACCTTGCTGGATTTTCAATCAACACGCTTCCCCAAGGTGAAATATGGATAGATACCCATAGCAAACCGGTGTCAGCTGAAGTTTGGCAGCTCTATCAAAACTGGTGTGAAAAACATGGCAGCCGAAGAACACTGATTGAATGGGATTTAGATATCCCACCTGTTGACGTTTTGCTGGCAGAAGCGCGTAAAGCCAGCGAGATACTGACAAATTTAGACATGATGACGAGAAAAGCATCATGAGCCTCGGATTAGAACAACCATTTGGATTAGCGCAGCTACAGGCGACCTTTGCTGAGGGTTTACGCTATCAAAAGCAAGCTGAAGCGTGCGATATCATAGGTGGAAGATTTAGTGCTGAAGAGAGACTGCAGATCTACCGCAATAATTTTGTCATGAGTTTAACGGAAGTACTGCAGGCAACTTATCCAATGCTTAAAGAGGTGTTGGGAGACGAATGTTTTGACGCACTATCTCGTGAATATATCCTTCGCTCGCCGCCCACAGAAGGTAATGTCAGTCATTATGGAAACCATTTTGATGATGTGATTAGCCAGTTTCAACAAGTCACCGACGCCGCACCGTATGCAAGTAATTTAGCGCGTTTTGAGTGGGCGTTCGATAAAGCTCAACAAACATTTGCTCAGAGCGACAAGCTGCTATTGCAACCCATTGAAGCAATCCACACTCTCACTGAACAGCAGCACGCCAGCGTAATTCTTCATCTTCATGCTTGGGTAATTCCGTTTTCAGCCGCTTTTGCCTTATACGACCTTCAAAGAGCATTTAGCGAACAAGATTTCGAGAGCCTAAGCCTAAATAACTCACAATCAGGAGTCATAGCTTGTGATGAACATGGTAGACCTTGGGCAAAAGAACTAAACAGCAAAGAATTTCAGTTACTGACGAATCTTTGTAACCAAATACCACTTGGTAAAATCCCACCCGAAGCACTGACCGCGTTGCCGTCACTGTTCGCACTCAATATCGTTGCCGGTTTCTCATTGGTCAACGCTCACTAGGAGTCTCTGTATGATATCCGTCGTTGCTCGCCTCAGCCAATCCGTTGAAAGGTTTGAATCTCTGCTCGCACCTGCCGTACTGATGATCTGCCGAATCTGGGTAAGTTGGGTATTTTTTAGCTCCGGACTGACAAAAATAACCACCTGGAATAGCACTCTTTATCTGTTTGAGTGGGAATACCAAGTTCCTCTTATCTCTTGGAAAATAGCGGCTTATCTGGCTACTGCAGCGGAATTAGTCATTCCGATTTTTCTTGTTGTTGGGCTGTTTGGTAGGCTCAGTGCAATCGCACTTTTCGCTGTGAATGCCGTAGCCGTTATCTCATATCCACTACTTTGGGAGAGAGGTTTCTATGATCATCAACTGTGGGGAATGATGATGTTAACCATCATAGTATGGGGATCAGGACCTTTGTCCGTTGATCGATGGATCCGTCAAAAATCCTTATTGTGATAACTCGTCATGAATGCTGTTCACTGCATCTCGTGACGCATGACCTATCGCTTTGGTGGTATCTCTTGTTGCATGTCCCACCGCTGTTGTTGCGTCGCGTGTCGCGTGACCAATTTCTTTACCCGCTTGCTTCATTTCAGCGCATCCTTGAAGAAAGAATGTGGCGGTTAAAGAACAAATTAGTAGGTTACGGCGCTTCATTATTCTCTCCTTATCAAAACCCAATCCACTCTAACAAATAACCCCGCCAGATAAAGCGGGGCTATGTTATTTTTTGAACTGGATTGTCTGAATAAAACGAAACTTAAGCAGCAATACCTGAGTGGCGAAGCAACGCATCAATTTGCGGCTCACGACCACGGAAGCGCTTGAACAGCTCCATAGGCTCTTCACTGCCACCCATTTCTAGAATGTTATTGAGGAAACTTGAACCCGTTTCTGCATTGAAGATACCTTCCTCTTCAAAGCGAGAGAACGCGTCTGCCGATAACACTTCTGCCCATAGGTAACTGTAGTAACCCGCACTGTAGCCACCAGCAAAAATATGGCTAAAGCTGTGTGAGAAACGGTTCCACTCAAGACTTGGTAGCACCGCCACTTTCTTCTTCACTTCAGCCAGAGTTTCCAGCACCTGAGGACCGACTTCTGGGTCATAGGTAGTGTGCAACGTGAAATCGAATAATCCGAACTCAAGTTGACGCAGGATGAACATACCTGATTGGAAGTTCTTCGCTGCCAGCATGTTGTCTAGCATCGCTTTCGGTAAAGGTTCACCTGTTTGGTAGTGACCTGAAATAAACGCTAGCGCCTCTTCTTCCCAACACCAGTTTTCTAGGAACTGACTTGGTAGCTCAACCGCATCCCAAGGCACACCATTGATACCAGAAACCGAACTCACATCCACTTGAGTCAACATATGGTGAATACCATGACCCGTTTCGTGGAACAGAGTGACCACTTCGTCATGGGTAAACAGCGCAGGTTTATCACCGACAGGGCGGTTAAAGTTACATGTCAGGTACGCCACTGGCGTTTGTAGCTCACCATTGGCATTGATACGACGCACGCGACACTCATCCATCCACGCACCACCACGTTTGTGTTCACGAGCGTATAGATCAAGGTAGAAGCTACCGCGCAGTGCGCCGTTACTGTCGAAAATATCGAAGAAACGAACCGATTCATGCCAAGTGTCCACACCTTCACGCTCTTGTACTTTCATGCCGAAAACACGGTTTAGCACTTCAAACAGACCAGAAACAACTTTGCTTTCTGGGAAGTAAGGACGTAGCTCTTCGTCAGAAATCTCAAACAGTTTCTGCTTTTGCTTTTCGCTGTAGTAAGCAATATCCCACAGCTCAAACGAAGTAACGCCAAACTCTTGCTCAGCAAACTCACGCAGTTCCTGAACTTCGCGCTCACCTTGCGGTTTCACTTTTGTCGCTAGGTTGTTCAAGAAGCTCAAAACCTGATCTGGCGTTTCCGCCATTTTGGTTGCCAGTGACTTTTCGCTGTAGGTGTTGAAACCAAGCATACGCGCCACTTCATAACGCAGTTTTAGCAACTCAGCGATGTTCTCGGTGTTGTCCCATTTGCCCGCATTCGGACCACGGTCAGAAGCACGCGTTACGTAAGCTTCGTAAAGTTCTTTGCGCAGCGCTTGGTTATCACAGTAAGTCATTACAGGTAGGTAAGAAGGGATATCCAACGTTAACAGGTAGCCTTCGAGACCTTTCCCTTCCGCTGCTGCTTGAGCCGCCGCCAGCGCCGATTCCGGCATGCCCGCTAGCTCATTTTGGTCGGTAATGTGCTTAGTCCAGCCCATGGTGGCATCAAGCACATTGTTAGAGAATTTCGAGCCCAGCTCAGACATACGCTTACTGATCTCGCCGTAGCGTTTTTGTTCCGCTTTAGGCAAGCCGATACCAGATAATTCAAAGTCACGCAGTGCATCTTTGATGGTCTTCTTTTGTGCCTGAGTTAAGGTTTCGAATGTTTCGCTGCTCTTGATTGCTTTATACGCTTCAAACAACCCTTTGTGCTGACCAACCCAAGTGCCGTATTCAGACAGGATTGGCAGACAGCTTTCATAAGCTTCACGCAGTTCGTCGCTGTTCACCACCGAGTTCATATGGCTCACAGGTGACCATAAACGACTCAAGCGGTCATCCACTTCTTCGATAGGTGCAATCACATTTTCCCAAGTTGGTTCAGTATTACCTTCAAGTACCTGTTCAATCTTTGCACGGCAATCTTCAATTGCCTGTTCAACCGCTGGCTTTACGTGCTCCGGCTTAATGTCTGAAAACGGAGGTAAATCCGTAAAGCTAAGAAGTGGATTCGACATAAAACATTCCTTTTTATGGAGAGTAGTGAGGAAGAGATATCCTCGTCTGTTAGGTTAATAAATATAGGTAGCAAGGTGAATTTTCAAGAGTGATCTGTTCGTAAGGAACAGGATTCAGAGCATTTTGTCGAAACTTGGGTGTATAATTAGCCGAAATATTTCTGATACCGACATCCCCTGAAAACAGGTTAGAGGCGAATTTGTTAAGTTATCGACACAGTTTCCATGCAGGAAACCACGCAGATGTAGTGAAACACATCGTACAAAGCTTAATCCTCAATGCACTGCAGCAAAAAGATAAACCCTTCGTATATCACGATACGCACTCTGGCGTGGGTCGTTACGACTTAACTCATGAGTGGTCTGAAAAAACTGGCGAATACAAACAAGGTATCGCGCGCATTTGGCAGCAAGATAATGTGCCAGAAGACATTCAGAGCTACCTCGATGCAATCAAAGCTCTAAACCAAGGTGATGAACTGCGTTACTACCCAGGCTCTCCTCGAGTAGCGCGTGCTCACTTGCGCCCGCAAGATCGCATGGTATTAACCGAATTACACCCTAGCGATTACCCTCTGTTGGAACAAGAATTCGAACGTGATCGCCAAGTATCGATTTACAAAGAAGATGGCTTTCAACGCCTGAAAGCAAGCTTACCACCGCAAGAGCGTCGTGGTTTGGTACTGATCGACCCTCCTTATGAGTTGGCGAAAGAGTACCGTGACGTGGTCAATGCCATTGCACAAAGCTACAAACGTTGGGCAACAGGCATATATGCTATTTGGTATCCAGTGGTAAACCGCTGTGATATCGAAGACATGATTGAAGGTTTGGAAAACCTTGGTATTAACAAAATTTTACAAATCGAGTTAGGTGTTTCACCAGATACCAATGAGCGTGGCATGACAGCATCAGGCATGATTGTTATCAACCCACCGTGGAAGCTGGAAAGCCAGATGAAGGAAATCCTGCCGTTTTTGAAAGAAGCGATCGCGCCAGCGACCGGTCACTACAAAGTGGAATGGATTGTTCCTGAGTAATCGTACCGAATAACAATATGGGAATACTTTGCTCTGTTTTTTCCGTATCGTAGACTGAATACACAACTTATCCCTAAGCTGTTTAGAATTGCTTGTGGCAAACGAATAAAAAGTGGGAAACGAATAAAAATAAGTGGAGAAAGTAATGACAACGCATTTTGATTACATCTGTATCGGTGGCGGTAGCGGCGGTATCGCATCAGCAAACCGCGCTGCAATGTACGGCGCAAAAGTCGCACTGATTGAAGCGAAAGATCTTGGCGGTACTTGTGTAAACGTTGGCTGTGTACCGAAAAAAGTAATGTGGCACGGTGCTCAAGTTGCTGAAGCAATGAACCTATACGCACCTGATTACGGCTTTGACGTTGATGTGAAAAGCTTCAACTGGGCAAAAATGGTAGAAAGCCGCCAAGCGTATATTGGTCGTATTCACCAATCTTATGACCGTGTTCTTGGTAACAACAAAGTGGAAGTGATTCGCGGTTTTGCGCGCTTTGTTTCTGGAGATGGCATCGACGCGAAAACGGTAGAAGTTAACGGTGTTCATTACACTGCAGACAACATTCTGATCGCTGTCGGAGGTCGCCCAACCATTCCTAACATTCCTGGTGCGGAACATGGTATCGACTCAAACGGCTTCTTTGACCTAGCAGAACAGCCAAAACGCGTAGCGGTAATTGGTGCGGGTTACATCGCGGTTGAGATTGCTGGTGTACTACACGCACTGGGTACAGAAACTCACTTATTCTGCCGTAAAGAATCACCACTACGTAGCTTCGACCCAATGATCATCGATACTTTGGTTGAAGTAATGAACACCGAAGGTCCAACACTTCATACTCACAGCGTTCCAAAAGAAGTCGTGAAAGAAGCCGATGGTAGCCTGACTCTTCATTTAGAAAATGGTGAAAGCCAAAACGTTGATACTTTAATTTGGGCTATTGGTCGTCACCCAGCAACAGATGCTATCAACCTAGCAGCAACGGGTGTTGCAACCAACGAGCAAGGCTACATCAAAGTTGATGAGTACCAAAATACTAACGTGGCTGGCATCTACTGTGTAGGTGACATCATGGAAGGTGGTATCGAGCTTACACCTGTAGCAGTTAAAGCGGGGCGCCAATTGTCTGAGCGTCTGTTCAACGGTAAAACCAACGCGAAGATGGACTACAGCTTAGTACCGACTGTGGTATTCAGTCATCCACCAATCGGTACTATCGGTCTGACTCAGCCTGAAGCGGTTGCAAAATACGGCGAAGATAACGTGAAAGTGTACACTTCAAGCTTTACCGCTATGTACACTGCCGTCACTCAGCACCGTCAACCATGTAAGATGAAGTTGGTTTGTGCCGGTGAAGAAGAAACGGTAGTTGGCCTTCACGGCATTGGCTTTGCGGTCGATGAAATGATCCAAGGCTTCGGCGTAGCAATGAAGATGGGTGCTACCAAAGCGGACTTCGACTCAGTCGTTGCTATCCACCCAACGGGTTCAGAAGAATTCGTTACCATGCGTTAATTCGCAACATCCGAAAATGCAAAAGCCCCGCAAATGTGGGGCTTTTTGTTGACTCAAAAACTATGTTAATTCAACACGGTGGTTGTAGCTCAGATTGAATATAACTCATCAACTCGACACCAATCACTTGACCGAAAGTCGTCACAGCCACATCCACCAGCTCTTGTGAGCTGAGTTCCTCCGGCAACGCGCCACCTTCAATCCATAAACCATCGAGTACCGCGTTGCAGGCGATACTGAGCCTTCTCAGTTCTGGCTCATCAAAACTCCGCGCTTCTTCCACCAATACATCTTCAATCAGTTTTTTTAAGTGCAGTCGCAGCAAGTTATAGGTTTTTCGATGACTTTCTCTCATTGCTGAGTTGTGAAACAACATTTGGAAGAAACCAGCCCACAAGGCAATAGCCTGTGAATCAACAATTGGCGGTAATACCGAAGCCTGAACGAAACGAGCTAAGCGCTTCTTCGCACAATCAAACTCCCCTTCTGCGGCTTGCGCTGCCAAATCGATTAAATTGGTCATGTGCTTTTCATAAGCAGCAATAATGAGGTCGTCTTTGCTCTTGAAGTGGTAACGAATCAACCCTTGAGTAACATTTGCCTGCTCAGAAATAGAACGAACTGTAGCAGCTTTAATTCCATCGGTTGCGATTAGACGCAGTGTGGCTTCAATCAACTCATCTTTTCGATTGTTTGATGCTTCTTCTCTTGGTGCTTTGTTTGGCTTACTCATTTCATTCCATTCTATTTCAGCGGCTTGTGGCTATATCACCAAAGGTAGTGCCATCCAATCAAGCCTGCATTCAACGCTCTGTGACTATCATAACCCAAAAGCTCATTTTCAAAATCAAAATTATACGCTTGTATAAATTTATACATTTGTATAATGTTTAACGCAGAGTTTAATTACCCAGTCATAAGGAGAATGCAATGGGGAACTACGGCTGCCAATTAATGGCTGAACCAATGACACGCGTACTGATGCGCCGACCAGGAAATAGTCTGCTGAACGCCGACCCGCAGAAATGGCACTACAACTCATTGTTCAATGCTGAAAAAGCACTACAACAATATGATGAGTTTGCCAGCCTGATTGAAACTTCTGGTGCTGAGATTGTCTGGATTGACGAAGCGAGCGAAGAGCTGGCTGATGCTATGTTTACCAGAGATGCATCATTGGTCACCAAAGCGGGTGCAATCCCACTTCGTATGGGTAAACCGCTTCGAACTCCTGAACCTGCACTGCACAAACGCGCTTACGAGAAAGCGGGGATTCCGGTGCTGGGTGAATTAACGGGCAACGCTAAAGTAGAAGGTGGCGACATCATTTGGTTAGACGAAAACACACTCATCGTCGGACTAGGATTTCGCTCCAACCGAGAAGGTGTTGAACAGCTCAACCAATTACTCAATCCTCATGGAGTAACCGTACTCGGATTTGATATGCCTTATTGGACAGGTGAAGAAGCATGTTTGCATCTCATGTCTGTCATTTCTCCACTCACGGAAACGAAATATTTAGTTCACCCTCCACTGATTCCAGCAGCACTTTGGACTCTGCTTAAACAACGTGGCATCGAAATGGTTGTCGCACCTGCAGATGAATTTGAAGCTTCATTTGGTCTCAACCTGAATGTTCTGCCAACCTCTCCTGATCATTGCATCATGATCAATGGTTTTCCAAAAACGAAAGCTGTGATGGAGGAAAGTGGCACTAAAGTGACTGTTTTTGAAGGTGATGCATTGTGCATGGCTTGCGAAGGCGGACCGACATGCTTAACCAATCCAATTGTACGGTCAGCAAAATAACAGCGGAATGTTTCAAACGGCTTACTCTTGAGTAAGCCGTTTTTCACTTCTAACCACCATTTTCATTTCTCGGTTTCTGCTTCTAAAGTTTACCAAGCATAGATTTATATCTTTTTCATTAATATTAGTGATGATTTGCGTGTAGGGTCTTGTCCAACTGTGCAATAAATGACAAAGTCTTGCTTAGATTTTGCGATGGACCGATGTCTTAACCAATTATTAACTGCGGGTTATTTATACTATCAATATTTGTATAACTACATTTGAGTTCCCAATTAGCGTTCTGCCCAGCGACAACCTTTAAAGCATAAGAGGAAGCGTGCAGGATGAGTTCTAGTGGTAAAGGAGAGAGAAATATGGGCCAAGGTAAATCCTTGTCGAAAACTTGGTTGACCACAATTGCAGCCGCAATTGTGCTTGCAGGATGTCAACCAGACGCCAAACCAGCGGCGGTAGCTAGCGGTGCAGCTCCAGCTGTAGCGGTAGACGTCATCAAAGTCACAACTCAGCCTGTTCATGTAACAAGCACGTTGCCTGGCCGTACGAATGCTTTCCGAATCGCAGAAGTACGTCCTCAGGTTCGCGGTATCGTTACTGCTCGTAAATTTGTTGAAGGTAGCTTAGTTCAAAAAGGCGATGTTCTATTTGAACTGGATGCGTCAACTTACCAAGCTTCGCTAGAAAGTATGAAAGCGAACCTAGCAAAAGCAGAAGCAACGCTAAGCCGTACAGAACTTCAAGCCAAACGCTACAACGAGCTTGTTAAAAAGCATGCCGTAAGCCAACAAGATTACGAAGATGCACAAGCTACTTACAAAGAAGCGCTAGCATCGGTAAAAGCAGCTCAAGCAAATGTTAACGCTGCACAAATCGACCTTGATTACACACATATTAAAGCACCAATTTCAGGTCGTATCGGTCGTTCATTAGTAACAGAAGGTGCATTGGTTACAGCTAACCAAACCGATGCGCTTGCTACCATTCAGCAACTTGATCCTCTTTATGTTGACCTTTCTCAACCAAGTAACGAACTTCTGAAACTGCGCCAAAGTGCAGGTAAAGAAAAAGATGAGTTGAAAGGCATCAAGCTATTCCTAGATGACGGCACACCAATCGAGCAAAAAGCAACGCTACAGTTTGCTGAAGTATCCGTTAATGAAAACACTGGTACAGTAAACGTTCGTGCAACTCTGCCAAACCCAGATCAGTTCCTGTTGCCAGGTCTTTATGTTCGAGCTCAACTGCCAACAGAAGATCGTGCAGACGCAATTTTGGTTCCTCAAACAGCACTAAGCCGCAATGCTCGTGGCGAAGCTTCTGTTTTGGTTGTTAACGCAGAAAACGTTGTTGAAAGCCGTGCAGTTGTGGCTACTCGCACTGTAGGTTCAGAATGGTTAATCGATTCTGGCTTAGAAGCTGGTGAAACTGTGATTGTGGCAGGTCTGCAAAAAGTACGCGCTGGCAGCACGGTTAACCCGCAAGTCATGGAATCATCTAAGGAACAATAAGATATGGCTCGATTTTTTATAGATCGCCCAATCTTCGCTTGGGTGATTTCAATAATCATCATGTTAGCGGGTGTGTTGTCGATCATGACACTTCCGGTATCCCAATATCCGGATATCGCACCGCCGACAGTAATCATTTCAGGTACCTACCCAGGTGCTTCAGCTGATACGGTCGAAAACAGTGTGACACAGACGATAGAACAAAATATGAACGGGATTGATAACCTGATTTATATGTCGTCTCAAAGTAGTTCATCGGGTTCTTTCAGCATCACACTGACTTTTGAAAGTGGTACGGATGCGGATATCGCTCAAGTTCAGGTGCAGAACAAACTCGCCTTGGCAGAAGCGACACTACCAAGTGAAGTACAACAACAAGGTATCACTGTTTCAAAATCATCTAGCTCATTCTTGATGGTTGTAGGCTTCGTCTCAACAGACGGCAGCATGGACAACACAGCCCTTTCTGACTACATGATTTCGAACGTAAAAGATCCACTAAGCCGTGTTCAAGGTGTGGGTGAAGTTCAGGTATTTGGTGCACAGAACGCAATGCGCATCTGGTTAGATCCAAACAAACTGAACAAATACAGCCTAACGCCAGCTCAAGTGAAATCAGCGATCAGTGCGCAGAACACGCAAGTGTCTGTAGGTCAGTTAGGTGCAGCGCCTTCTGTTAAAGGGCAACGTCTAAACGCAACCATCACTGCGCAAAGCCGTATGAAAACGGTCTCTGAATTCGAGAACATCCTCTTACGCGTTGACACCGATGGTGCGCAAATTCGTTTGAAAGATGTGGCTCGTGTTGAGCTGGGTGCAGAAAGCTACCAAGCTGTTGCACTGTACAACGGTAAATACGCTGCTGGTATTGCGATTAAACTGGCAACAGGTGCTAACGCACTTGAAACCTCTCAGCTAGTGAAAGCTCGTATTCAAGAGATGACCCCAACGTTCCCAGACAACATTGAGGTTATCTATCCATACGACACCACTCCGTTCGTTCAGATCTCTATCGAAGAAGTAGTTCATACGCTGATTGAAGCGATCGTTCTAGTATTCCTCGTGATGTATCTGTTCTTGCAAAACTTCCGTGCAACGTTAATCCCAACGATTGCCGTTCCGGTGGTATTGCTTGGTACTTTCGGTGTTATGGCCGCATTTGGTTTCTCTATCAACACCCTAACCATGTTCGGTTTAGTGCTGGCGATCGGTCTACTGGTTGACGATGCTATCGTTGTCGTAGAGAACGTTGAGCGAGTAATGGCTGAAGATGGTCTTGCGCCTCGTGAAGCGACTCGTAAATCAATGGGGCAAATTACTGGTGCGCTGGTTGGTATCGCGATGGTACTGAGTGCGGTATTCATTCCGATGGCGTTCTTCGGTGGTGCTGCGGGTGCGATTTACCGTCAGTTCTCACTGACTATCGTATCGTCAATGGTACTGTCGGTTATCGTGGCAATGGTTCTGACTCCTGCACTTTGTGCAACGTTGCTAAAACCAATGCATAAAGGTGAACACCACGTTCGCCGTGGCCCATTGGCTTGGTTCAACACAGCCTTTGATCGCGGTACACACGGCTATAGAAATGTAGTGAGCAAAGGCGTGAATCAACGAATTCGCTACCTTGCTATGTACGTCATTATTGTTGCTATTCTAGGTACTCTTTGGACTCGTCTACCGACCTCTTTCGTACCTGAAGAAGACCAAGGTATTTTCCTCTCCATCATCCAGTTGCCAGCGGGTTCAACTCAAGAGCAAACGTTGGAAGTGATGGATAAAGTTGAAAAACACTTTATGGAAAATGAATCTGACTCTGTTCAATCAGTCTTCACCGTTTCAGGCTTCAGCTTTGCGGGTCAAGGCCAGAACATGGGTATGGCGTTTATCCGTCTTAAAGATTGGGACGAGCGTACTAACCCTGCGATGTCAGTAAACGCTATCGTTGGTCGTGCTTGGGGTGCATTCTCTCAAGTGAAAGAGGCAAACATCTATACCTTTAACGTTCCAGCAATCATGGGTCTTGGTAACGCAACGGGCTTTGATGCTTATCTCACTGATAACGCAAACTTGGGCCACGACAAACTGATCCAAGCACGTAACCAGCTATTAGGTATGGCGGCGCAAAACCCGAACCTAACAGGTGTGCGTCCGAATGGTATGGAAGATACTCCTCAGTTCCGCATCAACATCGACTACGAAAAAGCGATGGCGATGGGCCTGTCTGTATCTGATATCAACAGCACGCTATCAACAGCACTAGGTTCTAGCTACGTTAACGACTTCATCGATAATGGCCGTGTTAAGAAAGTGTACGTTCAAGCGGATGCCCAATACCGTATGACACCAGAAGATCTGCGCCTATGGCATGTGAAGAACAGCCTCGGTGAGATGGTTCCATTCGATGCCTTTGCAACTACCGATTGGACTTATGGTTCTCCACGTCTAGAACGCTACAACGGTGTTCCGGCCGTGAACATTCAGGGTTCTGCGGCAGCGGGTATGAGTACTGGTGATGCAATGCAAGCCATCAGTGAGATAGTAGCTCAATTGCCGCAAGGTATTGGTCTGCAGTGGACAGGTGCATCTTACCAAGAAGTACAAACTGGTTCACAAGCTCCACTACTGTATGCACTTTCTATCCTAATCGTATTCTTAAGCCTTGCTGCTCTATACGAAAGCTGGAGTGTGCCGTTCTCGGTAATCATGGTTGTTCCACTAGGGGTATTTGGTGCGATTGCTGCTGCGACAATGAAGTCTCTGTCTAACGACATCTACTTCCAAGTGGGTCTGTTAACCACTATCGGTCTGTCTGCGAAGAACGCCATCCTGATTGTAGAGTTTGCCAAAGCACTTTATGACGAAGGTGAGGATCTTATCAAAGCAACAGTCGAAGCGTGTCGTATGCGTTTACGTCCAATCATGATGACGTCATTTGCCTTCATTTTGGGTGTACTTCCACTGGCACTCAGTACCGGCGCAGGTGCGGCTAGCCGTAACGCGATTGGTTGGGGTGTTGTGGGCGGTATGTTTGCTGCGACGATTCTGGCTATCTTCTTCGTTCCAGTGTTCTTTGTGATTGTGATGAAGCTTTTCCGCACGCAACCACATAAGATTCCAGAAGATGCATAATCTTATCTAACCACTGCAACCCTTATCAGTGGTTAAAAGATGAAAAAGCCCAGTGGATTCACTGGGCTTTTTATTGGTTTCAATTTATTGCTGTCAGTGTCTGGGCTTTGGCTATTTCACACACATGATATTGAGAAGAGAAGTACCTTTCAGCGTATTGACCTTACCTGTGGTAAAGAAGCCTTTATTGTTTAAACCCCAATAGGGTAAGTATACCGGCCACTTATCTTTCTCCATCACTTTGGAATCAAGCAGCTGTTTCCATTCCACTTCGGTCGCCAAACGCATTTGTTGTTGCTGACAACGTTGCTCAGCAGCAGCATAACTCAAGCGATTCCACGCCAAATCGTGCTCCATGTAGAACTGTTCCTTTTCATCCATCACGTAAGGAACAACATAGCGAAGCCCATTGATTGTGGTCTCACGTCGAATAGTCACCATAGCCGCCTCTTTCGCTACAGCAGGAGCAACATTCTCGGTCTTCTTAGATTCCACTTTTGTTTTGGGTTCTACTTTTGTTTTTGGCTCTACTTTAGCGGCTGGTTTTGGCTTAACCACAGGTACTGGTTTAGCTTCTACCGCCTTTTTAGGCGTGCTCTTTGGTTTCGGCTCTGTCTTCTTTGCCGCAACTATCGGTGCGTCTTGTTCACCTTTACGCACTTCTCGAATGAACGCTTCTTTATAGAGCTTCTCACTTTTTACTCCAGCGAGTTCTTTTTTCGCTGTCGCATAATCGTTGTATGGACCAATTAAGCAACGTAGTGCTTTGCCTTCCGGCTTCATCCATACATCCGTAGATATGTGTTTATAGAGTACTTTAGCCCGGCTTAATGGCATCGATTCATTCAGCAATCCACACTGAATCCAGAACAGAGAATCTTTCCCTTTAGGCGCTGAGTTACCCCACAAACCATTACCAATTGGGCAATTGCTGTTGAGTTGTGGAAGCTCGTTGGTCGATGCTTGAGTTCCTCCACACAAAAACTGGTCAGGCTCTGCGGCCAAAAGTGGCTGAGAAGCGAAACAAAAAGGCAATCCAATCAAAAAAAGGTGAGAAAGTTTCGGCATTGCGACCCCTTTAATATCCATATGCTCTCCGTTCAGGTGACTATGGCTAATGTCATTTGCTCTACCTGAGCTTGTTTCTGTACAACGATTTCTAGTTCTGTGAAAAACATAAGCAAAAAAAGAGCCGTAATCACTTACGGCTCTAGTTTAGGTAGATTATGTCAACAAAATCAATCGACGAGGATCACCCTTTATAGATTTTCGGGTTAAATACATCGCGCAGCCAGTCACCTAACAGGTTAATAACCAAAACTAGAGTAACGAGCAGTACACCTGGGAACGCAGTAATCCACCAAGAGCCAGAGAATATGTAGTTAAAACCGATACTAATCAGAGCCCCCAGAGATGGTTGGTCAACTGGCAAACCTAGGCCAAGGAATGAAAGTGCCGCTTCAGACATGATGGCGTTTGCCACCTGTACTGTTGAAATAACTAAAATTGGCGATAAGCAGTTCGGCAGAATATGGCGGAACATGATACGAGGCGCTTTGAAGCCCATTACACGCGCCGCTTCCACATACTCTTTCTTCTTCTCAGCCAATACTGATGCACGGATAGTACGTGCATACTGTGGCCATTCAGCCACACCGATGATCACCACCAGCATCAGTACCGCATATTCGCTATAGAACTCACTACCAAAACTCGCTTTGAAGATTGCCGAAACAATGATCGCCACCATCATTGTTGAGAACGAAAGCTGAACATCCGCAAAACGCATTAAGTAGCTATCGATACGACCACCAAAGTAGCCTGAAGACAGACCAATGATGATACCTAGAGCTAACTGAAGCGCTACTGCAAGAAAACCGATAGTCAGAGAAAGACGTGAACCGTAAAGCATAGTCGATAAAATATCGCGGCCTTGCTCGTCCGTACCTAATAGGAAGCGTTCATCACCGCCATCCATCCAAGATGGTGGCAACTCTGCGTCCATAATATCGATAGACGACATGTCGTATGGGTCTGTCGGAGCAATAAGTGGCGCCGCCACTGAAAGCACTAGGAATATCATACAAATGGCAAAACTCACCATTGCCACTTTGTCACGTAAGAAGTAGTACAGAAAATCTGACTGTTTAAAACGCTCCCAGCGTGAAGGAGCTTCTGCAAATTGACTCATGATTATGCTCCTTTTCCTGTTAAGTCTACGGTTGGGTTAATCAATCCGTATAACAAATCGACCACGGTGTTGGTTACAACGAAGATTAGACCTACGAAAATAACGTAAGCAGTAATCAAAGGTGTATCTACGCGGTTAATAGCCTCAAGGAATAGGAAGCCTGTACCTGGCCACTGAAACACTGTCTCAGTCAAAATGGTGTACGCCACCATAGTACCGATCTGAACACCACCTACCGTTAATACCGGCAACATAGTGTTTTTCAGAGCGTGCTGATAATAGATTTTCTTCAGTGGTAAACCTTTTGCTGTCGCAAATTTAATGTATTCAGAGCTTAGAACTTCCAGCATTTCAGAACGAACTAAACGAATAAACAACGGCAACATGATTGAAGCCAATGAGATACATGGCAAGATCAGGTGCAATAAACCATCAACCGTAAA
Source organism: Vibrio sp. HM8-C (assembly GCF_058630515.1). Lineage (NCBI taxonomy): Bacteria > Pseudomonadati > Pseudomonadota > Gammaproteobacteria > Vibrionales > Vibrionaceae > Vibrio > Vibrio sp. HM8-C. Next base: position 53,924 of record NZ_JBMMKS010000020.1, read on the forward strand.
GTAACCTGATTCCCAACCTAGTAGATTGTAGGTTTCACCACGGCCATAAGATGGCAGCCAGCCCAATTCAATTGAGAAGATATACATCAGCATAATCGCTGTTAAGAAAACCGGGATTGAGATACCGATACTACTGCCGGCCATCACGACTTTCGTAAACAGACTTTTTGGTTTTATTGCCGTATAAACACCAATTGGAATCGAACAAACAACAATGATTAATGACGCGCCAAACACAAGTTCTAGAGTCGCAACGAGCTTGTCTAGAATCACTTCTATCGCTGGGCGTTTAAAGAAATAAGATGTGCCTAAGTCACCCTGCACAGCAGCAGTAACAAAGCGTGTATATTTGGTAATGAAGGGATCGTTCAGACCAAGTTCATCACGCAGCGCTTGACGCTGAGATTCTGAAACAGATTGGCCGACAAGCTCACGTAGCGGGTCACCCAAGTTATCTTGGATGGCAAACGCCACTAAACTGATCACAAACATCACTATCAGTGCCTGAAACAGGCGCTTGACCAGAAACGTAAACATTCCTTGCCCCTTAACTTTCCATGCAAAATTCGGAACACACACACGGTGCGAAAATACTCAGCCTAAAAAACGACATTTTATCCGACTGAAAAAATAAACTGCCTAACTGTCTAGCTGTTAAAACACGCCTTCGATGTCAAACACCGAAGGCGTGGTATTACGTGTTAATGCTTAATCTTACTTAGCGTCAACCACTAGGTCGCCGAAGTAAGGGAAGTCCATTGCGTTCACGATTTCTTTCGCGTGTACGTTAGACTTCGCACCCCAAGCAAGGTTTTGCCAGTGTAGCGGAACAAACGCTGCATCGTTGTACAGAGTCGCTTCTACTTTCTGTAGCATTGCTGAACGTTTAGCAGGATCTGTTTCAACGTTTGCTTCTTCAACTAGCTTATCTACTTCTGGGTTAGAGTAGTGACCACAGTTGTACTGACCTTTACCAGTCTCTTCGTTACGAGTCATAGTCAGGAATTCAGAGAAGTTCGCTGAATCTTCTGTATCCGAGTGCCAACCGATCATCAGCATGTCTGCTGCACAAAGGTCGAATTCAGGCCAGTATTGCGCTTTAGGCATAGTTTTCAGATCAACTTTGATACCGATCTTAGACAGCATTGCAGAAACTGCTTGAGCTACTTTCGCATCGTTCACATAACGGTTGTTTGGAGCGATCATAGTTAGCGTGAAGCCTTTCTCGTAACCCGCTTCTTTCATCAGCTCTTTTGCTTTTTTAAGGTCAAAGCGTGGAACTAGATCTGGGTTATAACCAGCGTAGCCTTTAGGGCTTTGTTGGCCAGCCGCTGTTGCGAAGCCTTTCATGATTTTATCAACGATACCTTCGTTGTTAATCGCATGAACGATAGCTTGACGAACACGAACATCTTTCAACGCTTCGTTGCTAGATTGGTTCATTTGGAACGTGATGATACGAGTACCTGGAAGAGTGATTAGGTCAACGCCTTTCGCTTCTTCAACACGTTTGTGATCGTTTGGCGCTACAGGAGCAATCATGTCTACGTCGCCAGAAAGTAGCGCAGCAACACGAGTCGCGTCTTCTTTGATTGGCACTAGAGTAAGTTTGTCTACGTTACCTTTAGACGCTTTGTCCCAGTAACCGTCAAAACGTTCAAACTCAACTTTAACACCTTGCTCACGTGCAGTTACGATGAACGGACCAGTACCTGATGTGTGAGTAGAAGCAAAAGAGTTTCCGTGTTTCACGATTTCAGCTTTGTCTTTACCGTCTTCACCAGTACCAGAGTAGAACTTGCTGTCCATTGGGAAGATGTAAGTTGCGGTTTGAAGAACAAGCGGGTATGCACCTTTTGACACTAGGTCAAATGTGTAATCATCAACTTTAACCAATTTTTCAAACGGTTCGAAAATCGCTTTGAAATCTGGAGAAACTTGTAGGCGGTCGAATGTCCACACAACATCGTCTGCTGTTAGTTCGTTACCTGAATGGAACTTAACACCTTTGCGTAGGTGGAAACGTACAGTTTTATCGTCAACACGTTCCCATTTTTCCGCTAGGCGGGGTTCAAAATCCAATTCCTGTGTGTAACGAACTAGTGGATCAAATACCATATGAGACATCTGAAGCGTACCACCTGAAAGTTGCTCATGTGGGTCAAGAGACACTGGGTCTGCGTCGTACGCTACTTTGATATCTGCTGCGCTAGCTGCAAAGCTTAAACCAGCGGCCATTAAAGCTAATGCTAATTTGCTTTTCATGGTTTTCATTGCATAACTCCTTATGCGGGAATCCAAATCCCTAGTTGTTGTATTTGCTTCTGCTTAAAATGCCAAACAAGAACGTTTGGTAATGGTTGCGGCTTTAAGCCGTTTCTACTTCTTCTCTCAAGCCTGTAAATTCAGGCATCAAGGAAATCAGTTGTTTACTGTACTCGTGCTGAGGTGAGTTGAAAAGCTGCTCTGTTGGTGCAACTTCTAGCAAGGTCCCCATTTTCATCACACCCACGCGATCACACATCTGGCGAATCACTGGTAAATCGTGACTGATAAACAGCATGGTTAGGTTCAGTTCATCTTGAAGATCTTTCAAAAGGTTCAAGATCTGAGCCTGTACAGATACATCCAACGCGGATGTTGGTTCATCACAAATCAATAAGCGCGGACGAGTTGCGAGTGCACGTGCAATCGAAATACGTTGACGCTGACCACCTGAAAACTCGTGCGGATATTTCACGCCAGCCATTTTGCCTAAGCCAACATGCTCTAATAAGTCATTTACGATTTGTCGAGTTTCTGCTTCACCGCTGGTGAGCTTATGGAAACGAATCGGCTCTGCAACGATATCGAAAATCTTCATACGAGGGTTCATCGACGTATAAGGGTTCTGGAATACCATCTGCATTTGGCGGCGCATAGGACGACGCTCTTTCTCTGATTTCAGAGCGGTTAAATCGATACCTTCAAAAGTTACTCGTCCATCATTTGGCGCATATAGGCCAGCAATAACACGTGCAATGGTCGATTTACCTGAGCCAGATTCACCCACTAAACCGAATGTTTCACCTTCATGCACCTCAAAACTTACATCGTTTGAAGCCTGAACGTACTCACGACGACTTTCGAATAAAGAGTCTTTAGTAACAAAACGCAAGTTAACATTTTCCACTTTCAGTAGTGGGCCTGTGTACTTACGGTTGTCCTGACTTTTGCCCAACCAGTGGTTCTTAATATCAATCGATTTAGTATCCGCAGCTTGCTCGATGTACGTCACAAGAGGGAAACGGTCTAGTTTTTTATCTGAACGAGGTACAGCTGAAATCAGACTGCGAGTGTATTTGTGGTCTGGGTTGCCCAGTACTTTTGCCGTTGGGCCAAACTCAACAAGATCACCACGGTACATTACTGCTACTCGGTCAGTAACGTTAGAAACTACACCCATATCGTGCGTGACCAACATACAACCTACGTTGTTCTTGATACACAGCTCGCGAATAAGGTTTAGAATTTGATCCTGAATCGAAACATCTAACGCCGTCGTTGGTTCATCCGCAATAATCAGGTCAGGTTCACCTGCAAGTGCGATAGCGATAACGACACGTTGACGCATACCACCAGAAAACTGATGAGGATACTGTTTGAGACGGTTTTCTGGTTGAGGAATACCAACTTGCTTCATTAGAGAAAGTGCACGTTGATATGCTTCTTCATCTGAAACCTTCATATTGGCATGAATGGTTTCTGTTAATTGGTGCTCTACTGTAAACAGAGGGTTCAAAGACGTCATTGGGTCTTGGAAAATAAAGCCAATTTTAGAACCGCGCACTTTGCGCATTTTCTCTGGTGATAAACCGGAAATCTTTTCTCCGTCGAGGAACACTTCACCACCAGCAATTGTTCCTGGAGGGCTAAGCAAATCAATAACGGCGTTACCTACGGTAGATTTACCTGCACCAGATTCGCCAACTACACCGACAATTTCACCACGCTCAATATTGAACGAAAGTGATTTTACTGCCGCATGCACACCGTGACGCGAAGGATATTCAATACGAAGGTTTTTTACTTCTAAAAGTGACATTTACACCAGACCTCTACTGCTCGGCAGTTTTCTGCCCTGTCTGCGCCCCATATACCAGTGAAAAATACGAGTAATATGAGTACAAGTGAATCCATTCTTGTCAGTACAAAATTCTGACAATTTACAAGCCCATCAATTTGGCAAATATTTCACAGAAAAGCAACAATGATAGGATAAAAAGTCGATAAAAAACGAATTCAAAGCACTATTATCGAATTTGTATGCAACCAAAACATGATTAGCAATGGTCTTACCTTTTATCTAGCACGTGAAACCACACCAACCAACTTAGCCTTAAACACTAGAAAGTCTTAAAACAGCCATACAATCTAAAATCCACCACATGAATAAAAAATCAAATAAACACCACTTTATACAGTTAACAATTTAGAAACAAAATCAGCATCTATCGATATAATTAAAATTTATGACCACATAAAAATAAAACAGTAGTTTTTAGTTCGAATTAAAAAACACAACAACAGGTGTTTACTCCAAAACTTTTAATTCAATAAATGTGCAAATTTAGTCATTCCAGTTTCAATAGCCAATTTTGTACAAAACTCATCCACTTATACTTTAGACGATTTTTATGTGGCACAAAAAATAGGGCAACAAACCTTGAAACGAATCCCAGAATTTAGCTATAAAAGTTACATAAACATCAGTAAAAACCAAAATCACAGTAACTCTGCACTTAAATACAAAAATGCCCACCGTTTCCATTCAAAGTCATCATTCTAGTTAGCCCACAGATCTAGCATCTCCCAACCAAATACCATACTGACTCAATCTTGAAATTTGTCCCATAAAAAAGCCCCAGTCTTTCAACTGAGGCCTTAATAGTCGTTGGGTGCAGATCCAGAGCATCGGATTAACCCCATTCGGTTCAAATTACTTTATCCATAATGCAAAAAAGCCCCAGTCTTTCGACTGAGGCCTTATATAGTGGTCGGTGAAGAGGGATTCGAACCCCCGACCCTCTGGTCCCAAACCAGATGCGCTACCAAGCTGCGCTATTCACCGACTTATGTTTTATCTTGAACTTAACAAGAAAGGGAACCAAAGTTACCTAAATAATGGGGTGGCCAACGAGGCTTGAACTCGCGACAACCGGAATCACAATCCGGGACTCTACCAACTGAGCTATGGCCACCAAAATAAGTGGTCGGTGAAGAGGGATTCGAACCCCCGACCCTCTGGTCCCAAACCAGATGCGCTACCAAGCTGCGCTATTCACCGACTCATGTTTTATCTCGAAATTCATCAAGAAAGGGAACCGAAGTTACCTAAATAATGGGGTGGCCAACGAGGCTTGAACTCGCGACAACCGGAATCACAATCCGGGACTCTACCAACTGAGCTATGGCCACCACTGATTTTGCCAATTTACTTACGCTCCTGTAAGCATCCGGATGGCGCGCCCGAAAGGATTCGAACCTTCGACCTTTGGCTCCGGAGGCCAACGCTCTATCCAGCTGAGCTACGGGCGCATGCCCTATCGGCGGAGTGGAATAATACGTAGTTCACACTATGTCGTCTAGTATTTTTTCAACTTTTTTTGCCGTTTGATGGCTTTTTCGTCACATGCTTGTTGCTATTACCACAATAAGGATGTGACTAAGCCCTTGAAGATCGCAACTTGTTGTTTATTGCAACAAGTTATCGGGATATAATCACTCACTGTTTACATTGATTTAACAGCAAAGTTAACTTAACAAACATACTAAGTTGCTTTAAATCGCCCTACTCTAAATATAAATAGGTAAGCAGCACTTACCTTCGGAATGTAAAGTGAGTTTATAGGATATGTCTCGATCACTCTTAAGCGTATTGTTCGCTGCTCTAACTTTTTCTACTGCAGCCCTAGCAACTAGCCAAGCTGATTATGATGCTATTGCTGAACGTATTAAACCCGTTGGTAATGTTTACCTAGCAGGTAGTGAGCCTGTTGCTGCTGAGCCTACTGGCCCTCGTGATGGCGCGAAAGTTTACGGTACTTTTTGTATCGCTTGCCACGCATCTGGTGTAAGTGGTGCTCCAATCAAAGGTAACGCTGACCAATGGGCACCTCGTATTGCCCAAGGTAAAGATGTTTTGAAAACACATGCACTTAACGGTCTCAACCTGATGCCACCAAAAGGCACATGTATGGACTGTTCAGACGATGAAATCCTTGCTGCTATCGAGCACATGATTGAAGGTTTATAAGCCTTAAATGTTTTCTATGTAAAAAGGGCTTGGTTTATACCAAGCCCTTTTTATTTCTGTCTGTATCTCGAGCGTTATTTTTTAAACATCGCGCGTAAGTTTGCAATGTGCGCCTGCCCTTTCGCCATACGCTCTTCTGCCGTTTGAGGTTTTTTCTGACTTTCCCATTCCACATCATCAAACGGGAGTTCATCCAAGAAACGGCTTTGAGTTGGTTTAATCAACTCCCCAAACTGGCGGCGTTCTTTACACATAATAAAGGTTAACTCTCGCTGTGCACGCGTAATACCCACATACATTAATCGCCGTTCTTCATCTACGTTATCTTCATCAATACTGGTTTGATGCGGCAAAATTCCCTCTTCAACTCCTAATAGATAGACGTAAGGAAATTCCAGACCTTTAGATGCATGCAATGTCATTAACTGAACCGCATCACTGTCATCATTGTCTTCACCGCGCTCCATCATGTCTCGTAGTGTAAGTCGCTGAACCACTTCTTTAAGTGTTTTCTCTTCTTTGTCTGGATTGTCGCCCTCTAAATCAGCCACAATCCAAGAATAGAGATCAGAGACGTTCTTCATTCGCATCTCTGCTGCTTTGGGGCTTGCTGATGTTTCGTATAACCAATCTTCATAGTTGATATCACGAACCAGCGAGCGCACTGCTTCAACCGTATTGCCGCGCTCTGCATTATCTGCAATCGCCACCAGCCATTGAGTGAATCGACGTAAGTTTTCCAAACCTCTCCCAGAGAGGTGCTGTTCTAAACCTAACTCAAAGCTAGCTTCAAATAAACTTTTGCCGCGCATATTGGCATAGCTGCCCAATTTTTCGAGCGTCACTGGACCAATTTCACGACGAGGTGTATTCACGATACGTAAAAATGCATTGTCATCGTCTGGATTCACCAATACGCGCAGATACGCCATGATGTCTTTAATTTCAGCTCGTGCAAAAAACGAAGTGCCGCCAGAAATTTTGTAAGGCACACGGTTCTGCATCAGGTATTTCTCAATCAAACGTGACTGATGATTACCACGATAAAGAATTGAGTAGTCTCTATATTCCGTTCTATTTAAGAATTTATGGGCAATGATTTCTGCCGTAATGCGTTCTGCTTCGTGCTCATCATTTTTCGCCAAGATTACCTTTAACTTTTCCCCATCAGGAATTTCAGAGAATAGTGATTTTTCATACACGTGCGGGTTATTGGCAATCAAGATGTTCGCTGCGCGAAGAATTCGGCTGGTTGAACGGTAGTTTTGCTCCAGCTTAATCAGTTTTAAGTTAGGAAAATCTTTGCCAAGTAGAACAAGGTTTTGCGGTTTAGCTCCACGCCACGAATAGATTGACTGGTCATCATCACCAACAACAGTTAATCGCGCGCGTTCACCCACTAGCAATTTCACCAGTTCATATTGGCTGGAGTTGGTATCTTGATATTCATCGACTAACAAATAGCGAATGCGATTTTGCCAACGCTGACGAACCTCTTCATTGCCATGCAGAAGCATTACCGGCATAAGAATGAGATCGTCAAAATCGAGAGCGTTATAAGCGCGCATTTGGGTCTGATACATTTCAAAGCAAAATGCAAACAGCTGCATTTGTTCACCCTGAGCAATCGCTTTGGCTTGCGCAGGACTTACCATGTCATTTTTCCAGTTAGAGATAGTGCTCAATAACTGACGTAATAAGTCCTTATCACCATCTAACTGTTTTTCTGTCAGCTCTTTCAGTAACGCCAGTTGATCTTGGTCGTCAAAGAGTGAAAAGCCCGCTTTTAAACCAAGATGTTTATATTCACGACGAATAATATTCAAACCTAAGGTGTGGAAGGTCGAAACCATCAACCCTCTTGATTCTTGGCGCCCGAGAGTTTGACCAACACGCTCTTTCATTTCACGAGCAGCTTTATTGGTAAATGTTACCGCTGCAATATTGCGGGCTTTGTAACCACATTGCTGAACCAAATAGGCTATTTTATTAGTGATTACACGAGTTTTACCTGAACCCGCACCAGCTAAAACCAAGCATGGGCCTGATACATACTTTACGGCTTCGTCTTGTCTTGGGTTCAGCTTCATAGTGTTCTCGAGTCGATAAATAAAGGCCGCTTATGATAATCCGCATAAGCGATGAATTCCAACAAAGTTAAAAGTGTAACTATTTGTCATTTTATTGCACAGGTGTATTGCAAAATGAATACATCGTTGAGCATAATACCGCCAACTTATAAATTTACCTTTTCCCGAGAAGCATTTAGTTCTCGGGTTTACTCGTTAGCAAACGTGTTTAATGGTTTGATTGGGCTATGAATAAACATCACACCAACACGAACTTGGAGCTCTGATCCGAATGAAAAAGTGGACCTTTTTTATGTTACTGATCGCTGTGCTACTTTTTGGCAGCGTTATTGGTTTCAATTTATTCAAGCAACAGAAAATCGCCGAATATCTGGCAAACCGTCCTGAACCAGACTTTCCTGTTACTATCACTGAAGTAAAAGCCAATGACTGGACGCCAGTGATCGAAGCTATCGGTTTTATTGAACCCAACCAAGGTGTGACGTTAACGACTGAAACCAGCGGTGTAATCGACAAGATCTCATTTGAGTCAGGCACTCAGGTTTCTGCAGAACAGCCATTGATATTGTTGGATTCAAAAGTAGAAATTGCCAACCTAAAAAGTACTCAGGCTCGCCTTCCTGCGGCTGAAGCAAAATACAAACGCTATAAAGGTCTTTACACCAAAGGCTCGATTTCAAAAGAATCTTACGATGAAGCAGAAGCAAACTTCTTGTCGCTATCTGCGGACATTGAAAGCTTAAAAGCTTCTATTGAGCGTCGTGAAATCAAAGCTCCATTTGCCGGTGTCGTTGGTATTCGCAATGTTTACCTAGGTCAGTACTTACAACCGGGCACTGATATTGTCCGCTTAGAAGACACTAGCGTAATGCGTCTGCGTTTTACCGTTTCTCAAACTGACATTTCTCGTATTTCGTTAGGACAAGAAGTCGATATCTTTGTCGATTCTTACCCTCAAACCTCATTCACTGGCTCTATTACAGCAATTGAACCTGCTGTCAGTGTTCAAAGTGGTTTGATTCAAGTTCAAGCCGATATACCAAACAACGATGGGCTACTACGTAGCGGTATGTTTGCTCGTGCAAACATTATTCTGCCAAAGCTTGTTGACCAAGTGATTGTTCCTCAAACCGCAATTACCTTTACTCTTTATGGCGACAGCGTGTATGTCATGAAGAAGGTGGATGGTGTGGATCGCGTAGAACAACGCGTAGTCAAAGTTGGTGAACGTAAAGGTTCTGATGCACATGTCCTTAGTGGTCTAGAAATTGGTGATGTTGTGATCACCACAGGGCAGGTTCGTCTAAGTAACAATTCGAAAGTTCGTGTAGTAGAAAGCACTGCAACTACTCCACCAGCTGAAACACCGATGCTGTAACCGGAGGACGCATGCGCTTTACTGATGTTTTTATAAAACGTCCAGTTCTGGCGATATCCATCAGCTTTTTGATTGCACTGCTTGGTCTGCAAGCAATGTTCAAAATGCAGGTAAGTGAATATCCGGAAATGACGAATACAGTAGTAACGGTTTCAACCAGTTACTACGGTGCCAGTGCAGACTTAATCCAAGGTTTTATTACACAACCTTTGGAACAAGCGATCGCACAAGCTGACAACATTGACTATATGACTTCTTCTTCAGTATTAGGTAAGTCCACCATTACTGTGATGATGAAGTTGAACACTGACCCAAATGCCGCATTATCGGATATTTTGGCCAAAACTAACTCCGTGCGTTCTCAGCTACCGAAAGAAGCTGAAGATCCGTCGGTGACAATGTCGACAGGTTCAACGACGGCTGTTCTTTATATCGGTTTTACCAGTGACGAGTTAGCCTCTAGCCAAATCACCGACTACTTAGAGCGCGTAATCAACCCGCAACTGTTTACGGTAAACGGTGTCTCTAAAGTTGACCTTTATGGCGGTATGAAATACGCACTACGAGTTTGGCTTGACCCGTCAAAAATGGCAGCACTGAGCCTGACCGCTACTGATGTTATGGGTGTTTTAAATGCCAATAACTACCAATCAGCAACCGGCCAAGCCACTGGTGAATTCGTTCTTTATAACGGTAGTGTCGATACTCAAGTATCAAATGTGGATGAGCTAAAAAACCTTGTTGTTAAAACGGGCGAAGGTTCTGTCATCCGCTTGAGCGACGTAGCCAAAGTTTCTCTAGAAAAGAGTCATGATGTTTATCGTGCAAGTGCTAATGGACGTGAAGCTGTAGTTGCAGCAATTAACGCAGCGCCAAGTGCGAACCCAATTAACATTGCTGCAGATGTACTAGAACTTCTACCTCAATTGCAAAGCAACCTGCCTAGCAACATTGAAATGAATATTATGTACGACTCTACTATCGCAATTAACGAGTCTATTCAAGAGGTTGTCAAAACCATCCTAGAAGCAGCGCTGATTGTACTGGTCGTAATAACTTTGTTCCTTGGCTCATTCCGTGCAGTACTTATCCCGATTGTAACCATTCCTTTATCGTTAGTCGGTGTTGCTATGGTCATGCAATCCATGGGCTTCTCATGGAACTTGATGACTCTACTTGCAATGGTATTGGCTATTGGTCTGGTAGTAGATGACGCGATTGTTGTACTTGAGAACGTTGACCGTCATATCAAACTCGGAGAGACGCCATTCCGTGCAGCAATTATTGGTACGCGAGAAATTGCCGTTCCGGTTATCGCAATGACACTAACACTAGGTGCGGTTTACGCTCCAATCGCGATGATGGGTGGTATTACTGGTTCGCTCTTTAAAGAGTTTGCTTTGACGTTAGCAGGTGCGGTTTTTGTGTCGGGTATCGTGGCGCTAACACTATCGCCAATGATGTGTTCAAAAATGCTCCAAGCGAACGAAGAGCCGAGCAAGTTTGAGCAAAAAGTTCACCAAGTTTTAGATGGAATGACAGAACGATACGCTCGTATGCTGGATGCTGTCATGCAGCGTCGTCCTGTTATCATTGCGTTTGCGGTTATTGTATTTGCTAGCCTGCCGATGCTGTTTAAGTTTATCCCAAGTGAACTGGCACCATCAGAAGATAAGGGCGTTGTGGTCTTGATGGGTACTGGTCCTTCAAATGCAAACTTGGACTACCTGCAAAATACGATGAACGATGTGAATAAGATTCTATCGGAGCAGAAAGAAGTTCAATTTGCACAGGTATTTACTGGTGTTCCAAACTCAAACCAAGCGTTTGGTATTGCATCCATGGTGCCTTGGAGTGAACGAGAAGCAAGCCAAGCAGAAGTGACCAACCGTGTGGGTACACTCATCCAAAACATTCCGGGTATGGCAGTGACTGCATTCCAAATGCCTGAATTGCCTGGTGCTGGTTCTGGTCTGCCAATTCAGTTTGTTTTGACAACACCAAGCAGCTTCGAAAGCCTGTTTACTATCGCAACAGAAATACTGACGGAAGTGAAATCGAGCCCACTGTTTGTGTATTCAGACTTGGATCTGAATTACGACTCGGCAACGATGAAAATCAATATTGATAAAGACAAAGCGGGTGCTTACGGCGTGACGATGCAAGACATCGGTATCACGTTAGGTACGATGATGGCAGATGGCTACGTTAACCGCATTGACCTAGATGGTCGCTCATATGAAGTGATTCCACAGGTTGAACGTAAATACCGTCTAAACCCTGAATCAATGAAGAACTACTTTGTTCGTGCAGTAGATGGTAAAGCCGTACCTCTGGGTAGCTTAATCAATATTGATGTAATCGCAGAACCTCGTTCACTGCCTCACTTCAACCAATTGAACTCTGCGACTATAGGTGCAGTTCCTTCACCGGGTACCGCTATGGGTGATGCGATCAACTGGTTTGAGAATATTGCAGAAACAAAACTACCGACTGGCTACAATCATGACTACATGGGTGAAGCTCGCCAGTATGTAACTGAAGGGAATGCGTTATACGCTACATTTGGTTTAGCTCTCGCAATCATCTTCTTGGTTCTGGCAATTCAGTTTGAATCTGTCAAAGATCCGCTCGTAATCATGGTATCTGTACCGTTAGCAATCTGTGGTGCATTGATTACTCTGGCGTGGGGTGCAGCAACCATGAATATCTACTCTCAGGTAGGTTTGATTACTTTGGTTGGCCTTATCACTAAACACGGTATCTTGATTTGTGAAGTGGCAAAAGAAGAGCAACTGCACAACAAAAAATCGCGCATTGAAGCCGTAACAGAAGCAGCGAAAGTTCGTCTTCGTCCAATTCTGATGACCACTGCAGCTATGATTGCCGGTCTGATTCCACTGATGTATGCAACCGGAGCGGGTGCTGCGCAGCGATTCAGTATTGGTATTGTAATCGTTGCAGGCTTGTCTATTGGTACGCTGTTTACTCTGTTCGTGCTACCAGTGATTTATAGTTACTTAGCCGAGAAACACAAACCTTTACCTGTGTTTGTCGAAGCTGAAGAACTTGAAGCTCTGGCTCGCTTTGATAAAGAGCAACAAGCAAGTCGCGATTAATTTCATGTACTCATAATCACAAAAGGTCACATCTGTGGCCTTTTTTATTGCTGCAATTAACGACTTTTGGGCACGAATTGAATAGAATGTCCGCCATAAAGATAGGAGAGAAACCCGATGTTTGACCCAAAGAAACTCGAGCAAATTGCTAAGCAAATTCACGAATCAATGCCTCAACCGGTCAAAGAGCTGGGTGCTGACGTTGAACAAAAAGTACGCCAAGTTATCCAAGGCCAGCTTAACAAACTGGACGTAGTGAGCCGTGAAGAGTTTGATGTTCAAACTCAAGTGCTGCTTCGCACCCGTCAAAAGCTAACGGAAATGGAGCAGAAATTGGCTGAGCTAGAAAGCAAAATCGCTGCTAAGTAATTTCATTATCCGATAAACAGTAAAAGGGCTGAATCTTACGACTCAGCCCTTTTTGTTCTTGTTGTGTTTGCTTTTATATTTATTGTGGTAACGCTATGCCAGCCTTTGAGTTTTTAGTGTTTGGCTGGCATTGACCTTATATTAGTCACCTACCGCGATGCGCTTCATATCTTTCATGTAGCCACGTAGCTCTTCACCGATGTATTCCACAGGGTGGTTACGGATGATGCTGTTAACTTCGATAAGTTTCGCGTTATCTACTTGGTTAGACACTTCGCCTAGACCTTTACCGATTACGTCAGTACCTACGTTTGGCATGAACTTCTCACGTAGTAGAGGCGTTGCAACGTTTGCGAATAGGTAGTTACCGTATTCCGCAGTATCAGAGATAACTACGTTCATTTCGTATAGACGCTTACGAGCAACAGTGTTCGCAATTAGTGGTAGCTCATGTAGAGATTCGTAGTAAGCAGACTCGTCGATAATGCCTGATGCTGTCATCGCTTCGAATGCTAATTCAACCCCAGCACGTACCATTGCAATCATAAGGATACCGTTGTCGAAGTATTCTTGTTCGCTGATTTTCGCATCTGATGTTGGGTAGTTTTCGAATGCAGTTTCTGCAGTCTCTGCACGCCAGCCTAGTAGGTTCGCGTCATCATTTGCCCAGTCAGCCATCATAGTGCTAGAGAAGTGACCAGAGATGATGTCATCCATGTGCTTGTTGTACAGTGGACGCATTAGCTCTTTTAGCTCTTCAGAAAGCTCAAATGCTTTGATTTTAGCTGGGTTAGATAGACGGTCCATCATGTGAGTGATACCACCGAACTTTAATGCTTCAGTAATAGTTTCCCAACCGTATTGAAGTAAACGACCTGCGTAACCAGCATCAATACCTTCAGCAATCATTTTCTCGTAACAAACGATAGAGCCTGCTTGCAACATACCACATAGGATAGTTTGCTCACCCATTAGGTCAGATTTTACTTCTGCTACGAATGAAGACTCTAGACAGCCAGCACGGTGACCACCTGTTGCTGCAGCCCAAGCTTTAGCGATATCCCAACCTTCACCTTGAGGATCATTTTCTGGGTGAACTGCGATTAGAGTAGGAACACCGAAACCACGTTTGTATTCTTCACGAACTTCAGTACCAGGACACTTAGGCGCAACCATGACAACAGTAATGTCTTTACGAATTTGCATGCCTTCTTCAACGATGTTGAAGCCGTGTGAGTAACCTAATGCTGCGCCTTTTTTCATTAGAGGCATAACCGTTTCAACAACGTTAGAGTGTTGCTTGTCAGGAGTTAGGTTAACTACTAGGTCAGCTTGAGGGATCAAATCTTCATAGCTGCCAACGTTGAAGCCGTTGTCTTTTGCATTTTTGTAAGATTGACGCTTTTCATCAATCGCTGCTTGGCGAAGTGCATAAGAAACGTCTAGGCCAGAATCACGCATGTTTAGACCTTGGTTAAGGCCTTGAGCACCACAACCTACGATGACCACTTTTTTACCTTTTAGGTAATCTGCTTCTGTTGCGAATTCTGCGCGGTCCATGAAACGACAACGACCTAGTTGGTCCAATTGCTCACGTAGGTTTAATGTATTGAAATAGTTAGCCATTAGGGTGCTCCTGAAATTATCTGTCCGTAGGGTCGGTGGCTCTGCACCGAATGAGTTCATACTAAATCAGACAATTGATTGCTGAAAGTGATATATTCACAATTAGTTATTGCAATAAATGCAACATGGAAAAGTTCATGAATATAAAAACCATTAAGTTGTTTCTCGATATCTGTGACAGTAAGAATTTCAGCAAGTCAGCCACATCAATGCATGTCAGCCCTTCAGCATTAAGCCGACAAATACAAAAGCTGGAAGAAGAGATCGGGCATCCTTTATTTATCCGAGACAATAGAAGTGTGGAACTCACACCCGCTGGTGAAAAGCTGCTACCTGTTGCGATCAAAATGGTGCATGACTGGACGCAGTTTCAATCGCAAATCAACGCACATGATCAAGAACTGAAAGGGGAGATTCGCCTCTTCTGCTCTGTGACCGCAAGCTATAGCCATCTTCCACAGCTATTAAGCTCGTTTCGCCTCAAACACCCTTTCATCGAATTTAAACTGCTGACAGGCGATCCTGCTCAGGCGATCGATAAGATTCTCAATGATGAAGCCGATATCGCAATCTCTGCAATGCCAGAAAGTCTGCCATCAAAAGTAGAATTCACCACGATAAGCGAAATACCGCTTTCAGTCATTGCACCTTTAGGTATAAGCAGTTGGGTAGAGGAAGTACATAAAGAGAAACCCGATTGGAGCCAGATTCCTTTTATTGTGCCGGAATCAGGAACAGCGAGAGATCGTGCAAATACTTGGTTCAAGAAAATGAAAATCAAACCGAGCATCTATGCTCAAATAGCTGGTCATGAAGCGATTGTCAGTATGGTCGCACTAGGGTGTGGTGTAGGTATCGCACCGGATGTTGTTATAAACAACAGCCCAGTGCGAGACAGTATCCAGCGCTTATCCTTTTCGCCAATCAAACCTTTTCAGCTTGGTGTCTGTTGCCGACGCTCACAATTGGATAACCCATTGGTCAAAGCACTGTGGGAGCTTGCTGAGGGAACGTTTATTTCTCAATAACTACACTTTTGAAAATGCAGAACGGTAAATCTTAGAACGGGTAAATGCGAATACCAAAGTTCACACTATTGGAAATACCGTAGGTTGAGATTGATTGCGCATCGCTTTCAATCTCAAAGCTTTGATCCGTTAAAGAAACTGAAGCGGTAAGCTCTACATAAGAGTTGAGGCGATAATCAACACCAAAGCTACCTGTAACGCCGAACACATCGATCTCTGCGTCGTCGACGTCATCACTTCCCATTCCCAACGCTACACTAAAGAATGGAACAAAGCGGTCATTATCAAAAGCCCACTTAGTAATACTGCGTTTATAGGTGATAGATGTGTAAGAGAACAGATCCTGATGACTTAACATCAACCAACTCGCATCATCTACTTTATAACCAACGCCAAGCACTTTAGAGATCTCAGTATCTAGTTCAAAGTCTCCATCGACATACAATGGCTCAACCCAGTTGTAGCCGACATCCACAAACAATTTACTGAAGTTCTCATCATCATTGAATGCCATTACCGCAGTACTAAAAGGGATGATCAGTAGCGCTAAATACTTGTTCACAGGAAACCTCAATCTCTAAATACAATAAAACCTTGTGCGCGTGTTTATCCATTTAGTTGTTGCACACTAAGTTAATACGGCAATTCAGACATGAAAATTTCAGTTTTATAAGATAACGATGAGATAAAGTGCTGTAATGAATATTGAATAGATAGCAAAAAGCCCGCTATTTCTAGCGGGCTTTGCAATGTGGCGGAGAGATAGGGATTTGAACCCTAGGATAGCTATTAACCATCGCCGGTTTTCAAGACCGGTGCTTTAAACCACTCAGCCATCTCTCCACAAATTGTCATCGTCAGATTAGTACACTGATGATGTGTTACTCGTTATAACAAGTAACTTTACCTTTTTATCTTCACTTTTTAAAAAAGTGAAAAAAAA
>NZ_JBMMKS010000021.1:0-68895 GCF_058630515.1 Vibrio sp. HM8-C
GACCGCATAATGCGGTCTTTTTGTTTATTCCAATCAACTGAGGTTTAGAACAACTCTTCAGCGACTTTATATAGATCTTTACGAACTGGACGACGCATATTCTCGATTGCATCGATGATATCGTGATGAACAAGCTGTTCTTTTTGGATACCAACACAACGACCACCTTGGCCTTCCATTAATAGGTGAACAGCGTAGTTACCCATACGAGAAGCAAGTACACGGTCAAATGCTGTTGGCTTACCACCACGTTGGATGTGACCAAGAATAGTCGCGCGAGTTTCACGCTTAGTTGCTTTCTCAATCTCTTTTGCCAGAACATTTGCATCCATCATAAGCTCAGTCAGAGCAATGATTGCGTGCTTCTTACCCTTCTTGATACCGTCTTGGATGTTTGAAATCAGACCATCCATATCTAGACCAGTTTCAGGTGTGATGATGTATTCACAACCACCCGCTAGCGCAGACATCAGAGTTAAATCACCACAGTGGCGACCCATAATTTCTACGATAGAAATACGTTGGTGAGATGAAGAAGTATCACGTAGACGGTCAATAGATTCGATAACTGTGTTCAGTGCAGTTAAGTAACCGATAGTGTAATCAGTACCTGCGATATCGTTATCAATTGTGCCTGGAAGACCGATACATGGGTAACCCATCTCAGTCAATTTCTTAGCACCCATGTACGAACCGTCACCACCTATAACAACAAGCGCTTCGATACCATGCTTTTTCAAGTTCTCGATCGCTTTTAGGCGCACAGACTCTTCTTTGAACTCAGGGAAACGCGCTGAACCTAAGAAAGTACCGCCACGGTTGATAACATCAGACACACTTGAACGGTCAAGTTTCTTGATGCGGTCTTCGTACAGGCCATGGTAACCATCATAGATACCATAAACTTCAATATCATGGCTCAACGCTGTACGAACAACACCGCGAATTGCCGCGTTCATACCCGGAGCATCGCCACCACTAGTCAAAACACCGATCTTTTTAATCATGATCACCCTCAATTTTTTTGAAATTTGTATAGCTAATTTTGGCGCTGCCCGAAATCGTGTTCGAACAGCAAAATCTTGTAATTATGTTTGCGTGTTAGAAAAACTAACTTGCTTAGCATGCGCTGCCATAAAGCTTTTTACCCAGAAGCAGTATTACAGTTTTGCACATTCACATCGTTGATTCACATCAGATTCGTGCATTTTATTCATGCCGCAAAAAATATAGTCTATCTCATACGCTTTGTCGCTACCATGGCTGAAGTTTTTGTTTCCTTTCAGGACCAAACATCAATGAATATGGGTCCTGATGGATTAAGACATCCGCCCCTGGGAACGCTTTACATAATTTGGCATCCACAATATCTGCGATTCGATGCGCTTCAATCAAAGGCATCTTGTCATCCAGTTCTAAGTGTAGCTGAATAAATCTTACCGGCCCTGACATTCGAGTCCGGAGGTCATGGACCCCTAAAACACCGCCAACCGATAGAGAAATATGACGGATCTGCTCAATCTCTTCTTCCGGAAGCTGTCTGTCCAGCAGTGTCTGAATCGCTTCTTGAACCATCTTAAACGCGCTGTATAGAATAAAACAGCCGATACCAATAGCAAAGACCGCATCCGCTTGTTTAACGCCAAACCAGCTCAAACCTAATGCAACCATAATTGCGCCATTCATGTACAAGTCAGACTGGTAGTGCAACGAGTCTGCTGCAATAGCCTGACTGCCCGTTTTCTTCACCACATGACGTTGAAAAAGTACCAGTGCAAAAGTCACTACCATTGCCAATAAGCTGACATAGATACCGTATTCTGGAGCCTGTAAGTCGTGAGGACGGAAGAAACGGTCAACACCGTTTAATATAAGAAAACAGGCGGAACCGGAGATAAACATAGCTTGGGCTAGTGCGGCTAAAGATTCAGCCTTACCATGACCAAAAGCATGCTCTCTGTCTGCTGGCTGTAGTGAATAGCGCAGAACCACTAGATTGACCACTGACGCAGCGATATCCAGCATTGAGTCAATCAGTGATGCCAGTAAACTCACTGAACCGGTTATCCACCAAGCGGCAACTTTAACTATCAGAAGTAAGGTCGCAACACAGGTTGCCGTCCACGCAGCAATCGTTACTAAACGTGCGTATTCCTTTTTCATAACGTCTTACCATAACAAACAATGAGTTGATTATACCTAAAAGCTCTCAGGATGCTTGTTTGTTACTCAAATTAGTCACAGGTAAAACCAGAAAAAGAAAAGGCAGCCGAAGCTGCCTTTACTCACTCACCAATTGATTATTAACCACAATAACAAACGGTGTGAGATTCACTATGCCATTTATTGAGCCATTGGTGGAACCATTTGACCTTGAGGACCGCCACGCATCATGCCTTGTCCTTGAGGACCTTGGCCGCCTTTACCGCCACCTTTTCCATTTGGGCCACCATGACCAAATAGCACACATTCATTCATGCGTTCTTGCTGCATAGAAGCAAGTTTTGTTTTTTGATCCGCAGTCAATACGTTCATCATTTCATTGCGTTGCTTCATCATCGCAACACGTTGATCCGCTTGACGTTGAACCATCTGTTCTGCCAATTTTTTCGCAGCGGCTTCGTCAAAGTTTGCTGACATCACCAAATCGCGCTCTTGCTGTTTAAAAGCACGCATTTCAGCTTGTTTGCCAGAACGTTGTGCTTGCATTGCATCGCGTTGTTTTAATCGAAGTTCTGCCATTTTTGCTTTCTGTTCAGGTGTCACATTAAGCTGAGCAAACACTTCTGGATTCATCATGCCACCACGGCCACAATCACCGTCGAAATCTCGACCTGGGCCTTTACCGCCACCTGCAGCAAACACAGCTGCAGAGCCTAAAGTAATTGGTAGAACAACGGCTGCAAGGATCATTTTTTTTGCCAGTTTCATAATCTTTTCCTTCTCGTTTGGACTTGAATCGGCTGCCTGTGCAGCGCTTGAATTTATAATACGACTTGGTACGTAAAGCAGTGTTTGAGAAGCGTAAATAATCGTAAAGGGTGAGTTTACCTATGATCCTAAAGGTCAATTCACAGTACACTATATTCAGCATCCAACGTTTATCGTGAACTTATATGGTTCAAAAACGTAGAAAAGGCAGTTCGTATACTTTTGAGGTAACCATGGCACACATTCTATTAATTGATGACGACACAGAACTAACCAGCTTGCTAAAAGAAGTTTTAAGCTATGAAGGGTTTGACGTATCCGAAGCCAATGATGGAGAAGCTGGGCTGCACGCTGTCAATGATAGTGTCGATTTGATTTTGCTTGATGTCATGATGCCCAAGCTAAACGGTATGGAAACGCTGAAAAAACTGCGTGAAAAGTGGCAAACCCCAGTACTGATGTTGACCGCAAAAGGTGAAGAGATTGACCGAGTGATCGGTTTAGAACTCGGTGCTGACGATTATCTGCCAAAACCATTTAGCGACAGAGAGCTGCTAGCAAGAATTCGTGCCGTGTTGCGCCGAACCCAACAGCATTCAAACAAGCATTCAGACGTTATCGAATGCCAAGACATTCAGGTTTTTCCCGGCAAACAAGAAGCTTATTGCCAAGGTGAACTGCTCGATCTCACCACAACCGAGTTCGCGTTATTAGCACACTTTGTACAAAATCCGGGAAACACTATCACCAAAGAAGATCTTAGCCTAGATGTATTAGGTAAAAGATTGGCGGCTTTTGACCGCGCGATTGACATGCATGTTTCCAATCTGCGTAAAAAGCTTCCAGAACGAGCTGATGGCAAATTGAGAATCAAAACCCTGCGAGGGCGAGGCTACCTAATGGTGTTGGAGGATTAATGCGTTTACCAACATTCAATAACCTTTACGGACGCATCTTTGCCATCTTCTGGCTCACCATGTTTTTGGTGTTACTGGCCGTATTGGCACTTCCCCACTTAGACCCTCGAAAGTCTCGCGACCTCCCACCGGAGATGTATCAACGTATCGTGGTACAAAAAGAGATGCTTGAAGAACGTTTCCAAGGTGAAGATAACCTTACCCGTATTCTGATGTTCCTAGAGGGCAATGGAAACGGCAATCGTGGACAAGGTCCAATGATGCGTGACGAAGACAAAGACACCCGACCTCGTTTCTTTGTCACGGACTTAGATGGCAATGTGCTCACCGCACGCGAGCGTCCAGATTTCAAATACAAAGCGTTGCAGAACTTTGCCACCAGCATTGAGTCTATAGACAAACCGCAACAACGCCTTTACGGACGCTATATGATCGCAGGCCCCGTTCCTGTGACTTTCGCTCATCAGGATCTCTTGCTGTATGTCGGTTTCCGTTGGGATGAACCACCACCGTTCTTACTGCAATTATTCGATAAACCTGTTCAACTGCTGCTGGCGATCATGTTGGTTAGTACGCCGCTATTACTCTGGCTTGCTTGGGCTCTGAGTAAACCTGCTCAACGTCTGGCTCTTGCCGCTCAGCGAGTCGCGCGTGGACAGTTCGAAGCTGACCCTGATCTTGAAAAAGGAACCATGGAGTTTCGTCAGGCTGGACGTAGCTTTAACCAGATGGTAGAAGCGGTAAACCAAATGATTTCCGGTCAGCAGCGATTATTATCGGATATCTCCCATGAACTGCGTTCACCACTAACCCGACTACGTATGGCCAATGCACTTGCCACTCGTAAACAAGGCAGCAGCACTGAGCTAGAACGTATTGATACCGAAGCACAACGTTTAGAACAAATGATTGGCGAGCTACTTGAATTGTCGAGAATGCAGACCAACAGTCATTTGAGCCGTGAAGAACAACCACTGCGTAGCTTGTGGGAAGAGTTGCTCAGCGATGCTCAATTTGAAGCAGAGCAAATGAGCAAAACCCTGAAATTCGACGAGATACCAAACGTCAGTATTTCTGGTAATCCAAAGCTATTGATGAGCGCTTTGGAAAACATCGTTCGTAACGCAATTTACTATGGCAAAGACACTATAGTGGTACGTTTTTCGACTACGGAACACCATGTCACGGTGTCAGTAGAAGACAACGGTGATGGTGTTCCGGATGACGAACTGACACAAATCTTCCGCCCGTTCTATCGAGTCTCGACTGCGCGAGACCGACACAGCGGTGGAACTGGTTTAGGTCTTGCTATCACTGAAAGCGCCATTCGCCAGCACAGTGGTGTTATTGAAGCGAGCCGCAGCCCTCTAAATGGTTTAAAAGTTCAGTTTACGCTACCCATCTAGCGACGATTACTATAACAGATAAGCGGTTGCTATAACTTGTGAATTGAGGGGCGAGGGATTTATACTCGCCCCTTAAATTTAGTAAGGAAGTGAATAGTCATGTTTGATATTGCCCTGTTCGAGCCAGAAATCGCCCCTAACACAGGAAACATAATTCGTTTATCCGCAAACTGTGGTGCGAATCTTCATTTAATCGAGCCACTTGGGTTTGATTTAGAAGAAAAGAAAGTGCGTCGTGCAGGACTGGACTATCACGATTTAGCTCGAGTCACTCGCCACAAAGACTATCAAGCATTTCTTAACTACCTTGCAGAAAAAGGCGAGCACCGTATTTTTGCTTGTACGACCAAAACCACCGGTCATCACGTGGATGCCAAATTCCAGAAAGGTGATGTATTGCTGTTTGGTCCAGAAACTCGTGGACTTCCAGCGGAAGTTATTGAGAGTTTGCCGATGGAGCAACGAATTCGAATCCCAATGATGCCCGACGCTCGCAGTCTCAACCTATCCAACGCGGTGGCTATCATTGCTTTCGAAGCATGGCGACAAATGGGATTTGAAGGCGCGCTGTAATTTCGACAAACCAACAGCAAAAGATAAAAAGCTCAGGTAAACGACCTGAGCTTTTTTATTGGGTTAGATTCTTACCAATAGCAGCTTAATGAAGACGATGGTTAGAGTTTTGGTCGTCGTCATCTTTCTTCTCAAATTCGCCATCAAAAGTGTTTCCCTGATGCGAATCGTGAGAGCGGAATGGATCATGATCAAAATGACTTGAATGAAAACCGCCAGACATATTCGATACCACAACTTTGCTCATCAAATACTTGGCAATCAGTGCTCGTGGGGCAGGTAACAAAACAATCATCCCCATCGCATCGGTCATAAAACCCGGTGTTAACAGCAAAACACCCGCTACCGCTAGCATCACACCCTCAACAATCTGCTGGGCAGGCATTTCGCCACGTTGCATACGTTGTTGAACCGTAAGCAGTGTTTGTAAACCTTGGCTTCTAACCAGAGATGCACCGACAAATGCGGTGAGCAAAACCAAAGCAATAGTCGGCCATAAGCCTAGCATGCCACCGACTTGAATAAACAAGCCAATCTCGATGATAGGCACAGCAATAAATAGAAATAGTAAAATCGGAAACACGGCTCCTCCTTATTTTGCTACACCTTAGCGCCAACATTTCATCTGCGCAATGGAAAAGCGTTATAGGCTCAACTACCTTTTAAGTAGAGTTTGAGTCAGAACGTAAATCATGAAGCGAATTGCCAACACGATCAAAACAGGTACTGTGTTGTGGCTAGTTTTGTCACTAATTCCGTTCGCCTATTATTTTCATTTAATCGATAAAGCCCAACAGCTTTATATTTCTCGCCTCGAAGCTCAAGGCCTACAATTTCTGTCTTACGTAGACTCCAAAGCCCGCCGGACAGACTCGCAAATTCAGCAAACTTTTTATGAACTAAGCCATTCAACATTACTTAATGACTTTGCCGTCAATCGAGACCCTCAGTTCAGGCACTACCTTGAAAGCCAGTGGTACGTAACCGCATTTAACTCCACCTTGTTCTATCAGTTACGCTTCATTGATAACCGAGGTTATGAAGTGATTCGGGTTGATTACATGCCAAACATGGCTCGCCCGTACATTGTGCCTAATGATCGACTGCAAAATAAAAGCAACCGCGACTATTTCCTTTATGCCCAAAAGCTGGCGAATGGTGAGCAAGGGCATTATGGAATTGACCTTGAATTTGAAAATGACAAGCCAGTTATCCCTTATAAACCTGGATACAGAGTTATCTACCCCATCGTTGCCAATAGCGTTCGGCAAGGCTATTTCATTGCCAACCTTGATGTTCTCGCCATCATCGACCAAATCACTTCTAACACACAGAATCTCAATGTCGATTTTATCGATAAGCATGGCTATTACATTATTAGTAGTGACAAAAACAAATTATTCGGAGACCTCGTTCAAGCGCGTTCCAATAACAATTTAGCCACTGATAACAATGAAATATGGAACGCAATTAATCAAAATCAGAGCGCAGGAAACAGCTTAATAACCGATAAAGGTTTGTATATTTTTCAGCGCTTCAGTAGCCAACTGTTTGGTTCAGAAAACGCATTAACTATGCTGACTATGTACCCCAACTCTGCAATTACTGGGCTTCTGTCAGATAGGAAGAACCAGCTAAAAATTGAGGCCATCATCATTTGGTTAGGCTTAGGTATATTGTCCATCATTGCATCCATGTTTATGGACGCTTATCGACGAATCAAAGCAGATCAAACCTATGCGGAATACGCGATAGAAAACAGCATGGCGGTGGTGGTCACTGATAAAAACATGAAGATACTTAGGGTGAATACGGGCTTCTGCAACTTGGTTAAAAGCGATCTAGGGCTACTCCTTGGCGGCAACATCGTGGATTTCTTCCCCTCCAAAACAAAACAAAATCTGATTCAAAGGCAGCTTTCTATTCGAGGACTCTGGCAAGGGCACTTCCCACTGCATACCACCGATAACAAGGAGATCATTTGCCAAACAGAGATACACGCAATCACCGGCAAATTTAAGAGCATTCAGTATTACGTCTATTCTTTTACCGATATATCCGAACATCACAACACCATCATTACTCTGAAAGAGCGGACAGAGCGCGACCCAGCGACGTCATTGTGGAACAAAAAAAAGTTCGACCAGAACCTGCAATATCAGTGTCGGTTAAAACAACGTTACATCAACCATCCGCCCTGCTGCCTCGCGGTCATTGATATCGACTGCTTTAAACAAATTAATGACACCTTTGGCCACACGGCTGGCGATGAAGTCATCTTGTATATTGCCAACCAACTACGCACCGTTTTACGCGATACGGATTTTATCGCGCGAATCGGCGGCGACGAATTTGCTGTTTTGATTCAACACACCGACATTGCCCAAGCTCAGTCGCTTATGCAGCGAGTCTCGACCGATATTAAGAATTGGACACTATACGATGTAACAATAAGCGTAGGTTTGGCCGAAGTGACAGCAGATGCAAACCAGACTTTCACTAACGCTGATCAAGCCATGTATCGCTCGAAACGCAAGGGACGTAATTGCATTTCCATCCACGGCAAAGAGACTTTGAGCGTTTTAGAATCTAACTCACCATAAACTTGGTTTTCGCTAACATAAAAAGTGACGAACCTCCTATTTTTAAATTCCAACTCCAGTATGATACATCACCATATCAGGACGGTTTTTCAGCCAATTATTCTGATGAATGGATTCTTAATACAGATACGGCTTACTGTAACTATTATCAATAGAATTATTCTCTAAGGATCCAAAATATGGCTACTCTTTATGAAGCTCAACAAACAGCTCAATCAGCCAATCGTATTGAAGAAGATCTACTAGGCCAACGTCACGTCCCTGCGGATGCCTACTACGGTATCCACACTCTCCGAGCAATCGAAAACTTCAACATTTCCAGCGCAACGATTTCTGATATTCCTGAATTCATTCGTGGCATGGTCATGACCAAAAAAGCCGCTGCTCTTGCGAACAAAGAGTTGGCAGTAATTCCAAAAGATGTCGCGAACTACATCATTCAAGCGTGTGATGTGATCCTTGAAACAGGTAAGTGCATGGATCAATTCCCGACTGACGTATTCCAAGGCGGCGCTGGTACTTCTGTAAACATGAATACCAATGAAGTGATTGCCAACTTAGCGCTAGAGTTGATGGGTAAGGAAAAGGGGCAATACCAATTCATTAATCCAAACGACCACGTAAACCGTAGCCAATCAACCAACTGTGCATATCCTACTGGTTTCCGCATCTCTGTTTACAACAGCGTGCTAAAACTGATTGAAGCGATTGAATACCTAAAAGGTGCATTTGAGCTTAAAAGCCAAGAATTCACGACTGTGATCAAGATGGGTCGTACTCAGTTGCAAGACGCCGTGCCTATGACGGTAGGTCAGGAATTCCGAGCTTGGGCAGTGACACTGAACGAAGAGATTCGCGCTCTTGAATACACCTCTAAGCTACTACTTGAAATCAACTTAGGTGCAACAGCAATCGGTACTGGCTTAAACGCAGCACCGGGTTACCAAGCGCTGGCGGTGAAACACCTAGCGGAAGTAACAGGTCTAGAGGTCGTCCCAGCGGAAGACCTTATCGAAGCAACGTCTGACTGTGGTGCATACGTAATGACTCACGGTGCGCTAAAACGTTTAGCCGTGAAGCTATCTAAGATTTGTAATGACCTACGTCTGCTTTCTTCAGGCCCTCGCGCGGGTTTGAATGAGCTAAATCTACCTGAGCTACAAGCGGGTTCTTCAATCATGCCGGCAAAAGTTAACCCTGTTGTGCCAGAAGTGGTGAACCAAGTGTGCTTCAAAGTTCTGGGCAACGACAACACAGTTTCTTTCGCAGCGGAAGGTGGTCAACTCCAGCTAAACGTAATGGAGCCAGTAATCGCACAAGCAATGTTTGAGTCTATTTCTCTACTTTCAAATGCGTGTGTAAACCTTCGTGACAAATGTATTGATGGCATTACCGTCAACAAAGAAGTGTGTGAAAACTACGTGTTTAACTCAATCGGTATCGTGACTTATCTAAACCCTTACATTGGCCACCACGAGGGCGACATTGTAGGAAAAATCTGCGCCGAAACCGGGAAAAGCGTCCGAGAAGTTGTACTCGATCGCGGATTATTAACAGCGGAAGAGCTTGATGACATTTTCTCTGTTGAAAACCTGATGCGCCCGCAGTATAAAGCGAAGCGCTACGAATAATTGATTTAACGAAAAGGCTCTGTAAGGAGCCTTTTCTTTTAAAAAAGCTGCAAAAAGCAGCACATAAATAACAATTGCAACGGACTGCAAACCAAATTTTTCATTACTAAACGAGGTATCACTATGGTTTGGGTCGAGCTATTAGTTGTTCTTCTCTTCATCTTCTTGGGTGCACGTATTGGTGGCATTGGTATTGGCTTAGCAGGTGGTGCAGGTGTTATCGCACTTTCCCTAGGTCTTGGTGTACCAACAAGCCAAGCTTTCATCCCAGTTGACGTTATTCTTATCATCATGTCTGTGATTACGGCAATTGCCGCAATGCAAGTGGCGGGTGGTATGGATTGGTTAGTTCAAATCGCAGAAAACTTCCTGCGCAAAAATCCTCAGCGTATTACTTTTTATGCTCCGATTGTTACCTTCATCATGACATTGATGGCAGGTACAGGACATACAGCGTTTTCTACGCTTCCGGTTATTGCCGAAGTTGCTAAAGGACAAGGTGTTCGTCCTTCACGTCCTCTTTCTATTGCCGTTGTCGCTTCGCAAATTGCTATCACTGCTTCTCCTATTTCAGCTGCAGTTGTCGCTTTTGCTGCGATGCTGACACCATTTGGTGTTGATTACCTCACGCTTCTTGCTGTGTGTATCCCAACAACGTTTGCTGCTTGTATGGTTGGAGCACTAGTTGCGAACTTTATGGGCGGTGAGTTGAAAAACGATCCCGTTTACCAAGATCGCTTAGAAAAAGGGTTGATTAAACTTGCTGACAAACAGCATCGCGACATTCTGCCAACAGCAAAAACAGCGACATATATTTTCCTAGCAGCTATCGGTTTCGTTGTTTGCTACGCAGCGGCTATCTCTAAATCTGTGGGTCTGATTGAGAACCCTGCTTTAGGTCGTAACGAAGCAATCATGACTGTAATGCTAGCCGCCGCGGCGTTGATCGTCATCGTAACTAAAATTGATGCAGCGAAAATCTCTAGCGCACCAACATTCCGTTCAGGTATGACAGCGTGTGTCTGTGTTCTTGGTGTAGCTTGGTTAGGTTCGACTTTTGTTAACGCTCACGTTGCGGACATCAAAGATGTAGCTGGTGCACTGTTGGCGGATAACCCATGGATGCTGGCTATCGTACTGTTCTTCGCATCAATGCTGCTTTACTCACAAGGTGCAACGACCGTTGCGCTAATGCCTGCGGCGCTTGCTATTGGTGTTGCACCACTTACTGCGGTTGCTTCTTTCGCAGCGGTAAGTGCTCTGTTTGTATTGCCAACGTATCCTACTCTGCTTGCTGCAGTGGAAATGGATGACACAGGTTCAACTCGCATTGGTAAATATGTCTTCAACCACCCATTCTTCATTCCGGGTGTTGTAACTATTGCTTCAGCAGTAACCTTTGGCTTCCTATTTGGCGGATTGTTCATCTAGTTCCAGACTAACCATATCTGAACTATTCAAATCAGAACAAACCATTAAAGCGAAATAAGAGAAACCCGCGAGATTCAAACAACCTTAGTTGTGTGAGTTTCGCGGGTTTTGTTATATCTGGATGAAACTTATTACCTCTCATCTCGGTCTGATTGAGTTACTATGTGTTCTTCAATCAGCCAGAATATTGTTTAGATGATGCGTAACATTCTATTTTTGTTGTTATTTACCCTGTCTACTTTCAGCCACACTGCATTGGCCGCTTTTGGCAACAACAGCTCTTTATCAGTAACTAACGGTTTATCGGTAAATAACGGAAATAAATTTGTACCGGTTGATCAAGCCTTTCCATTTAGCTCCTTTCAACAGGGAAGTAATCTGTTTCTCGATTGGCAAGTGAAAGAAGGGTATTACCTCTATCAAAATCGCATCACTATCACTGCAGAAAACGTCACTTTAGGCGAATATCAGCTGGTTGACGGTGAACCTTATCATGACGAGTTCTTCGGTGATGTCACCATTTACACGACTCCACTTTCGATTAATTTGCCGCTCAGTGATTATCAACTGGGTGCACGTATCATTGTTCAATATCAGGGATGTGCTAAAGCTGGTTTCTGTTATCCACCAGAAACCCAAGTGGTAGAAGTCAGCAAGTTCGACTTTTCACAACCTGCGAATTCTGAACTTAATACTGCTAGCCAAAGTGTTAGCACGCCAGCTAAACCACAAGCAGCCGGCAATAATAAAACGCCAACTTCTGAACAAGGCAC
Source organism: Vibrio sp. HM8-C (assembly GCF_058630515.1). Taxonomy (NCBI): domain Bacteria; kingdom Pseudomonadati; phylum Pseudomonadota; class Gammaproteobacteria; order Vibrionales; family Vibrionaceae; genus Vibrio; species Vibrio sp. HM8-C. Next base: position 12,266 of record NZ_JBMMKS010000021.1, read on the forward strand.
ACTTGCAAGCAAGTTAGCTCAAAGTTGGTGGACACCACTACTCTTCTTGGCATTAGGCATTGGTTTGGCTTTTACGCCATGTGTTCTGCCTATGTATCCAATTTTGACCAGCATCGTTTTAGGCAGTGGGCAACTTAATCATAAGCGCGCTTTGCTATTAAGCGTGGTGTACGTGCAAGGTATGGCGCTAACTTACACTCTACTAGGTTTAGTCGTTGCTTCTGCAGGATTGCAGTTCCAAGCTGCTCTTCAACACCCTTCAGTTCTGATCGGCCTGAGTACGCTGTTTGTATTACTGGCTCTATCGATGTTTGGTGTATATACCCTTCAGCTACCAAGCTCAGTACAAACTTGGCTTAACAATCTTAGCAATCAACAGCAAGGTGGCAGCTTAGCGGGCGTTTTTGCCATGGGTGCGATTTCTGGCTTAGTGTGTTCACCATGTACCACTGCGCCGCTTTCCGGTGCTCTGTTGTATGTGGCGCAGAGTGGAGATTTGCTCACTGGTGGTGTCGCGCTTTACGCATTAGCTATTGGTATGGGTATTCCACTGATTTTGGTCGCCGTTTTTGGCAACCGTTTATTGCCGAAAGCAGGTGCTTGGATGGATAAAGTAAAAACCGCTTTCGGTTTCATTCTTCTTGCTGCGCCTATCTTTTTTCTGGAACGATTACTCCCAGAAATCTGGGCAACGGCGCTTTGGTCTCTGCTAGGTTTTGCAGCATTTGCTTGGTTATATCACGTAAAAAACAGCCTACCTTTCGGTGGTTGGAAACAGAGCACTTTAGGCATTATTGCCATTCTCGGTTTGCTTGCTTCAGCGCAACCGGCTCTCAATTACTGGTTTAACAACAATGCACAAATAGAGCGGCAATCAACCATCAGCTTCAAACGTATCGCGAATATCAATGAACTTAACGCTGAACTAGAACAAGCGAAGCTGGCCGGAAAATCCGTTATGTTGGATTTCTACGCCGATTGGTGCGTGGCGTGTAAAGAGTTCGAAAAATACACCTTCCACCAGCCAGAAGTAGAGCAAAAATTAAAGGATTTTGTGTTACTACAAGCAGATGTAACGCGTAATCAACCGCAAGACATCGAATTACTGAATCAGATGGACGTACTTGGTCTTCCAACCATTGAATTTTGGAACAATCAGGGCGAAAGAGTACCCAACGCTCGAATTACCGGATTTATGCAAGCAGATCGCTTTTTGCAGCACCTTAAAGACCATCAGATCTAATTTTGTATCGCCTAATGCAACAAGGTTTGGCCCTATACGTCAAACCTTGTTGTGGTATTCATCTTCATGCAGATAAAAACTGGATATAGTTCAGACTTTTAGTCTGTGGCGATTGTTCGAAACGTTAAAGCATACAATAATTTATTTAACGTAATTGTTAAAAGTGCTTAACGTCATGGATTCGACTTACACCATCATCATTGCAGATGATCACCCTCTGTTTCGAAACGCATTGTTTCAATCCGTCCATATGGCGATAAGCGGTGCGAACTTGCTTGAAGCAGACTCTTTAGATGCGTTGCTTAACCTTCTAGAAAAAGATCCTGAACCTGATCTGTTGCTGCTGGACTTAAAAATGCCCGGAGCCAATGGCATGTCTGGTCTAATTCAATTACGTGCCGAGTACCCTGATTTACCGATTGTGGTCATTTCTGCCAGTGAAGAAGCATCTGTGGTTTCACAGGTGAAGAGCCACGGTGCTTTCGGGTTCATTCCTAAATCCAGTGACATGCGCGCGTTGATTGCTGCTTTAAACCAAGTGCTTAACGGTGAACCCTACTTCCCTGAAGGACTTATCACCAACAACGCAGCTTGTGATGATCTGGCGGGTAAAATCGCGACGCTAACACCACAGCAATACAAGGTGCTGGGTATGCTTTCGGATGGTTTACTGAACAAGCAAATTGCTTATGAGTTGAATGTTTCGGAAGCCACCATCAAAGCACACATGACAGCGATCTTCCGAAAGCTTGGGGTAAAGAGCAGAACTCAAGCTGTTATTTTATTGAAAGAGCTGAACAGCTAAGCGCGTCCAACACTATTCGGTTGATTCAACCACATCTTCTTCGGCTGGCAAACGCAGACCTACTTTCGTCACTTGCCAGTCAACGACATCAGCAACCACCCAATGCAAACCGTACCACTCGAAATGGTCACCTAATACTGGGGTCACGCCCAAATGTTCCGTCACTAAATCTTTTAGCGTCATATCCGTACGGAATGGACCTAAATCTAGACCATAAATCATCGCGATATCCACCAGCTTTGATTCCACATCGAGGAAGAAATCACCAAAGAAGCGAACAAGCGATTCTTTAACCGGAGCTTCACTAAATAATTGACTTAGTGCCGCCAAATCCTTTTCTTGAGCGACGACACAGAGAATATCTCCCGCCTCTAAACGCGTGCTTCCCGACGGGTGCAGCAATGTTTTTTCGCGAAACAGCGCGGCGATACGAGTCCCTTCCGGCATAAACAGGTTACGAATCGGCTCGCCGATACACCATTTCTCTTGTTGCAACTGATAAACAAACAGCTCCCATTCACTGGTAGGAAATACTTCTAATCCCGAGCGAGAAATTGGCTCGGGTTTCGATGGCAGCTCAACTTTTGCCAGACTCATCGCTTTGGTTAATGAACCACCTTGAACAATCAGAGACACCATCACAACGAAGAAAGCTAAATTGAAATAGAGCTGCGCGTCAGGCAAACCAGCCATCATAGGGAATACCGCGAGGATAATCGGTACAGCACCGCGTAAACCCACCCATGAAATGAACCATTTTTCTTTTGATGTGAAGCTCTTAAATGGCAGCAGACTTATCCACACTGATATTGGGCGGGCAAACAGGATCATGCCAAACGCTAATGCTAGACCCGGTAATGCAATCGTTAACAAGTTTGTTGGCGTCACCAGCATACCAAGTACGAGGAACATGCCGATTTGCGCCAACCAAGTCATACCATCCAATACGTTTAAAATAGAGTGACGACTGCGGGTTGGTCGGTTGCCAAGTAGTAAGCCCACCAAGTAGATAGATAAAATTCCGCTTCCGCCTAAAGCGTTAGCTAAAGCAAAAATAATCAGACCGCCACTTACTGTCAGGATGGAATAGAGCCCTTCTGGAAGCTGACTACGGTTGATGATTTTCCAAAGCAACCAACCTCCAGATAACCCCAATAAAGCTCCGACGCCAAACTGTTGGAGGAAGTTAAGCATTAGGAAACTAACACTGAAATCGCCGCTGGCACTGCTCAAAATCGCAATCATTGTGACGGTTAAAAATACCGCCATAGGGTCGTTAGTACCGGATTCAATTTCTAACGTCGAGCCGACACGCTCGTTGAGACTTCGACCTTTAAGTAACGAAAATACGGCCGCCGCATCTGTCGAGCCCACAATAGCCCCTACTAAAATGCCCTGCATCAGCGACAAATCAAACAGCCAAGTCGCCAAAGCACCGGTGATGATGGTCGTCAAAGCCACACCGAAAGTTGCTAAAGAAACAGAGGGCCAAAAAGCTACTTTAAAGCTGGCAACGCGCGTTCTCATACCACCATCAAGCAAAATGATAGCAAGCGCTAAGTTACTGACTAGATACGCTAACGGATAATTATCAAACAGTATTCCTCCTGGACCGTCTTCTCCAGCCAGCATACCAACAGCAAGAAACACCAACAGAATTGGTATACCCAGTTTCGATGAAACAGGGCTAAGTAACACACTCAGAGCAATGAGTAGCGCACCTACCAGAAAAAAACTATTTATCGTTATCGCATCCAATCTTTCACCTACCCAACCGACTCAACTGTTTATAAATACAAGTTTATTATGCTCTCCATTGTGCACATTTTTCTTACCTGCGTCAGAAAAGTCTGTGTAAATAATTGCAATCCTAATTGCCTTAAGCTTAGAAGCCATCAATGACGAGTAAATGACTGTTATTTACACGGTTAATTTTCGATTTTTATCTCAACGTCCTTATACTTTTGGCTAATTTAACAGTTAATTAACATTCAAAAATCCCACCACACGCCAGTTAATTACTTAATTTACAACAAATTACAAAGTAAAGACCACAGACTAAAGTTGCACAGATCTCTTGCCTTAACACTGCTAATGTATAAATCGTAACATTACGTTAACACAACATCTAACAGGAAGGAGAAGGCCATGGCGTTCGAATCTACAGAACATGCTCAAGCCTACTGGAAAGAAAACTTGGGGATTATGGGGTCACTGCTCGCAGTGTGGTTCTTAGTATCTTATGGCGCAGGCGTTTTATTCGTTGACGCGCTAAACAGCATTCATTTAGGCGGCTTTAAGCTTGGATTCTGGTTTGCACAACAGGGCTCAATCTACACCTTTGTCGCTTTAATCTTTATTTACGTTGCGCGAATGAACTCGCTCGACAAGAAATATAACGTGCACGAAGACTAAGAGGTTTTAGAAATGGATATTCAAACTTGGACGTTTATTCTCGTTGGTCTCTCTTTCGCTCTGTATATTGGCATCGCCATCTGGGCTCGTGCGGGATCAACCAGTGAATTCTATGTTGCAGGCGGTGGTGTACACCCTGTAGCCAACGGTATGGCAACAGCAGCAGACTGGATGTCAGCAGCATCTTTCATCTCAATGGCAGGTATCATTTCGTTCATCGGTTACGATGGTACGGTTTACCTTATGGGGTGGACAGGCGGCTACGTTCTATTGGCTCTATGTTTAGCACCTTACCTTCGTAAGTTTGGTCAGTTCACTGTTCCAGATTTCATTGGTGAGCGTTACTACTCGAAAACAGCTCGTATGGTTGCAGTATTCTGTGCGATCTTCATTTCGTTTACTTACGTTGCAGGCCAAATGCGTGGTGTAGGCGTAGTGTTCTCTCGCTTCCTAGAAGTAGACATCAACGTTGGTATCGTTATCGGTATGGCGATTGTGTTCTTCTACGCAGTACTTGGTGGCATGAAAGGCATCACTTATACGCAGGTAGCTCAGTTCTGTGTTCTCATTTTCGCCTTCCTTGTACCAGCAATCTTTACTTCAATCATGATGACTGGCAATCCACTACCACAAATTGGTATGGGTTCAACCATCGCAGGAACGGATGTTTATCTACTTGATAAGCTAGATGGTCTAACACAAGAACTTGGCTTTACTCAGTACACTGAAGGCAGTAAGAGCATGGTGGACGTATTCTTCATCTGTGCTGCACTGATGGTAGGTACTGCCGGTCTTCCACACGTAATCATTCGCTTCTTCACAGTACCAAAAGTACGTGATGCGCGTATCTCTGCGGGTTGGGCTCTACTATTTATCTCTCTACTTTATACTACTGCACCAGGCGTTGCTGCGTTTGCTCGCGTGAACCTAATCAACACGATTAACGGTCCTGACATGCAAGGCGTTGCTGCTGAGCAAGCACCAAGCTGGTATAAAAACTGGCAAAGTACTGGTCTAGTTAAATGGGAAGACAAGAACGGTGATGGAAAAATGTTCTATGCAGGTGATGAACGTAATGAAATGACCATCAACAACGACATCATCGTATTGGCATCTCCAGAACTAGCAAAACTGCCTAACTGGGTTGTTGGTTTACTAGCAGCAGGTGGCTTGGCAGCAGCACTATCTACGGCGGCTGGTCTACTACTTGTAATCTCAACTTCTATCTCTCATGACTTGTTGAAGAAAGGCTTCAAGCCAAATATGACCGATAGACAAGAACTGATGGCTGCTCGTGTCGCTGCAATCATTGCCATCGTCGGTGCGGGTTACTTGGGTATTAACCCTCCAGGTTTCGTAGCACAGGTAGTTGCGTTCGCCTTCGGCTTGGCCGCAGCCTCCTTCTTCCCTGCCATCATCTTGGGTATTTTCTACAAGAAGATGAACAAAGAAGGTGCTATTGCGGGTATGGTTGCGGGTATTGTATTTACAGCGGCTTACATCATCTACTTCAAGTTTGTAAACCCAGCGGCCAATACACCTGCAAACTGGTTCTTTGGCATCAGCCCAGAAGGTATCGGTACTCTAGGTATGTGTTTGAACTTCGTAGTGTCTATCGTAGTGAACAAATTTACTGCAGAAGTACCAACTGAAGTACAAGACATGGTTGAGTCAATCCGCTTCCCTAAAGGTGCGGGCGCAGCTCACGACCATTAATAGACTGCAAGGTTAAGCAGATAGCTTAGCCCTACAGACAAAAAAGCCCAAAGCATTGCTTTGGGCTTTCTCTTTTAAGTTCAGTGCAAATTAAGCTTTAGCACCAACCGCTGTAAAGTTTGGATTCACCGAAGTCAGTTTGCGAATCAGGTAATTCAGCAATACACCGTACATAGGGACGAACAAACCAAGGCTAATCACGAGTTTAAAACCGTAGTCAACCAATGCGATTTCAGTCCAGTGCTCAGCCATAAATGGATCTGGGCTTTGGTAGAATGCAATACCGAAGAAAGCGATAGTGTCTAAAGCGTTACCAAACAGCGTTGATGCTGTTGGTGCAACCCACCACTGCTTCATCTGACGAAGACGATTAAATACAGACACGTCCATGATCTGACCAAGCAGGTAAGCCATGAAACTTGCAATCGCGATGCGCGCGACAAACATGTTCAACTCACTTAATGGTGCAAGACCTTGGAACTGACCTTCGTAGAACACAACCGAAAGCAGATACGAAACTACGAGTGAAGGTAGCATGACGTAAAAAATGATTTTACGCGCAAGACCAGCACCAAAAATACGTACCGTTAAGTCAGTCGCTAAGAAGATAAATGGGAAAGTGAAAGCGCCCCAAGTGGTATGTAAACCGAATACGGTAAACGGGATTTGAACCAGATAATTGCTTGACGCAATAATCACTAGGTGGAACAAAACCAAAAATGTCAGGGCTTTGCGCTGTTGCGCAGGGGTAAAGTTACTCATATTGTACCTTTTTAGTTTGATTTGGGGGCGAGGGAACCCAAATGAAGCTTTCGCTTCTCGCAAATTGTAATACGGAAGAGTTGTCTCTCCCGTGCTAAGGGCGGCGATTATACATTAATCAATTTCACCTGCAATAGTTCACAAAATAGCAAACGTTTTCTCACATCGATTAAAAACAAAGGCTTGGATTCTTCAGCGCTGGCAATGGTTTGGGGTCAGGAATTGCGCCACTTTTGACCTTTTCCTTGAGAAGATCCTCAAGATCATGCTAATCTTCCGCTCCATTTTTCTAGCCTAAATTTCATCAATCCAATGAAATGATTAAGCTAGTGCTATCTTTAAGAGTGTCGGAGCACAATCCGATTACGCAATCCCAAACCAAAGTGGAACCAAACAATGGGCAAAGGTACTCTGTATATTGTCTCTGCACCAAGCGGCGCAGGTAAATCTAGCTTGATCGCAGAAATGTTGGAACACAACCCAGCCTATGCGATGAAAGTATCGGTGTCGCACACGACTCGTGGCATGCGTCCGGGTGAGCAAGACGGTGTTCATTACCACTTTGTGCAAAAGGAACACTTTGAAACGCTGATCGAAAAAGGCGAATTCCTAGAATACGCAGAAGTCTTTGGTAACTACTACGGTACTTCACGTGTCTGGATTGAAGAGACTCTTAATAAAGGTATTGATGTCTTTTTAGATATCGACTGGCAAGGTGCTCGCCAAATCCGTGAGCAAATGCCAGAAGCAAGAAGTGTTTTTATTCTTCCACCATCAAACGGTGAATTAGAACGTCGTTTGAACGCGCGCGGACAAGACAGCGAAGCTGTTATTGCTAAGCGTATGGCAGAAGCTAAATCTGAAATTTCTCACTACAACGAATACGACTACATCATTATTAATGATGACTTCGATACCGCCCTAACCGATTTTAGAGCGATCATTCGTGCTGAGCGACTAAAACAAGATAAGCAGTCAATCAAATACAAAGGCATGCTTAAAGCACTACTTGCAGAGTAATTAAACGTATTATTAGCAACTTTACTAGCTAGAAACCACTAGCGTAAGGTTGTATACTTTCTCGTCATTCAACATTTTTGTTTATATTGGAGTTCTCATGGCACGCGTAACTGTTCAAGACGCTGTTGAAAAAGTTGGCAACCGTTTCGACCTAGTTCTGATTGCGGCTCGCCGCGCTCGTCAAATGCAAACTGGTGGTAAAGATTCACTTGTGCCTGAAGAGAACGATAAGCCAACGGTTATCGCTCTTCGCGAAATCGAAGAAGGTCTTATCACTAAAGACGTACTTGATGCACGTGAGCGTCAAGAGCAGCAAGAGCAAGAAGCAGCTGAATTAGCAGCAGTGAGCAGCATTGTTCACAACCGTTAATCCCTGCAAGTAAGACAATAGACAACTCTCGGGCCTATAATTTGTATCTATTCGATAGCCTCAAAGACGTTGCCCAGGAATATCTCACAGAGCCTCAAGTTGAGGCTCTGCGCCAATCTTATATAGTGGCAAGAGATGCCCACGAAGGGCAAACCCGCTCAAGCGGCGAACCTTATATCATCCACCCAGTGGCAGTAGCTCGAATTCTGGCTGAAATGCGCTTGGATTTGGAAACACTACAAGCAGCCCTCCTTCACGACGTTATTGAAGACTGTGACGTCACCAAAGAAGATTTAGAAACTCAATTTGGTCAAGCCGTCGCTGAACTGGTTGATGGTGTATCTAAGCTCGACAAACTTAAATTCCGCGATAGAAAAGAAGCTCAAGCAGAGAACTTTCGCAAAATGGTTCTTGCGATGGTGCAAGACATCCGCGTTATTCTTATTAAGCTTTCTGACCGTACGCACAACATGCGCACGTTAGGTGCTCTTCGTCCGGATAAAAAGCGTCGTATTGCCCGAGAAACCCTAGAAATTTACGCACCACTCGCCCACCGTTTAGGTATTCACAACATTAAAACCGAGTTAGAAGAGCTAGGTTTTGAAGCGTTATACCCAAACCGATATCGAGTTCTGAAAGAAGTCGTGAAAGCGGCGCGTGGTAACCGCAAAGAGATGATTCAACGCATCCATAGCGAGATCGAAGGTCGCCTGCACGAAGTTGGATTGCCGGCTCGCGTGTTTGGTCGTGAGAAGAACCTTTTCTCCATCTACAACAAGATGAAGACTAAAGAGCAACGCTTCCACACCATCATGGATATCTATGCGTTTCGTGTTGTCGTTGATAGCGCTGACACCTGTTACCGAGCGCTAGGCCAAGTCCACAGCTTGTACAAACCGCGTCCGGGTCGAATGAAAGACTACATTGCGGTTCCAAAAGCGAACGGCTATCAGTCTCTGCATACCTCGATGGTTGGCCCACACGGTGTTCCTGTTGAAGTTCAAATCCGAACTGAAGATATGGACCAAATGGCGGACAAAGGTGTGGCAGCACACTGGTCATATAAAGCCAATGGCGACCGCACCGGCACAACAGCACAGATCAAAGCTCAGCGTTGGATGCAAAGCTTACTTGAGCTACAACAAAGCGCAGGTAACTCATTCGAATTTATCGAAAACGTGAAATCTGATCTGTTCCCAGATGAGATTTACGTCTTCACTCCTAAAGGTCGTATCGTTGAACTGCCTGTTGGCGCAACAGCGGTAGACTTCGCCTATGCGGTGCATACCGACGTTGGTAATACCTGTGTAGGTACTCGTGTTGATCGCAACCCTTATCCATTAAGTAAGCCACTGAAAAATGGTCAAACCGTTGAAATCATCAGTGCTCCTGGTGCGCGTCCAAATGCCGCATGGCTAAACTACGTAGTGACTTCACGTGCTCGCACTAAGATCCGTCAGGTTCTGAAAACCATGCGCCGTGAAGAGTCGGTCAGCTTGGGACGCCGTCTGCTGAATCACGCCTTGGGTGAAGAGTCGATCACCACGATCAAAAAAGACAGTGTTCAGCATGTTCTTAGCGACCTGAAACTTTCTAGTGTCGATGATTTATTAGCAGCGATTGGCCTTGGCGAATTAATGAGTATCGTGATTGCTCGTCGTCTACTAGGCAATGCTGATGAATTAACCGAAGTAGAAAGCAAAGACGGTCAACCTAAGAAGAAACTGCCGATCCGAGGTGCAGAAGGTATTCTGTTAACCTTCGCGAACTGTTGTCACCCAATTCCGGATGACCACATTATTGCGCACGTTTCTCCGGGCCGTGGATTGGTGGTGCACCGCGAAACCTGTCCTAACGTACGCGGGCATCAGAAAGAGCCTGATAAGTACATGGCGGTGGAATGGACTAAAGATTACGATCAAGACTTCATCACTGAACTGAAAGTCGATATGCAAAACCGCCAAGGCGCACTTGCAGAACTGACTAATGTGATTTCGAAGACAGGCTCCAATATTCATGGTCTGTCGACAGAAGAACGTGATGGCCGTCTGTACACAGTAACTGTGGTACTGACCACAAAAGATCGTGTTCATCTTGCTGGCATTATGAAGAAAATTCGTGCAATGCCAAACGCACCGAAGGTGAGACGCAGAAGGCACTAATAGCGCCTATGCTCAAATAACCTAACGATGTAGCCCTTGATATGGCCTATCAAGGGCTTTTTTATTTTATGTGGTGACCGTTTTACCAACCACAGACTAAAACATAGAAAACTTGTTATGAACTTAGAACGTTACACTCGAATTCAAGAGGTGCTGAAAGCACGCCAACCTGATCTGACCGTATGTTTAGAAGAAGTACACAAGCCAAATAACGTATCTGCGGTCATTCGTACTGCCGATGCAATTGGATTACACAAAATCCATGCGGTTTGGCCAAACAAACAAATGCGTACTCTTGCTCATACCTCAGCAGGCGCTCGTAACTGGGTCGAAGTCGATACTCACGACAGCATTCAAGATGCGATAAAATCGCTAAAAGCGCAGAACATGCAGGTATTAGTGACCAACCTTTCCGAAAAAGCGGTAGATTTTCGTGAAATTGATTACACCAAACCGACAGCGATTATCGTGGGCAGTGAAAAAGTGGGTATTTCAAAACAAGCACTTGAGCTGGCAGATCAGGACATCGTGATTCCTATGGTAGGAATGGTGCAATCACTCAACGTATCGGTTGCTAGCGCACTGATTCTGTATGAAGCACAACGTCAACGCCAAGCTGCTGGTATGTATCAGCAGGAAAAAAGCCCGCTTCCTGAAGAAACCATTCATCGTATTTTGTTCGAGCGCGGTCACCCTGTATTAGCCAAAGTAGCTAAACGTAAGAAGCTTCCCTATCCCCCACTGGATGATGAAGGCCAAATTGTGGCAGATGAATCTTGGTGGAAAGCGATGCAAAGCAAATAATTCCCCTGTACAAAAACACAGCTTAATGTTTGAATAACCCATATTTCAAACAGCTAAATGGTTGATTATGTCTCAGCTTTTATCAGCAATTCCATTAACCTCACTTTCCGGAGTGGGGGCAAAAGTGGCCGAAAAACTGGAGAAAGTTGGGCTTATCACCGTACAAGATTTGCTGTTCCACCTGCCGTTACGCTATGAAGATCGCACTCGAATCTACCCAATAGTAAAATTGCATCCAGGTCTTTGGGCTGCGGTGCAAGGTAAAGTGATGGCGGTCGATACTACTTTCGGTCGTCGCAAAATGCTGACAGTAAAAATCAGCGACGGAAACGGCACGCTCACGCTACGTTTTTTCAACTTTACAGCAGGGATTAAAAACAATTTTACTGAAGGTAAGTTAGTACACGCTTACGGTGAAATTAAGCGTGGCAATACTGGGCTGGAAATTATTCATCCTGAATACAAGTTCTATTTCCCAGAACAAAAGCCTGATGTCGAAGCTAACCTGACTCCGGTCTATCCGACCACAGAAGGTCTGCGTCAGCTCACTCTGCGCAGCCTGACTGACCAAGCTTTATCACTACTTGATAAAGCAGCAGTGCAAGAACTGCTTCCATCCGGTTTATACGATCATCAAATAACTCTGGCTCAGGCGTTACACACCATCCACCGCCCACCATCGGATATCGATTTAAGTCTGTTTGATGATGGTCGCCATCCGGCGCAAATTCGCCTGATTATGGAAGAACTGCTGGCTCAAAACCTATCCATGTTGGCAGTTCGCAGTAAAGGGCAGCAAGATGTCGCTTTGCCGCTAAAAGCGTCAGACTCTCTGAAAAATCAGCTGTTGGCTCAATTACCTTTTTCACCAACCAATGCCCAAACTCGCGTGGTTAACGAAATCGAAGCAGATCTCGCAAAACCTCACCCTATGATGCGTTTAGTTCAAGGGGATGTGGGTTCAGGTAAAACTCTCGTTGCTGCTCTAGCGGCTGCCAGAGCCATTGAAAATGGCTACCAAGTCGCTTTGATGGCACCAACAGAGCTGCTTGCAGAGCAGCACGCCATAAACTTCAGCCAGTGGTTTGAAGCGATGGGTATCAAAGTAGGTTGGCTAGCGGGCAAACTCAAAGGCAAAGCCAAAGAAGCCGAGCTCGCGCGTATTATCAGTGGTGAAGTAAAAATGGTAGTGGGTACTCACGCACTGTTCCAAGAACACGTGGTTTTTGATCATTTAGCGTTAGTGATTATCGATGAGCAGCATCGTTTTGGTGTCCACCAGCGATTAGAGTTACGTGAGAAAGGCGCTAAGCAAGGTGCGTATCCACATCAATTGATCATGACAGCAACCCCGATTCCTCGAACACTGGCGATGACAGCGTATGCGGATTTAGAAACATCAATTATCGATGAACTGCCGCCAGGCAGAACGCCGATTCAAACTGTAGCAATTCCAGATACCAAACGGGACGACATTGTTGAGCGCGTACGTAATGCTTGTCTGAATGAAGGCAAGCAAGCCTATTGGGTTTGCACTCTGATTGATGAATCTGAAGTCTTGGAAGCACAAGCTGCAGCTGATACAGCAGAAGAGCTGCAACGCAAACTGCCCGATGTCAAAATCGGTTTGGTTCACGGCAGAATGAAGCCAACCGAGAAACAAGAAGTGATGCAGGCATTTAAAAACAATGAATTGCATCTTCTTGTCGCAACCACAGTGATTGAAGTAGGTGTGGATGTACCTAACTCAAGCTTAATGATCATTGAAAACCCAGAGCGCTTAGGCTTAGCCCAGCTGCACCAGCTGCGTGGTCGTGTTGGTCGTGGCTCGGTTGCCAGTCATTGTGTACTTTTGTACCACGCGCCACTCTCCAAAACAGCACAAAAACGTCTTGGCGTACTTCGTGAAAGTAACGACGGTTTCGTTATAGCGCAGCGAGATTTGGAAATTCGCGGTCCCGGAGAGCTATTAGGAACCAAACAAACAGGTTTGGCTGATTTCAAAATAGCTGACTTAGTACGAGATCAACGCTTAATTCCAGAAGTCCAGCGCATAGCTCGTCACATTCACGATAATTACCCGACAAATGCAACGGCTATTATCGATCGCTGGCTTGGCGAACGAGACGTTTACGCGAAAGCTTAAACCTTGAATTAATTCGTTTTATGTTCCTTTGCACCAACTTAAAGCAAACGTTTGCTTTTTACAGTTATTACTCTATAATCGCCGCAAAATTTAGCCTTAAAGCTCTATTAACCTTAAAAGCCTTAAGTCTAATTTCCAGAGCAGAACCTGATTAACAGCAATCACAGACAACAATTCTGCTCCACAAGGAATGCCCATTCAGCGCATCTTTGTGAATCACTCAATTAGGAAAATAAAAATGACAACCGAAAACGCGGCTCGTAAGTCCGATCTTGTCTATCAACTCAATGACAGACCGCCTTTGCCACATACTTTTTTTGCTGCACTTCAGCACCTGCTTGCTATGTTCGTTGCTGTTATTACGCCATCTCTGATTATTTGCCAAAGTTTGGGCGTTCCAGCAGCTGAAACCAACACCATTATCAGCATGTCTTTATTTGCTTCAGGTGTATCTTCATTTATTCAAATTCGAACTATTGGCCCTATCGGTTCAGGCTTGTTATCGATTCAAGGCACCAGTTTTAACTTCTTAGGTCCAATCATTGGTGCTGGTCTTGCGCTAAAAGCTGGCGGCGCCGATATTCAAACCATGATGGCGGCTATTTTTGGCACTATTCTAGTCGCTTCATTTGCTGAAATTCTGCTTTCTCGCGTATTGGAATTTGCACAACGTGTAATCACACCGCTGGTATCAGGAATTGTCGTTACACTGATCGGTCTGACTCTAATCCAAGTTGGTTTAGTCTCTATGGGTGGTGGCTACGCGGCAATGGGCGACGGTAGTTTCGGTAGTCTTGATAAACTGGCTCTCGCAGGAACTGTTCTTGCCATCATCATTTTGCTAAACCGTGCACGTAACCCATATATTCGTGTTGCCTCAATTGTTATTGCGATGCTTGTGGGTGTTGCGATGGCTTATCTTATGGGCATGGTCGACACCAGCAAAATGAGTGAAACATCGCTGATCGCGCTGCCTGTACCTATGCAATATGGCTTGAGCTTTGACTGGTCACTGTTCATTCCTCTAGTACTGATTTTCTTAATCACCGCTTTGGAAGCTATCGGTGATATCACAGCGACGTCGGAAGTGTCAGGAGAGCCAGTAAAAGGCCCGATTTACATGAAGCGTATCAAGGGTGGGGTTTTAGCAGATGGCGTTAACTCAGCGCTTGCGGCGGTATTTAACAGCTTCCCGAACTCAACCTTTAGCCAGAATAACGGCGTGATTCTACTGACTGGCGTGGCTAGCCGTTACGTGGGTTACTTCATCGCAGGTATGCTCGTGCTATTAGGCTTATTCCCAGGCGTAGCAAGCTTTGTTCAGCTAATCCCTGAGCCTGTATTAGGCGGCGCGACGATAGTCATGTTCGGTACTATCGCAGCAGCAGGTATCCGTATCATTGCTCGCGTGGATTTAGACCGTCGCGCGATTCTTATCATGGCTCTGTCATTTTCAATGGGTCTGGGCATCGCACAGAAACCTGAAATCCTGCAATTTATGCCAGACTTTGTGAAAAGCATTTTCTCGACAGGTGTTGCAGCTGGCGGTATTACAGCGATTCTTTTAAACCTACTGTTACCTGAAACTGCACCAGTAAGAAAAGAGCAATCTGAGCAAGAACTGGAACAAGCTCTAGATTCATAGTACTTATGATGATTTAAGAAAAAGGCTCGCACAATGCGAGCCTTTTTAATTCCAAAATTTGTCCCGTCCTGAGATAAGTTGACACTTCGGAGACTTATCAATGAACTCATCAAGTAATACAACAATAAAGCGCTCTCAGCGAGATTACACTATGGGCTTTAAATTGGCTGTCGTTGCCCAAGTTGAAAAAGGCGACATGACATACAAACAGGCTCAAGAACACTATGGCATACAGGGTCGTAGTACCGTTCTTGTTTGGCTCCGAAAGCATGGTAAGTTAGATTGGTCGAAACCAATAGAGCACTCTCCGATGTCTAAATCCAAAGAGACACCTGCCCAAAAGATTAAGCGTCTTGAAAAAGCCCTCGCCAATGCCGAAATGAAAAACATGATTTATGGCGATATGGTTGAGCTTCTTAAAGATGACTACGGAATTGATTTGGAAAAAAAGTACTTAGCCGAACGCTCTGGCTCGCCAAAGAGCAGGGAAAAGTAAAGCTAGCTTCTGCATGCAAACTGTTCAATTTATCTCGACAGGCCGTGTATCAATGGAAACAGCGTCTAGAAGCACGTGTGGATGAGCTTTTGCCAGTGAAAGAAATGGTGATGTACTGGCGACAGTACATGCCACGAATCGGTACCCGCAAGCTATACCTGTTGATTAAGCCTCAGCTTGAGAGGCTAGGGATAAAACTAGGACGAGACGGCCTATTCAAGTATTTAAAAAACGAGAATATGTTAGTCAAACCAAGGAAGAACTACACCAAGACAACGAACAGCAGACATTGGTTAAGAAAACATCCTAACTTGTTAAAAGAAAAAGAGGTTAAGCATATAGAAGAAGTTGTTGTCAGCGACATCACATACGTAAAAATAGATGAGGGTACGCATTATCTCTCGTTAGTTACGGACGCTTACTCTCGAAAAATATTGGGTTATGAACTGAGTAATGAAATGAAAGCGAGTGATGTTGTAAAGGCGTTAGACATGACAATCACGAATCGACGAACAAATGCCGCCACTATCCATCACTCAGACAGAGGTCTACAGTATTGTTCGTCAGAATATCAAGAAAAGTTAAATGCTAACGGCATGGTTCCATCAATGACAGACGGTTATGACTGCTATCAAAACGCCCTTGCAGAGCGAGTTAACGGGATATTAAAGAGTGAGTTCCTACTCTATCAATGCAATACGATGAAGGAGCTCAGAGTGTTAGTAAAAGAGTCGATATCGATATATAACGACTTGAGGCCGCACATGAGCTTGGGGATGAAAACTCCGAGTGAAGTGCATGAAAAAGCCAGCAGGGATTACCTACTGGCTTCATAAAAAAGCGTCAACCTATTTTAGGACTAGACAATTGATTAGCTAGATATTCAATCACTTGGTCGGGAAACTAATCTGCGCTCGTAAACCACCTTCGCTACGATTGCTAACCATGACAGAGCCGCTGTGCTGGCTAATAATACGTTTCACAATCGCAAGCCCCAAACCAGTACCTTCACTGCCGCGAGCAGTATCACCACGAGTAAAAGGTTCAAACACCTTGTTCACTTGGCTCGGCTCAATGCCCGGTCCATTGTCTTCAACACAAATCCAAACCATGCTGTTATCCGCGGTGACACCAGAGCTGACTCGCACCCAGCCATTACCATAACGAACGGCATTCACCACTAAGTTACTGACCGCACGTTTGATCGCAATAGGGTTACCAAACGCAATTGCTTTGCCTTTGTGCAGCTCCACTTCGATTTGTACTTCATATCCGCCTTCAGAGCTTGCCACATCCTGCGCGATATCATTCACATTCACCTTTTCGAAGGTCTGCTTGTTCACTGGCTTCAAATAGTCCATGAATTGGCTGATGATCTCATTACACTCTTCGGTGTCACTGATGATTCCTTCTGCCAGATAACTGTCTTCCGGAGCCATCATCTCTGTTGCCAATCGAATACGGGTAAGAGGTGTACGAAGGTCATGGCTGATACCCGCCATCAATAGAGCTCTGTCTTCTTCTAACGCTTGGATGCCTTTTGACATCTGGTTAAAAGCACGTGTCACAGAGCGAATTTCCGAAGCACCTCTCTCCGGCAATGGCGGAGGTACTTCGCCACGCCCTACAGCTTGCGCTACTTTCTCTAGCGTGATGAGAGGTCGGTTTTGCATGCGGATAAATAACCAGCCGCCGAAAACAATCATCAATGCCATGATGATGCTGTTACGAAACAGAGGAGCAAAATCCTTCTCTCGTAATTCAGAAAGCGGGATACGAAGTAGTTGTCCCGGCAACGCCTCGATTTTCATCCACAAGATGTAACTCTCAGTGCCAGACATCATACGCACTTCCGTTGGTGAACCGAGCTCCAAACTCATGTCTTCACTCATCAAATCAATGCTAACAGCGTGTTCAAACTCACTGGCTATCGGGCTGTCATCAGTATGAATGGTCACACCAAGCTGTTCGAGAACGCGGCGGCGCAACAAAGCATCCATCGGAACATCCATATCTTGATTAACGGTGTCATCAAGCATCAAGTTGATTTCGTGACTGAGGATTTTGTTGAACTGCTTTAAGCTCGGCATCAGCGCGTAATTAAACACGGCGTAATACGAGTAAACCTGACTGGCAATGAGCAGGCTTAAAAAGAGAAGGATGGATTGAGTAAACGAGCTACGAATACGCATATTTTGCCTATGTTTTTATCGACGAGTTATTCAAACGGCTTTGACAGACCAAAGGCATATACAGCCAGAAGTCATATACTGATTGTTGCAGACAGAGGTCTACCGTCAATGAAAATTACAGATAAGGCGCACGTAGAGAAGAGAAGTAACACGCGCCATTGAGTTTCATCAGCCGACGCGTGTATAAAACCGCATAAGTTAAATTTACGCTTAGTTTAATTTACCGTCAGGAACGAACACATAACCTAAGCCCCACACGGTTTGAATATAGCGAGGTTTGCTTGGATCAACTTCCAGCATACGACGTAAGCGAGAAATTTGTACGTCGATTGAACGTTCCATTGCTGAGTATTCACGACCACGAGCCATGTTCATCAACTTATCGCGAGATAACGGTTCACGTGCGTTCATCACCAACGCTTTCAGCACAGCGAATTCACCTGACGTCAAAGGCATTGGCTCTTCGCCACGGAACATTTCACGAGTACCTAGGTTCAGGCGGAACTCACCGAACTCCACCAAAGACTCTTCAGAACTTGGCGCTCCCGGAGCTTCAATAGTCTGACGACGTAATACTGCTTTAAGGCGCGCTAGCAATTCACGAGGGTTGAAAGGCTTGGTCAGGTAATCATCCGCGCCAATTTCTAAGCCAACGATACGGTCAATCTCATCGCCTTTTGCTGTCAGCATCAAAATAGGAATCATATTATTTGAGTTGCGCAGACGACGACAGATAGATAGACCATCTTCGCCAGGCAGCATCAAATCTAACACCATGATATGGAAGGTTTCACGAGTTAATAGGCGGTCCATTTGCTCACTGTTCGCAACACTTCTAACTTGGAAGCCTTGCTCAGATAAGTAACGTTCCAATAGCGCACGCAGACGTGCATCGTCATCGACCACTAAGACTTTAAAGTTTTCTTGCATTTACGCCCTACCTATTCGTTATTCAACCCCATACATTTCTGGGATAGTGAAATGTAACACCGTTCTGACGAAAGTAATTCAAAGAATTGTTAACGTTTATTTCTTTTTTAGCTAATGTAGCAGCCAGTTGCAATTACCATAAGTCAGGAACATGAAGACAAACCTTATTACACGTGAAGGCTTTGATCGTCTAAAAAAAGAACTGGATACATTATGGCGTGAAGAACGCCCTGAAGTAACAAAAAAAGTGACTTGGGCAGCCAGCCTAGGTGACCGCAGTGAGAACGCTGACTACCAGTACAACAAGAAGCGCTTACGTGAAATAGACCGCCGAGTTCGCTACCTTCGCAAACGTCTTGAGCAAGTGAAAGTGGTAGATTACTCACCGCAGCAGGAAGGCAAAGTGTTCTTTGGTGCTTGGGTTGAAATTGAAAACGAAAATGGTGATTCAAAAGCATTTCGCATTGTTGGACCTGACGAAATCTATGGCGATGCAAAAGGTTATATCTCGATTGATTCACCAATGGCTCGTGCACTGCTAAAAAAAGAGGTGGACGATGAATTTGTTGTTCACACGCCTGAAGGTCCCAAAGAGTGGTTTGTAAACTCCATTCGTTACCAAGATTAATATTTTCAAAGAGTGAAGCCGCGCATGCTCAAAACTGGAAATTTCGGCTTCACATCCCCATATAGCCCTATTAGTACCAATGAATTAAAGAGATCTACGGATGAGCCAAGCTATCTGCCAATTGATTGCCAATGAGCTAAACGTTCGCTCAGAGCAAGTCATCGCAGCCGTCAACCTAATTGATGATGGCAACACTGTTCCTTTTATCGCTCGTTACCGTAAGGAAGTGACTGGTGGTCTGGATGACACCCAACTGCGTACACTGGATAGTCGTTTATCCTATCTGCGTGAACTGGAAGACCGCCGTCAAACCATTCTTAAATCGATTCAAGATCAAGGCAAACTGACGCCTGAATTAGAGAAAGCGATTTCAGAAACAGACAGCAAAACCCGCCTTGAAGACCTCTATCTTCCATACAAACCAAAACGTCGCACTAAAGGTCAAATCGCTATCGAAGCGGGTTTAGAACCTTTAGCTGACAAGCTGTGGAATGAACCGCAGACAGAACCAGAATCTGAAGCTGCGCGCTATATTGCCGCAGATAAAGGCATCGAAGATACCAAAGCAGCTCTGGACGGAGCTCGCGCAATCATCATGGAACGCATTGCTGAAGATGCAGACTTGCTGGAGAAAATCCGCCGTCATCTGACTCGCAATGCAGAGCTGGTCTCTCGCGTCGTTGCTGGGAAAGAGCAAGAAGGTGAAAAATTCAAAGACTACTTTGCACACCAAGAACCAGTAAGCAAAGTACCGTCTCACCGCGCTCTTGCGATGCTTCGCGGACGTAACGAAGGTTTCTTAACTCTGACTCTAAATGCAGATCCAGAGCTTGAAGAAACCGCGCGTCAATCTCACTGTGAAACCATTATTGCGGAGCATTACGGTATTCATTTGAGCCAAGCGCCAGCAGACACATGGCGTAAACAGGTGATCAGTTGGGCGTGGCGTATCAAGGTTTCTATGCATATGGAAACCGAACTGATGGGCACGATGAAAGAGAGCGCTGAGATTGAAGCTATCAATGTCTTCGCAACCAACCTCAAAGACCTTCTCATGGCAGCACCTGCTGGTCCTCGCGCAACCTTAGGTTTAGACCCTGGTTTGCGTACCGGTTGTAAAGTTGCAGTGGTTGATTCAACCGGTAAAGTTCTTGCTACCGATACCATCTACCCACATCAGCCACAAAACCAATATGACCGAGCAATGCAGACCGTATCTGCATTAGTGAAAAAACATAACGTCGATTTGATTGCGATTGGTAATGGTACCGCTTCTCGTGAAACCGATGCCTTTGCCGCAGAGATGATCAAACGTGATGGTCTGAAAGTGCAAAAAATCATGGTCAGCGAAGCAGGTGCTTCGGTTTATTCAGCATCAGAACTGGCAGCAAAAGAGTTCCCGAATATGGACGTGTCTTTGCGTGGCGCAGTCTCGATTGCCCGCCGCCTGCAAGACCCACTGGCAGAGCTGGTGAAAATTGACCCTAAATCTATCGGTGTGGGTCAATACCAGCACGATGTAAGCCAATCTCTACTGGCAAAACGCCTAGATGCGGTTGTAGAAGACTGTGTAAACGCAGTAGGCGTGGATGTGAATACCGCATCTCCAGCTCTACTCACCCGCGTCGCTGGGCTTTCAACTGTGTTGGCACAGAACATTGTCGATTACCGTGATGAAAATGGTCGTTTCAATGCCCGTACTGATCTTAAGAAGGTCGCGCGTTTAGGACCTAAAGCTTATGAGCAGTGTGCTGGCTTCCTGCGAATTATGAATGGTAAAAACCCGCTAGATGCATCCGCAGTACACCCTGAAGCATACCCTGTGGTGAAAAATATCGCAGAGAAAAACAGTCAAGATATTAAGACCTTGATTGGCAACAGTGAATTCTTAAACACATTACGTGCGGTAGATTACACCGATGAAAACTTTGGTGTGCCAACTGTTAGTGACATCATCAAAGAGCTTGATAAACCGGGACGCGATCCTCGCCCTGAGTTTAAAACAGCGACTTTTGCCGACGGTATTACTGAGGTTTCTGATCTTGAGCCGGGGATGATTCTAGAAGGTGTTGTCTCTAACGTGGCTAACTTTGGTGCATTTGTGGATATCGGTGTTCACCAAGATGGCTTAGTGCATATTTCGGCGCTGACTGATCGCTATGTTTCTGATCCACGTGAAGTGGTAAAAGCGGGTGATATCGTTAAAGTCAAAGTGATGGAAGTAGACGTACAGCGTAAACGTATCGCGCTTTCCATGCGTCTTAACGATGAACCGGGGCAAGACAGCCGTCCAGCACGTTCTGACAACGCTCAGCCAAGAAGCGCTCAACCTAAAGTGAATCAACCACGTGGAAATAACCGTTCTTCGCAAGGAAACGGATCTCAAGGTGGTGGCTTTAATAGCGCCTTTGCAGACGCTTTTGCTAAAGCGAAACGCTAACACTGGTAGCTAAACCCAAAGAGCCTAATTCGAAACAAACGAGTTAAGCGCTACAAATAAAAATCCCCATCGCTTTTGCCATGGGGATTTTATTTTGAGTGTTGCGAGATAACGACATTCATAATATCGCTATCACTTCTGACGGAATATTTGGCGCCACAGCATGCCCATAATGGTACTTAATAACACTACGTCTGCGAGCCATCTTTCCAGCAGTTACCGCATCATCAATGACACGTTTCGGTAAACGAAACCGCATTGCATAGCCTTTACCTTGCTCTTCACTGTATGTCGACAGTGCTAATAGCTCGAATAGTCTATCTAGCTCACTGTGTCTTTCTTCTTGATAAGAGGATTGCGCTTCATGTTCTGTCACCACATCATAATCTGGATGTTCTGACGGATCCCACGAAGCTCGCTTTCGCCTTTTATCATCAGCTTTTACATTACGTTCCGAGTTGGTTCTAACCAGCTCAACGGTCGGCAGAACAGGTTCACGAACTTTGTTGTCGCGCGCGGCCTGCTCCGTCTGAACGTTCACTGATGGGGCGATAAGTGGCACACTAACGTTAGTCGGTGACACAATCATAGCCGAAACCTCCTCAGTATCGCCCAGCCCAATAAAACAGAGTTTCCTTTTGCCTTATCGGGTTAGCTTATTTATCGACCAATCCCTATAAATATTTAGCACAAAAAGAAAACACATGCATATCAAATAGCTAGCTTGTTTTTAACTGTGCGCAAAGGTGATCAACTGCTGACAGAAGGTGTCCAGTTCCGTCATAAATGGCGCATGGGAAGATTCGGTGAAAATATACTGCTCGCTATCAGGTACGACTTGCTGCAAATCGTGAGCAACCTTAATGGGTACTAAGCCGTCTAAACGACCGTATAAGCGCAACATTGGCACAGAAATATGAGGAAGCTCTTCACGTAAATCAACGTCAGCGAGCATTTTCAGCCCAGCCAACAGAGCTTTAGGGTTCGGCGTTGGGCGCGATAAGACAGCTTGCTTTAAGGTTTTCACATCTTGCCTTGCAGAAGGGCTACCCATTGCCTGCAAAGCCATAAAACGCTCAATCGTCAGCTGGAAATCTTCCACTAACTGATCGGTGAAAGCAGAAAGCACATTGGGTTGAATGCCCCGCCACGGTTTGTCTGCAGCGAATTTCGGTGAAGAGGCAACCGTCACCAATTTGCTAACGTATTGGTTATGATGCAAAGCCATATGCGTTGCAACGAGCCCGCCGAGTGACCATCCAATCCAAATCGCATTTTTTGGTGCGTTAAGAATCAAAGCTTGTGCTATCTCTTCTAGGTTTTCGGCATGGCAATTTGCGCTGTGTCCGTATCCCGGCAGGTCAACCACATGAACACGAAACTGGGTATTAAGGATATCAACCGTTTGCTGCCAAACAGCACCATTCATCCCCCAACCGTGTACTAACACGATATCAGGTCCACTGCCACTGACTTGCCAATACAACTCTGAAGTCATAGTCACATACTCTCCTACTAAATTCATTCAATCCATTTTACAGAAGGCACATGGTATTGATTCCTTCTTTTTAAGGCGAAAAACATGTTATCCGATTGGTTTCAAAAAGCTAATTTTATACGCCGCAGCTTCTTCATACGAGATGGTCTATCTATACGAGATTGCATAACGCCGCAGTGCCCAATCTGTAAGCTGCCATCAGATAACGTTCAACCTTTTAGCGTCTGCTCTGCATGCGAAGCTTGGTATCCCAAATTGCCTCGCTGCCAACGCTGCGGTTTAAAAACACTGACACCCGTTGAGATGTGTGGTCAATGTCTTAGCAAGCCACCAATCTGGCATCAATTACATTGTGTCGGTGACTATCAGTTTCCACTAAGCAATAGCATCCACCAACTCAAATATCAGCGTCAGTTCTGGCAAGCAAAACCGCTAGCGAAACAGCTATCTGAATCGATTCATGACCCAGCACTTGTTATTACTAGCGTTCCTCTCCACTGGCATCGATATCTGCGTAGAGGATTCAATCAGAGTGATCTTCTTGCTAAACATTTGGCAGCGTTTCTCGGTGTTCATTATCAATCACAACTGTTTTCCAGAGTATTGAATACAAAGGCGCAGCAAGGTTTAAGCAAAGCTCAACGTAAGCGCAATCTTGCCAAAGCTTTTCGCCTTAACAGGCATCCAAACTGCGATCATGTTGCAATAGTAGACGATGTCGTCACGACAGGGAGCACTGTGCAGCATTTATGTCACTTGCTACTTGAAGTGGGCGTCGAAAGGATTGATATTTACTGCATATGCCGCACTCCTGAGCCGGAAGAAGACAAGTGAAGCCCTAGCATAAAAACAAAGGGCTGGATTCTTCCAATCACAGGAGTAGAATGGTGACCAAATAACCTACAAATGCACTCAGGTATTCGTCGTGTCAAATACTAACACTATAACTATTACTGAATCTGCTCAGTCTCACTTTGCAAAACTGCTTTCACAGCAGCCTGAAGGCACAAACATTCGTGTTTTTGTCGTAAACCCAGGAACACAAAATGCAGAATGTGGCGTTTCTTACTGCCCACCAGAAGCAGTTGAAGCTACTGATACTGAGATTCCATTTACCGAGTTCTCTGCTTACGTTGACGAACTAAGCCTACCTTTCCTTGAAGATGCGCTGATTGATTTTGTTACCGACAAAATGGGTTCACAACTTACGCTGAAAGCACCAAACGCGAAAATGCGTAAAGTGGCTGATGACGCAAGTCTGATTGAACGTGTTGAGTACGCTATTCAAACTCAAGTAAACCCACAACTTGCGGGTCACGGCGGTCACGTTAGCCTAGTTGAAATTACTGATGCAGGCGTTGCGATTGTTGCCTTTGGTGGCGGCTGTAACGGCTGTTCAATGGTAGATGTCACTTTGAAAGAAGGTATTGAGAAAGAGCTACTGGCTCAGTTCGAAGGCGAGCTAACCGCAGTTCGCGATGCCACCGAGCATGACCGAGGTGACCACTCATACTACTAATGAGTCAATCCAAGAAAGCTGATGCCACAAGCATCAGCTTTTTTATTTCCAGTAATTTTTCTTTCCAAGAGCTTTTATTTCCGTCAGCGATGAAAGTGATATTTTAAGTTGAGACATTTTCTCATATAGTAAGAAAACTAATGCAGTGAAGGAGTAAGTGAATGTCATCCAAGTTACCGGAGATTCTTGCCAAGAGTGTAGTGGCTAAATCAAAGCTATTTTCTATCGAAGCACTCGATCTTCGTTTTTCCAATGGAGAGCAACGCACTTACGAACGGATGAAACCCAGTGGTCGTAACGCCGTGATGATGGTTCCTGTAACCGAACAAGGAGATCTGCTTTTAGTTCGCGAATACTGTGCCGGAACAGAGCGATATGAGTTGGGCTTTCCAAAAGGTTTGATGGATCCGGGAGAGACTGCGGAACAAGCAGCGAACCGCGAATTAAAAGAAGAGGTAGGTGTGGGCGCGCACAAGCTTACCGCACTGAAAGAAGTGGTACTGGCTCCCTCTTATTTTTCCAGCAAAATGACGCTCTTTATTGCACAAGATCTATACTCAGAACAATTGGAAGGTGATGAACCCGAGCCTCTGCAAGTGGTGCGCTGGCCTTTAGCACAAGCTGAAGAACTGCTGGCACACTTAGACTTCTGTGAAGCTCGAAGTATCACGGCCCTAATGCTTACTCTGCGCTTTCTAAAATAATTACCGTCAGAGTTATAGGAAAGATTATGCCAACAGCCAAAGATCTCTCTCACCTACTGCCAGAAGTTATCGAGATTGCTCGCTCTGCAGGCCAGCTAATCCTCGATATTTATGAGAAAAAGTCTTACCAAGCGTTTACCAAAAAAGATGAAACGCCAGTAACTAGTGCAGACCTTGCTGCGCACAAGCTGGTGATGGAGCGTTTGAACGAATTAACGCCAGATATTCCAATTCTTTCTGAAGAAGATTCTGACATCAGTTTGCAAACCCGAGAAACGTGGGAAAGATACTGGTTAGTTGACCCACTCGATGGTACTCAGGAATTCATTGCTCGCAGCGGTGATTTCGCGACGATTATCGCCCTAGTTGAACACAACAAACCAGTAATGGGAGTTGTGTATGGTCCTGTTTCTGGCGTCACTTACTATGCATATGCAGGCAAAGGGGCTTGGAAGATTCCCGATATGTCTGAGAGCCTGCGCATTCGAACTCATACCCATGAACTGCCAAATCAGTCGATAGCGATTGCAATTAGCCGTCGTCAGGACATCAACCGCATTACCAGTAAACTTAGCAGCGCTTGGAACTACGATTTAGTGCCTCTTGGCTCAGCCGCACTAAAAGCCTGTTTGGTTGCAGAAGGTGCAGTGGACTGCTATTTGCGCTTAGGTCCAACCGGAGAATGGGATACAGCCGCGACACAGTGCATTGTCGAAGAAGCTGGCGGACGTATTCTTAATACCGCTCTAGAGCCGCTTTCATACAATGAGCGAGAAACCTTGGAGAATCCGAACTTCATCGTATTAGGCGATGCTGACCTCCCTTGGGATAAAATCCTGAAATGCTAGTCGGGCGAATTGGAAACGCAAAAGGCGAGAATTCAGTTCTCGCCTTTTTACTATTTAAAGCGTGCGCAGCTTAAATCATCACAGCATAAATTAGCTATAAGCGGCCTTGATGCTTATAGTTATAACGACCTTGCGCATCAGGCTTAGGTAACCATTTAAGCTGTTGTGCTAATGATTCAGGAAACTCAGAACCCGGCTTAAACCAGCCATCAGCCTGATAACTACGGTCTGGATTCAACTGAGCAGAAAACTCGCTACCCACTTGCTCGCTGTTTTGCTTACCTTTCACTGTTACTGCGCTATCAATGCATTGCAGGTCGGCAATAGCTTGTTTGATATCTAGCTGACCCAGTGGCGATTCCACATTGGCAGAGCTCCAAGCCAGTGAGCCTTGAGCCGTTGAACAAAACGGTGCTTGGTAACGATATTCGTTGATAGACAGATCCAATTGCCCTTGAGCTTCAATCGGCAACGAAAGTGGAGCTTGTGCCAATGCTACATCTGCTGGCATCGAGGCAATGGTATTTTCAGCATAGAGGCCTGAAAGGCCGTAACCTACCGTCCCTTTACCACGCAAGCTCAACTCACTGCCGCGTCCAAATCGCACATCCGCTTCCACTTTTGCACTTAGTAGTGCAGTAGGTTTTAACTGCCAGTTCACATCACCAAAATTGCGATTTTGCCAACGTACCTGCTCTACACTTCCTTGCCAAATCGTCCCTTGAACACCAATCACCTGTAACGGAGAAGGTAATGGCAGCAGATGAATGACAAACTGAGCAGGGAGGTTTACCAAAGCACTGGTGATGAATACCGCAGCAAATACGACGCCATAGCTTACAACTTTCTTCAACTTATCAGCCTCGTTTTAACTGCAAACGTTGTACTTCAACAACACCAGTTTGTTTAGCACGTTTGATATCCATGAATTCCACAGTGACGCCTTGTTGCTCTTTCAAATAAGCAATCCAAGCCACCAGTTGAGAAAACGGCAATGGTTGTACCCATACCTGCATCATTTCTCCACGTGGTTGTACGCGGATAAGCTCAATTTTGAACTCA
Organism: Vibrio sp. HM8-C; assembly: GCF_058630515.1. NCBI lineage: Bacteria > Pseudomonadati > Pseudomonadota > Gammaproteobacteria > Vibrionales > Vibrionaceae > Vibrio > Vibrio sp. HM8-C. The sequence continues at coordinate 39,671 of NZ_JBMMKS010000021.1, forward strand.
CGAGTTGACGTGGTGATAACTTCATTCAGTGGAGTGGAGGTTCTCACCACCCCACCTTGTTTACGTAACGTCGAGATTTTTTCTGCGTTGTCACTTACCCAACTCAACAGCTGTTTTTCGCTTTGAATGCGGTTTTTGGCCAGTTCGCTTCGCTCATTGAGCGGCTGAATGACACCCCAAAATACAACTGCAACCACAATCACGAGTGAACAGACGGAAACCATCACTTTCTCTCGTTGATTGATACTCTGCCACCAGCGTTGAAATGGCATCACTAATTTATTCGCTATTTGCTCATTCATTACCAATACCTACTTACGCTTCAAAACAAATGAACCCGCGACCACATCGCCATTTTTGTTCACTTGCCCCTGTTCAACCATAAACTGCTCAGCCAGCTTAACTCTTGCTTGCTCAAAGCTTTGGAAGTCTTTGCTGGTCGTTTCCAAGCGAACTTCAGCGCGATTGCTATCGAATTTAATACTTTGCAAATCCATACCCTGAATGCTGCCCAATGTGGTGGGCAATTGAGTCATCCACTCCAATATCGAACCTTTACCGCGACCACCTTGCAGCGCATTCAGTTCATCATTCATCACACGTTTCAGATAGCTAACGGTTGGGATTTTTTCTCGGTCAGGAAACACAGTGCGAAATATACGTTCACTTTCAGAGCGATAGCTTTGTGCTTGCAGCTCAAAACGCTGAGTTTGCAAAAGGTTGTAGCTAATAAGAACCACAATAAAAAACACCGCCGCATACGCTGCTTTGCGCCAAATACGCCAGTATTTCAAAGAGGATGACTTCACTCTGAAGCTACCAGTGAGCAAATTAACTTTATTTAGCAAAGCTTGTTCAGTTAGCAATTGCATCACTAGAGCGGAAGGTGTGAACTGCCAATCTTGACCTTCAGCAAGACTCAACTCTGGTAGTGGGGTAAAGGCTGTGAGAGGTAAAAAGTTATCCTCCTCTTTAACCCAGTCGGATCGACTAAACAGCTCTAACCAGTCAACATCGACAGAAATTCCCTGTGATTCCCCTTTACGAATCAACCACTCATGCCCTAATTGCACCGCAGTTAAACCTTGTTGAACAGGCACACAGAGAACATCAGGGATTACACGCTTAACAACCACACCTACAGAAGAAAGAGCATCAAGACATGATTGCAGAAATTCACGGTCAATCCCCGCGACTTCAACTTTATTCCCTGACTTTTGAATGATACTAAAATGCATATCATCCACATCTTGAGCGACTTCGTCTTCCACCAAGTAAGGTAGCATAGACTCAATTTTACGATTCGCACCCGCTGGAATTTCTACTTGGTTCAAGACCACATCACTGGCGGATACCAGAACGATGGTTGAACGCTGTTCAGCGTATGAGCGAAGCTGTTCAAGTTGTTCCCAACCTGAAATTTCTCCACTCGCAATCACTTCTTGTTGTATCGAAGACCATACCAACCAAGGGATAATGGCTTCTTTTTGACTACTCAGTCGAACGGTCAGAAACTCGCTCACTGATTCCTCCAAAGCGACGGCGAACTACCGTTGCAGTTTCTCGATTTTCACTATAAAAAAGGCTGCGAATTCTAACGCGCGCCTCATCCACTAAAACTTGTGCATCTAATTCAAAATACTGACTATCGACTGCCAAATAGCCTTTTACCTGATCGATAAGGCTGTCACCCGTCGCAGCAATTTGCGCTTCTGCTAAAAACGCATCAACACTGCCCCATCCGTCAAACGGTCTATTTTCCAATACCGCTTTCGCATTCGATTCAGACAAATTTGGGCTAAACATAGCCGCCAACAGTGCCGCATTTTCAGGAGCCAGAGTATTCACATTTAGGCGCCAGTCATCTGTTGGCAACGCACACACATAATGCGCCACTTTCAGCATCACATCGCCAGTCACTTGCTGAACGGCGCGTAGTTCGCTGGTATCGGCAAGCAAGCTGTTAGCTGCCATGTAAGCTGGTGACATGGACTCATAATAGCTGTCTTCTACACCGTAAGTACTTTGTACTCGGTCATCACTATCAATAAATTCTCGCGTCGAATCAGCAATTACTTCTGCTTGATAGTTTTCTATCTCTAGCTCGTCCAACAATGTCTGCCAGACTCTAAGCAGATATGGCTTACTGTTACTGCCCGAACTCGATTCGATGGTACTAAGCACATTCAGATTAAAGCAGGCTTGTTTATCATAGATTCGCCCGCGTAATTGACCATAGTCGAGAGGATATGTCTGCTCCTCTATAGCCCAAGCCTGACTCAAATTGATGGTGTCACTGTCTTTATAACTTTGTTCAATCGCAACACTCGCCAAACTTTCTGCGCCCACACCGTACCAATAAGCTTGCTGGTAGTTCACCTGATGACTCGCGCGCTGAAATTGAGTAAACAATCGCTCTGACATAGTTGCCGCGATGGAAACCATGATAACCAGCAGTAACAATACAACAATCAGTGCGACGCCACGTTGAGAGCGTCTATGTCCAAGCGAACCACTTTGTATGATGCGGCTTTGCCTTACAGAGTTACGAAGCATCTTCGACCCCCTGAACAACACCACCAGCAACTAAATAGATACGTTCAATCTCTCCGTAATCTTTTAATGTCAATTTCACTGCGATGGCATTTGGTAACACCATCTCCTGCTCCCAAGTGTCGCTCCATTTACCTTCGAAGTAGAATCGCATGCTCCAACTATCCACTTGGTTTAGTACTGGAGTGATAATTGCTTCTTGCCCCGTCGAGGTATCTGGATAACGCCACCAGACTTTTTCTAAAGCACCATCTTTTAGTCGATAAGCAACTTTGATGATCTCCCCTCGAGGAAACTGCTGCTGTGGGTTATGCCAACCCAAACGGGTAAAGACAATTGCTTTTTGCTCTGACCCTAGAAGCTCATCTTGCCAAATCAAAAACTGGTTACTGGGTTCACCACCTTCGGTACGAAACTGGCGGGCAGCAATTTGTCTAAAATCCGCATCCATTAACACTATGGCGCGATTGATCTCATTCAAACGCGTTGTTCTTTTTTGTGAAAGTTCATTACTACGCTGCACCTGATTCAAAACTTGGTAAGCACCGACACTCAAACTGGCAAAAATAGCGATAGCCACTAGCACTTCAATCAACGTGAAGCCTTGTTGAGAAACTTTGTTCGTCACCTGTCTGTTTTGTGACCGTCTATTTCGAAACATAGCTTCTTACCGTGGTAATAGGGCTGCTCTTATCATCAATTGCGACACTAATATCAAATGCACGCAGATAACCGCTCGAAGTATCAATAGGCGTCACTTTCCAGTACCAAGTTCTTCCTGCCAGCGATTCAGTGCCTTTTTTCGCACGCAGTTCACTCGGCTCAAGCATCACTAATGCCATTTGGTTGTCTATCACCATGGAAGCAAACGTCTTTTCTTCCAAATACTGAACCGTGTTGATGTGCTGGCTCACTGCGCGAATCACACTTACCGCAGCAGTGGCAAAAATGGCTAGTGCCACTAACACCTCAAGCAAGGTAAAGCCATTATGCTTTTTCATTTTGCTCTCCCGGTGCCAACAGACGTATTTGACCATTCTCTTCAACCACAATGCGCCAACTTTCAATGTTCTGTTGCTTTGGATAAATACTTAAAACAAAGGGTGTCACCTCACCACTGGATAAGATGAAAATCTGTGGTGGTTGCAGCTGCTTTTTCTCGGCAAACATGTCTTGGTCAAACAAAGTTCCCGGCTCAAACAAGCGATCATCCTTCGCCCAAACTGTGCCACCTAGTTGGAAATTGACCGCGAGCTCAGAAGGAAGCTTCATCTCAGAAGCAAATTGACGCTTTTCTAGCTCTTTCCAGCCATCAGAAGTTAGTGTGAGAAATAAGAACTCTCCTTTCTTCTCATCGACTCGCAATCCGAAATCACGACCGCTTAAAATGGCGTCCTCATTGATTAGCTGAATTCTCTGAAACAGACTTTGCGCAGCCAGTTTGGCTTCATCTTTTTGCGAAACTGGAAATGTAGCAATAACCGCCACGGTACTAACCGCAATCAGCGCTAACACCAATAAAATTTCCAGCAATGTAAAGCCGCGAGATTGCTTCATGAAAGAAAAGCGGGGGCAAGCGCCCCCTGTCCTTAGTTATCGGTTTTATTGAAAATTCTGAATATTCCAGTTACCAATATCGGCGTTTGCACCTTCTCCGCCTTCCTGACCATCAGCACCAAGCGAGAAAATATCAACCGCACCATTATCACCAGGGCTTAAATATTGGTAATCGTTACCCCAAGCGTCTTTTGGTAAACGACGAATATAACCACCGTCGCGGTAATTACGAGGCTCTGGATTCGATGGTTTGGTAACTAATGCCTCTAGGCCTTGATCTGTGGTTGGGTAGACACTGTTATCTAGCTTGTACATATCCAGAGCATTCTCTAATGCCACAATATCGGTAATCGCTTTTTGCTGATCGGCCTTCTCTTTATTGCCCATTAAATTTGGTACAACAAGGCTTGCCAGAATACCTAGAATGACAATAACCACCATAATCTCTAAAAGAGTAAAGCCAGCCTGAGATGTATTACGTTTGTTCATTTTTGCTCCGTTCGCAAATTCGTTGTTCTTCTATTTGCTAAAAATAACACTCTCCAATTACCAGAAAGCCAAGAGAGTGTTATCTCGTCATCAAATTGTTCATTTCCAAAATTGGCATCAGTGTTGACATAACAATAAACAACACCATCCCGGCCATCACAGCAATCAATACCGGCGTAAATATGCCTAATGCGATGTTCACTGTGGATTCAAATTGAGTGTCTTGGTTGTCCGCAGCTCGGGTCAGCATACTTTCTAATTCGCCACTCTGTTCGCCACTGGCAATCATGTGCAACATCATTGGCGGAAATAATTTGGTTTCTGTTAATGCCTTACGAAGGCTGATCCCCTCACGTACTTTTTCAGCAGCGAGCTGCACTTGTTGTTTAGCGTAATGATTAGACATTACGTCCACCGCGATTCTCATACCATCCAAAATAGGAATCGCACTTGAAGCACAAATCGACAAAGTACGTGAAAATCGAGAAGCATTTAAACCGCGTGTAATCTTGCCGATCACCGGCCAAGCCATCAGTTTTCTATCCCAATTTAAACGTATGTCCGGCTTTTTCAGTGCCCACTTGACTAAGTAGACAACAACGACAATGCCTGCCAATACGTGTAATCCCCAGCTTTGAACAAATTCACTCGCAGAAAGTAAAAACTGTGTGGAAAGTGGTAACTGTTGGTTCATCTGTACAAACTGCCCAACAATCTTTGGCACTACGGCCGCAAGCAAGAACGCGACAATACCAACCGCAAACACCACTAGTACAATCGGATAAATCATCGATTGCAGTAATTTAGACTGCAATTTTTGACGATTTTCAGCGTAGTCAGCTAAACGTTCTAGAACTGAGTCCAAATGTCCCGACTTCTCTCCAGCTGAAACCATCGAGCGAAATAAATCATCAAATATATGTGGGTAGTCGCCAAAACTGTCCGCCAATGTATGACCTTCCGTGACTTTGGAACGAACGGCTAACAACATATTGCGAATATGTGTTTTCTCTGCCTGTTCAGATACCGCAGTAAGACACTCATCTAATGGCATTCCAGACTGAACCAATGTGGAAAGCTGACGTGTAATGAGAGCTAGATCCGGCGTACTTATGCCTTTTTTAAAACTGAAAGAGGTAGAGCGAGACTGCTGTGATTTCGCTTTGGTTTCTACGACTTCAATCGGCACCAAATTCTGCTCTTTCAACCGCTGGCGTACCTGACGAGGACTATCTCCCTCAATAACTCCAGCTTTGCTTCGCCCTCTCTCATCCAGTGCTTTATATTCAAATGCCGCCATCAGGATTCCTTGGTTACTCGCATCACTTCTTCCAGTGACGTGATACCTTGCAGCACTTTCTCAAGACCATCTTGACGAATACTTGGGGTGTGGTCGCGAACCTGTTTCTCGATTGATTGCTCACCAGCCTCGTCGTGGATCAAAGCCTGAACCTTTTCGTCGACCAGCAACAATTCATGAATACCGGTTCTGCCGCGATACCCTTTGTAATTACAATGCGGGCAGCCTGTTGCACGATAGAGCGTCAGTTGAGATTTTTTCTTCACCCCAAATAGTTTTTTCTGAGAATCTTCAGCTTCATAAGCTTCTTTACAATCAGGGCACAAGGTACGAACTAATCGTTGCGCCAGTACACCGAGCAGTGAGGAAGAAAGCAGGAATGGTTCAATACCCATATCACGTAAACGTGTGATAGCCCCTATCGCAGTATTGGTATGCAGAGTAGACATCACTAAGTGACCAGTTAAAGACGCTTGAACCGCAATTTGCGCCGTTTCTAAATCACGAATTTCCCCAACCATCACTACATCAGGGTCTTGACGTAAAATCGCTCTTAAGCCTCTAGCGAAAGTCATATCCACTCTAGGGTTTACTTGCGTTTGACCAATGCCATCAATATCAAACTCTATCGGGTCTTCAACGGTTAGAATATTGCGCTCATTACAGTTAATCTCCTGTAAACCTGCATACAACGTCGTCGATTTACCAGAACCAGTAGGTCCCGTAACCAGTAAGATGCCATGAGGCCGCTCAATCAGCTTTCGAAAGCTCTCTTGGATTGTTTGTGTCATACCCAAGCTGAGTAAATCAAGGCGAGTTGCGTTCTTATCCAACAAACGCATCACTACACGCTCACCATGTGAAGAAGGCATAGTAGAAACACGAACATCAACCGCTCTACCGCCGATACGCAAAGATATACGACCGTCTTGAGGAACGCGCTTTTCAGCGATATCTAGCTTCGCCATAACCTTCACGCGCGAAACCAACAAAGGCGCGAGCTTACGGCTCGGACTTAATACGTCACGCAATACACCATCGACACGGAAACGAATCGACAATGACTTTTCGAAGGTTTCGATATGAATATCTGAAGCGCCTTCTTTAATCGCTTCACCGAGCATAGCGTTAATAAGTTTGATGATAGGTGCGTCATCGTCTGATTCAAGCAAATCTTCACTTTGCGGAAGCTCTTCTGCCAATGAGAAAAAATCATCGTTGTCAGCGCCAATATCTTCCATCAATTGACGAGCCTCTGAAGAGTCTCTTTGATAGACCTGCGTTAGCTTGCTTTCAAACTCACTGGCACTCAGTTCCACCAATTGAAAACGACCTCGCACCACACGCTTAACTTCCGCTAGCGCGACCATCGAAATAGGAGGAACGTAATAAACTGCAGCGGAAGTTTGAGTTTTATTCCACTCTAAAACCAACTTGAATCTATTGGCAAAACTAAACGGCAATCGTCGGATAATCGATGACACAACTTCTGTCATTGTTTGGCTTCCATCTGACCAGCATTAATTTGATCAAGAAACGCTTGAATCTCTGCTGGATGGCGTCGTTCTTCTCCGAATTTAGGCAATACTGGAATATTGTTATCATCCATGAGCTTCAAACCTTCTTCGGCTTTAAACAGCTGTTCTGCACGGATGTAATTGTATTTACGTTGAGTGACGCCATCCGCCGTCATACCGTCGCGGATAATGGTTGGTTTGATAAACACCATCAGGTTTTTCTTCTCTACCTGAGTACTGGTTGATTTAAACAGATAGCCAAGAAGAGGAATATCGCCTAGCAGTGGCACTTTGGATTCACTTTCGAGCGCTCGCTCATCAATCAAACCACCTAACACCAGCATTTGACCATCTTGTACCATTACAGACGTATTCAGCTGACGCTTAGCGAAGCGCACGTCAACTGCGCCATTTGCACCCAATACGTTCGACACTTCTTGCTCAATTTTCAGTTGAACCGAATCACCTTCGTTAATCTGCGGTACGACTTTCAGTTTGATACCCACTTCTTTACGATCAACGGTCTGGAATGGATTCTCATTATTTGAACTCGCCGCCGAACCTGTAATGACTGGCACTTCTTCACCAACAATAAAAGAGGCTTCACCGTTATCCATTACCGTAATACTTGGTGATGAAAGAATGTTGGAGTTAGAGTCCGTCGATACCGCACTTAAAAGCGCAGTCCAGTCACCCATCATGATACTTACCGCTGCACCATTGATACCCGACAATGCCGAAGCTAAGGTGCTGTAATCACCAGATTCGGTTGAATCATAGGGATGACGGTTACCCGCAGAGTCATAATAGTATTCCGTTGTGGTTTGGTCTTTTGCTTCTTCTAAACCAACCATAACCTGACCAATTGAAGCTCCGGTATTGCCGTATTGGATTACAGAACCACTTTCTAATGAGCCCCACTGAACACCAAGGTTCATACCGTCGCCTTCCGACATTTCAACAATCAAGGCTTCTATCAGTACCTGCGCACGACGAATATCCAACTGAGATATCACGTCCAGCATGGCATTCATAATGTCTTGAGGTGCAGTAATAACGAGTGAGTTTGTTCCTTTGTGGGCAGAAATCATCACTTCGTTATTTTTTGAACTTGTCGTTTTCTGTCCGCCTTGCTGATCCTTTGCTTGTAGGTTGTCTGATACACCTTTCAGAACATCCACCAGCTCTTCTGCTTTTGCATACTTAAGGTAAACCACACGGTTATTGCCTTTCGTCGCCATCTCCACATCGAGCTTTTTAATCAGACTTTTTAGACGTTGACGAACTTTAGGGTCGCCTGAAATAAGAATGGCATTGGTGCGATCGTCCGCCACCAGTTTTGGCTGCAAAAATTCGGGCGTGTTTTTCGCATCTGTAGTTTTGTTCAACGCTTCAACGATGCGAACCATTTCCGCAGCTGACGCATTTTTTAATTCAACAACTTCAATGTCTTTATCGCCGGCTTGATCAACACGATGAACGATATCCGCCAGACGGTTTACCACCGCAGCACGCCCAGTGATAAGAATAATGTTGGCAGGATCATAGTGAACAACGTTACCCGCACCTGCGTTATCAATTAGTTGGCGTAAAAGCGGCGAAAGCTCACGTACCGATACGTTTTTAACAGCAACCACCTGAGTGACTACGCTGTCGCCTGAAGCTCGGTCATTATCACCCAGTACAGGTACTGGCGATGTTTTGGCATCTTTCGCTTTGACGACTTTCAATACACCGTTGTCCATTTCGATAACGGCGAAACCATACACTTCAAGGACGTTTAAAAAGAAGCTGTAATACTGTTCTTCATTGAGTGTATCGTAACTGCGTACATCGATTTTTCCGCGCACTGACGGATCAACGATGATGGTTTTTTCAAGGTTACGGCCAACGATATTGACGAACTCTTGAATGTCCGTGCCTTTAAAGCTCGCACTAAATTCACTGGCTAATACTGCAGGTGAAATTAATAAGCTGCTGGCTATCAGCCACGCACTTTTTTTAAGCCAATGCTTCACAAATACTCCCTAAGCTGAAGCTGATGCGTCAGTATTACAATGGTATATAGATATCATGCTGCTGGCCGTCGCGTAGAACGGACAGATTAATCTCTGTCATCTCTGACACCGCAGATGCTAAATCATTCATTACGTCAGGCTTGGTTAAATCAAACCCGTTAAATTCAATCGCTATATCACCGTTTTGTAAGCCAACAGAGTCAAACAATGCTGAATCTTTACCTGGGCTTACTCGGTAACCAACAATGTTGTCCTCTTCTTTCACTTGAGAAAGACGAACATATTGGAAAATTTCTTGTGGGTTCTTAAGGATGGCTTGACGAATAGTGTCTAGCTTATCTTCATCACTCTTCACTTCACTGGCAGCCGAGCGAGGTGCTCTAGGTCGGTCACTGCTAGAGTTAGCGCTGTCGCTACGTTTGGAGTAATCGATACCATCCAACATCAAAGTTTCATCGCGTCCAGAGTTATCAATAATCACGCGGTCAGGAAATACGGCTTTTAACTTGGCTCTTGTACCTTCAATCACTTCATTGATGCCATAGGTAGACTGAGCACCTTTATTGGCAATCACCGCGAGGTTTTTGTTAGCGTCACTGCTTGCAACAACGCCTACAAGAACGAGATTCAAACGTGTTTTCGGTGCATCAACGACTTGAGGTGTTTCAACGACAGGAACAGATTCTGAGTATTGGCCAAATATGTTGCCTTTTTGCAAGGCGTCAATATCAACACTAGTACGATCTTGTAGCGCCGAACCACCCGTAGAAGGGCTCCATTGGGAAATCACGACAGGCTCACTTTGCACCATCCAGATCATTTTGCCCAACATCCATGCTGACGCCGAAATCAAGACAACGGTAAGAATGACACTGATAGGGTTTTGCCATAGAGAGATATTTTTCAACATATTAATTTGCCACGCTGTCGAAAATAAAATTGCCTAACCGCATTCTTGCCACTTTTCCTTCATTAATCGTTTGATTTTATTCATTCCATACCTACTGTCGCCTCAATAAACAGTAGTCGAACAATATAACATTAAACAATAGAGCATGTTTTTTTCTATTATTAAATTTTCGATTCGGTTGAAAATATGCCGATTAAGCACCACTTTATCCCCCATCGGAGACTAAAGAGCACTGATTAGAGGGCATTAAGCAAAATGAGTTCCACTAGCGAAGCAGTTCGGCTCGATAAATGGCTTTGGGCTGCAAGATTCTATAAAACACGCTCTATTGCACGAGACATGGTCGATGGCGGCAAAGTTCACTATAATGGTCAACGTTCAAAACCAAGCAAAATTGTCGAGCTTGGTGCAGTGATTACTCTGCGCCAAGGTCAAGAAGAAAAAACCGTTACCATTGAAAAGGTTTCGGATCAAAGGCGCGGCGCACCGGAAGCACAAACCCTCTATTCAGAAACGCCTGAGAGTATTGAAAAACGTGAGCGTCATGCGTTAGCCCGCAAGTTAAATGCTCACAACCCAAGTCCAGATCGCCGCCCAGATAAAAAACAGCGTCGAGATCTTCTAAAATTTAAACATCAGTAAATAGCCGGATTATTCCTTATGACTACAAGCGCAAAGGCGACTAACGTATTAAATCGCTACATATTTGAAGACTTATCAGTTCGTGGTGAGCTCGTACAGCTAGACAAAGCATACCAACAGATCATCACGAGCAAGGAATACCCAGCACCGATTCAAACTTTGTTGGGCGAACTTTTGGTTGCTACCACACTATTAACAGCAACACTTAAGTTCGAAGGTTCTATCACCATGCAATTGCAAGGTAATGGCCCGGTATCTCTAGCGGTTATCAATGGCGATAACAACCAGCGTATTCGCGGCGTAGCTCGCTGGGAAGGCGACATCGCCGATGATGCTGGCTTGCACGATTTAATGGGTAAAGGCCATTTGGTGATTACGATTGAGCCGAAGAAAGGTGAACGTTACCAAGGAGTTGTCGGTCTTGAAGGTGACAACATTGCCCAAGTGATTGAAAACTACTTCATGCGCTCTGAGCAATTAAAAACCCGTTTATGGATTCGTACTGGCGAACACGAAGGTAAACGTCATGCTGCGGGCATGCTGCTGCAAGTTGTTCCAGATGGCACTGGCTCACCGGATGATTTTGAGCACTTAGAGCAGCTAACAAATACAGTGAAAAACGAGGAACTGTTCACTCTTGAAGCAAACGAGTTGCTATACCGCTTATACAACCAAGAGCAAGTAAAACTGTTTGAACCTCAAGATGTTGAATTCCTTTGTGGCTGTTCACGTGATCGCAGCGGTGCTGCAATTGTCACTATCTCTCGAGATGAAATAAACGACATTTTGGCAGAGGAAGGATCGGTTTCTTTACATTGTGATTACTGTGGCACAACGTATTCTTTCGATTCAGCACAAGTTGCTGAGTTGTATTCACAAGCACAAAGTGACTCAAAAACACTGCATTAATTCACTAGAATTAACAAGCACGTAATTCTTGCATAAGAGCCAGCCTAGCGCTGGCTTTTTTTGTGATCGAAACCTAATAAAATCAAGGCTCACAAGCACCGTATAGCATACTTAATTTCTAGCCATTATTAACGATTTTCTCTGGTATCTCCGGTCAACAACAAGATAAAATACTCGGGCTAAGATATGTGACGAGTTACCTAAAACCATAGGAAGTAAGTGGATATTTTTTGAACTATCTCCCTGTTTTCTCCCAGACCCGTTGTTAGCATGGTTAGCAGATAACAATTAAAAACATTATTACAAAATCCCTACAAAAATCCTTATAAGGAGCACCTATGACCGTTATGGAACATACAAAGGCTGCACAATTAGACCTAACCCAATACGGAATAACTAACGTAACTGAAGTGATACACAACCCAAGTTACGAAACGTTATTCGCTGAAGAAACACGCTCAGACTTAGAAGGCTACGAAAAAGGCGTAGTCACTGAACTGGGTGCAGTAGCAGTAGACACTGGTATCTTTACTGGTCGCTCACCTAAAGATAAGTTTATCGTTAAAGATGACACCACTCGTGACACACTATGGTGGACATCAGAGCAAGCGAAAAACGATAACAAACCAATTAGCCAAGAAATTTGGAACGACTTGAAAGCTCAAGTGAACAAACAACTTTCTGGCAAACGTCTGTTTGTATTTGACGGTTATTGTGGCGCTAACGCCGATACGCGTTTATGTGTGCGCTTTATTACTGAAGTAGCTTGGCAAGCACACTTCGTTAAAAACATGTTCATCCGCCCAAGCGATGAAGAATTAGCGAATTTCAAACCTGATTTCGTTGTTATGAACGGCGCAAAATGCACCAATACCAAGTGGCAAGAGCATGGTCTGAACTCTGAAAACTTCACCGTGTTTAACCTGACTGAAAAAATGCAGCTTATCGGTGGAACTTGGTACGGCGGCGAAATGAAGAAAGGTATGTTCGCAATGATGAACTACTTCCTTCCTCTTCAAGGCATTGCTTCTATGCACTGTTCTGCGAACATGGGTAAAGATGGCGACGTTGCGATTTTCTTTGGTCTGTCTGGCACAGGTAAAACCACGCTTTCTACAGATCCAAAACGCGCACTTATCGGTGATGACGAACACGGTTGGGATGATGACGGTGTGTTCAACTTTGAAGGCGGCTGTTACGCGAAGACCATCAAGCTTTCTAAAGAAGCAGAGCCAGATATCTACAACGCTATTCGTCGTGACGCTCTGCTAGAAAACGTAACCGTACGCGGTGATGGTTCTATCGATTTCGATGACGGTTCGAAAACAGAGAACACTCGTGTTTCTTACCCTATCTATCATATCGATAATATCGTGAAGCCGATTTCAAAAGGCGGTCACGCAAACAAAGTTATCTTCTTGTCTGCTGATGCATTCGGTGTGCTACCACCAGTGTCTAAGTTGACTCCAGAGCAAACTAAGTACCACTTCCTTTCAGGTTTCACTGCAAAACTTGCAGGTACTGAACGTGGTATTACCGAACCAACACCAACTTTCTCTGCTTGTTTTGGCGCAGCGTTCCTAACGCTACACCCAACTCAATATGCAGAAGTGTTAGTGAAACGAATGGAAGCCGTTGGTGCTGAAGCTTACCTAGTGAATACAGGTTGGAACGGTTCAGGCAAACGTATCTCTATTCAAGATACTCGCGGCATTATTGATGCGATTCTAGATGGCTCTATTGAAGAAGCGAAAACCAAACACGTTCCTATCTTCAACTTAGAAATCCCAACAGCGCTACCAGGTGTTGACCCAACAATTCTAGACCCACGAGATACTTACGTTGACCCACTACAATGGGAAAGCAAAGCAAAAGATCTTGCGACGCGCTTTATCAACAACTTCGACAAGTACACGGATAACGCTGAAGGTAAAGCTCTGGTTGCAGCAGGTCCACAACTAGACTAAACCTGAAAGCTAAGCTTTCAAGCTTAAAAAACTTAGCAAGCCCCTATTTTTAGGGGCTTTTTTGTTGAAGCGAATCGATATTTGATCAAAGCTGTTATCTTGTTCCGTTTAGCCGATACAAAGCCATGAAAAAGCTGTTAGCCCTAGGGATTGGAGTTATAGCCTTACTACTTACTTTAACGTTAGTAGTGTTTGGTGTTATGCACACCCGCTATTTCACGCCTTCAGCTCAGTGGCTAACTCACCAACTATGGCCAAATCAACTCTCGTTTTCTGAACTCGACTATGAATACCCAGCGCACTTTACTCTGCATAACGTAAGCATAGAAACCGATGTAAAACCTATCGCCTTTTCCAAAGTCGATATCTGGTTAAACGAAAAACTCATTAAGCAAGATAAGTTAGTCATAGACAGTCTACTGCTCGACGGAGCTAACTTTTCCCAAGGCTTACCGGCCTCAAACTTCCTTCATAATCTAGAACTGAACCAACTTGCCCTCCACAACGTGGACTTTTCACAGCAAGGATTAATTGCACGCGGAGTCAATCTTCAGGTTAAACATCCTTCGTGGAACGATACTGAGCAATTACTGCCCTACGGTGAACTTCAGCTCTCTGCGGATCAGTTTTACTGGGATGGAGAAGCCTTCGATAAAATTCTGATTGACGCGGACTACAAACCATCCGACAGCACAGTATATGGTGCTTCATTCAAATGGCGAGGTGGCGACTTTTCAGGCCAAGCAGAACAATTTGAATCGGGATGGTCGCTCATCAATACCACCATCAGCCATTTAAGCCTGCCTGAATCCTTAAACAGCAAGGCTGATAAAGTATGGCAGCAAGCAATCAAATACATTAGCCACATTAACAGCTTAGATATTCTTAACAGCCAACTTAGCGTTGCTGGATTCGCTTTAGAGAACTTAGCAGCATCATTGGAGAACCTTTCCCTTAATAAGTCACTCTGGCAACAAGACAAAGGCTATTTGTCGTTAAATGCCGATTCCATTTCGTGGAAAGGCACACAATGGATTGAACCCAGTATTAAGCTCGATTTTTCAGACCAAACCATTTCCATCAGCGATTTTTCAACAGAAATTTTGCAAGGCAGCGTGCGCTTATCTGGGACAGTGACACCGAATAGCGTTCACTTTAAACAGCTCAATGTAAGTGGTGTTAAGTGGTTTGCAGAATCACAACAAGACCTAGCCTGGATACCACAACAATGGCCACAGCTCAATAATCTGACCATAGACAGCCTAAACATCAATAACTTGCAACTCATTCAGCTCATCAACAAGCCATTTTGGCAACTGTCAGGTTTAACCGTTGAAGGCTCAGCAACTCAATTGGTTAAAAACGCACAATGGGGATTGTGGAACGGTGAGCTCAACATGAGTGCCAACAGTGCAAGCATTGGTGAGCTAGTGAGCACACAAGGTGTCATTGAAATGAGCAGTGATAAAGGTAAGTGGCAACTAGAGAGAGCCTTTATTCCACTTGAAAAAGGTTATCTTGAAGCGAATGCGAGCTGGGACTTCTCGCAACCTAGTGCCCCTTGGTCTTTGACTGCACATGCTGATGGATTACCGTTTCCGGTTATCAATCACTTCATCAAACTGCCTGTCAAAATTGATGCTACAGCTGAGTTTGATATCAATGCTGAAGGCTTAGCCGGTGACTATTCGATGCTAGCCCACTCAATCTCAGGAGAGCTCAACGCGAGCTTGCGAGATGGAGTTATGAGTATTCAAAGTCCAAATTCTCTCGTCATTCAGCCTTTTGAAGTGGATAACCTCAAGCTTATGGCTGATAGAGGGCGAATCAGTCTTGCTAAGACTGCCTTGAAAGGTGCAGGTTTGGAAGCTGACATCGTTGCCCAACTTGATTTGGTGTCACCTCAAGAAGGGCAATTTGAAATTAATGTCGCACAGGGCTGTGAGAAAGTGAGTTATGACTTAATTGGCGACAAACAGGATTTTCAACCTTGTTCAAATTAAACCCAACGATTTAATGAGCGCCTGCTTTCTTCAGGATCTCTTGATAGTTGGGAATCAGCATATATGTACCGACAAAGGCCACCGCCTCAATATCGCCACTCGATATGTTCACATTGACCACAATACGAGCTTTACGACCTGAAGCTAAGCGATCCAAATCACCACTAATACCATCCAAAGACGTTGAAGCAACTGGATTATGAACAACAGGGTGACGGTAACGAATACTGCTATCCACCAGCACGATATCCCCTTCTAAGCCACGCTCTCTCATCAGAAGCCATGCCATCCCCCAACCGGTTAAAGTTGCTAAGGTAAATGCTGAGCCAGCAAACATAGTGTTATGAGGATTCAGGTTTGGGTTTATTTGCGCACAGCACTGGAATTGATAGCCCGTATATTGCTGAACCTTTATACCCATTTTGTCACTGATAGGAATTTGAGTAGCCCAACGCTCCTGAAGCTCCGTACACCATTCAGGTTTGCGTAACACATCAGCCATTGGATCGAGATGTTTAACCATCTGTTGGTGACGAACAGGCCCGCGCTCATCGTTCAATTCGCCACGACGTTCAAAGCCATTCTTTTCATAAAATGAAATCGCATCTTCCCGAGCATTACAGACCAGACGCTTTGCACCTTCCTGACGAGCCAATGACTCTAAAGCGACTAAAACTAACGACCCCATACCTTTGCTGCGACGTGTCGATTTTACTGCCATATAACGAATTTGACCTTCGCTGTCTGGTGTAATGTATAGACGACCGATTGCGATAGGTCTTCCTCTACCATCGACAATCATTCGGTGATGACTCATAGGGTCATATTCGTCGCGCTCAGAGCCGATCGGCATTCGCCAAGGCTCTCGCAACATCTGCCAGCGGAAGTGGTAATACTTATTGAGCTGATTATCCGTAGTCGGCGTAATAAGTTTAAACATAGATTCCGTTCCTAAAATTTATACCTGCAACCAGAACGTTACAGGCCCATCATTGACCAGTGAAACCTTCATGTCTGCAGCAAAGCGTCCTCGCTCTGTTGGCAAAACACCTTCACATAAGTCAGAAAAATAATCGTACAGACGCTCAGCGTCTTGTGGGTGAGCACCACGAGAAAACCCCGCACGTGTCCCTTTTTTTGTATCAGCTGGTAGCGTGAATTGAGAAACAACTAACACGCTGCCTCCCACATCTTTCACACTTAAATTCATTTTGCCAGCTTCGTCTTCAAATACTCGGTAGGAAGTCACGCGCTCCATCAAACGCTTAGCTTTCGCTTCGTCATCTTCACGCTCAACACCTAACAATACCAATAAGCCTTTTTCGATTTCACCGACTACTTCACCGTCGACGCGTACTGCAGCTTCACTTACTCGTTGAATCAACGCTATCACTGGAATTCTCTTCCTTGTCATCACTTGAAAGGGAACACGAGTTTAGCACGTCTTCTTCTTCACTCCAGCACTCGCGCTCACCTAACGCAGCCGTGACTTCTGCCCCAATCAATACGATCACCCAGCACAAATATATCCAGACGAACAAAATTGGTATTGCAGCCAGCGCCCCATAAATCAACTGATAAGAAGGGAAATGGGTGATGTAAGCGGCAAACGCCTTTTTACTTAGCTCAAACAGAACAGCTGCCACCAGCGCACCAGCAAGAGAATGATAAATATAGACCTTTTTATTGGGAACTAATAAGTACAAACCCGAAAAAGCGAAAAATGAGAGTAAGAACGGAAGCCAGCGCAAGAACAGGGTATAAACGCCAACCAGAGCCTCACTATTGATGATTTTAAGCGAAGTGATATATGACGTCATCGCGATGCTTGCACCCAATAAGAGAGGTCCCAGCGTCAATATCATCCAATACATAGAAAATGAGAAAACCACGCGGCGTTTGTTCTTCACTCGCCATATGTAATTTAAGTTCTTATCAATATTGGAAATCAGCATTAGTGCTGCAACAAACAAAAACACACCACCCACGGCAGTCATTTTCGCAGTGTTGGCGATGAACTCAGACAAAGCGGTACGCACAGCTAAACCCGCAGCGGGAACAAAATGCTCTATCACGAAATCTTGCAGCACCTCACCCACGTTAGAGAAGATCTCAAAAGATGACATGATAGCGAGTGATACAGTGAACATCGGCACAATAGAAAGCAAAGTGATGTAGGCCAAATAGCCAGCGTTTACATTCACTCGGTCATGCTTGACTCTCAAAAGCAGGTAACGGCTAAACGCAAAGCTCTGCCTAGCTAAGTACGGTAAGTTCAACATACTCTCCTAAAGGTGGGATTTCACATCACCTGTTCATTTTAAGCGATGAAGTGAAAATTTGCTTAACTCATTGATTCATTATTACTTTGCCAAGCTATTCTTACATACAAACGACAAAAACAAAAAGCCCCGAACTTTAACAGCTCGGGGCTTTGGAAACGTTAGCAGTTAGAAATCAATTAACTACGAGATGCACGTTTACGGTCGTTTTCAGTCAGGTGACGTTTACGAACACGAATGCTCTCTGGTGTTACTTCTACTAGCTCGTCGTCATCGATGAACTCTAGAGCTTGCTCAAGTGTCATAGTGATTGGCGTAGTAAGTACCTGCGCTTCATCCGTACCTGATGCACGCATGTTAGTTAGCTGTTTACCTTTAAGAGGGTTTACTGTCAGGTCGTTGTCACGGCTGTGAATACCGATAACCATACCTTCGTAAACTTCCACACCATGGCCGATAAATAAACGACCACGATCTTGCAGGTTGAACAGTGCGTTTGTCAGTGCTTTACCAGCACCGTTAGAAATCAGTACGCCGTTAACACGCTGACCAATGTCTCCACCTTTGTGTGGACCATAGTGATCAAACGTATGGTATAGAAGACCAGAACCCGAAGTCAGAGTCATGAACTCTGTTTGGAAACCAATCAGACCACGAGAAGGCATGATGAAGTCAAGACGCACACGACCTTTACCGTCTGGAGACATATCTTTCAACTCGCCTTTACGCATGCCGATTTTCTCCATGATACCGCCTTGGTGCTCTTCTTGAACGTCGATCGTTACAGTTTCAAACGGTTCCATTAGCTGACCGTCTTCTTCTTTCAGAATTACTTCTGGACGAGATACTGCAAGTTCGAAACCTTCACGACGCATGTTTTCAATCAGAATAGACAGGTGAAGCTCACCACGACCAGACACACGGAACTTATCTGGGTCTTCAGTTTGCTCAACACGTAACGCTACGTTGTGCACCAATTCTTTTTCAAGACGCTCTAGAATGTTACGTGAAGTAACAAACTTACCTTCTTTACCAGCAAACGGAGAGTTGTTTACTTGGAAAGTCATAGTAACCGTTGGCTCGTCAACACTCAGTGCTGGAAGTGCTTCAACTGCGTTCACATCACAGATAGTGTCAGAGATTTTAAGCTCACCAAGACCAGTAATAGCAACGATATCGCCAGCAGTTGCTAGATCTGTTTCAGAACGTTGTAGACCTAGGTAGCCTAGAACTGTACCTACTTTACCGTTACGTTTCTTACCGTCAGCACCAACAACAGTCACTTGTTGATTTGGTCTTACTTTACCACGAGTTACACGACCAACACCGATTACACCCACATATGAGCTGTAATCAAGCTGAGAGATCTGCATTTGAAGTGGGCCGTCAAGATCAACTTGTGGTGGCTCAACGTTGTCAACGATAGCTTGGAACAATGGTTCCATGTTCTCGCCAGTTGCGCCTTCTTCAAGAGTAGCCCAACCGTTAAGAGCTGAAGCGTAAACAACTTGGAAATCTAACTGTTCGTCAGTTGCACCTAGGTTGTCGAATAGGTCGAACACTTGGTCCATAACCCAATCAGGACGAGCACCTGGACGGTCAATTTTGTTGATAACAACAATTGGTCTCAAGCCGTGAGCAAATGCTTTTTGCGTTACGAAACGAGTCTGTGGCATTGGGCCGTCAACCGCGTCAACGATCAAACATACGCAGTCAACCATAGACATGATACGTTCTACTTCACCACCGAAGTCCGCGTGTCCCGGAGTATCTACGATGTTGATGCGGTAGTCGTTCCAGTTAATTGCTGTGTTTTTAGCAAGAATTGTGATACCACGTTCTTTCTCGATGTCGTTCGAGTCCATGACTCGCTCTTCGATGTCACCACGTGATTCTAACGTACCAGATTGCTGGAGTAGTTTATCAACAAGGGTAGTTTTACCGTGGTCAACGTGCGCGATGATCGCGATATTTCTTAATTTATCTATCTGTGGAGTAGCCATGGAATTTGCTTCACTTATATACACAAAATGGCCCGCCTTTACACGATGTAAAGACGTAGCCTTAAATTTGGTTCAAAAAACGGGCAATAATGTACCAGATTTTGGCGAAAAACCTAGGAATATGTGATCCATCACGCTGATTTTCACTCTATAGAGCCTAGTCGTTAAACTGATTTTAAACAAACCGTGACAAATTAAAGTTCATACAATGGAAAAAAGTGAGTGAATCATTGTGTGAATAGTGTACGCTTTGATAGAAATTGGTGCACTGCACAACCAGATGCACCAATTTAGTTCACTCAAGGATCTTTTTGGTGCACCAGAAAGCACCAAAAAAAACATAATGCTAGTAACTCATTGATATGTATTATCTAAAATGTTTGGCACGAATATCGCAAGCATGTGACCAACATCGATTAAGATGGGTTTAAGCACCGATTAATGCAAGAAACTAATTTTGATTCGAGCCCAAATCGCTTTATTAACACTGGAGGTTATCCGAGATGTCAGTAGAAAACGTACTATCGCTGATTCAAGAAAACGAAGTTAAGTTTGTGGACCTACGTTTCACAGATACAAAAGGTAAAGAGCAACACATTTCGATCCCTGCTCACCAAATTGATGCAGACTTCTTCGAAGATGGCAAAATGTTCGATGGTTCATCAGTTGCTGGCTGGAAAGGTATTAATGAATCTGACATGGTGATGATGCCTGACGCTTCATCTGCTGTGCTAGACCCATTCACAGAAGAATCAACGCTAAACATCCGTTGTGACATCCTAGAACCTGCAACAATGCAAGGTTATGACCGTGACCCACGCTCTATCGCAAAACGCGCTGAAGAGTACATGCGTTCAACTGGTATCGCAGATACAGTTCTAGTTGGTCCAGAACCAGAATTCTTCCTATTTGACGATGTTAAGTTCTCAACTGACATGTCTGGTTCTTTCTTCAAGATCGACGACGTAGAAGCGGCATGGAACACTGGTACTGAATACGAAAACGGTAACAAAGGTCACCGTCCAGGCGTTAAAGGTGGTTACTTCCCAGTAGCTCCAGTTGATTCATCTCAAGACATCCGTTCTGCTATGTGTCTAATCATGGAAGAAATGGGTCTTGTTGTTGAAGCGCACCACCACGAAGTTGCAACTGCTGGTCAGAACGAAATCGCAACTCGTTTCAACACGCTAACAGCTAAAGCTGACGAAATCCAAATCTATAAATATGTTGTTCACAACGTTGCACACGCATTTGGTAAAACAGCGACTTTCATGCCTAAACCACTAGTTGGCGACAACGGTTCTGGTATGCACGTTCACCAATCTCTAGCGAAAGACGGTGTTAACCTATTCGCTGGCGACAAGTACGGCGGTCTATCTGAAACTGCTCTATTCTACATCGGCGGTATCATTAAACACGCTCGTGCACTGAACGCACTGACTAACCCATCGACTAACTCTTACAAACGTTTGGTTCCTCACTACGAAGCGCCAGTTATGCTTGCTTACTCAGCACGTAACCGTTCTGCGTCTATCCGTATCCCAGTGGTACCAAGCCCTAAAGCACGTCGTATCGAAGTTCGCTTCCCAGATCCAGCAGCAAACCCATACCTAGCGTTTGCAGCAATGCTGATGGCTGGTCTTGACGGTATCAAGAACAAGATCCACCCAGGCGAAGCTATGGATAAAGACTTGTACGATCTACCACCAGAAGAAGAAGCAGAGATTCCAAAAGTTGCAGAATCACTACAACAAGCTCTGCAATACCTAAGTGATGACCGTGAGTTCCTAACTGCTGGCGGCGTATTCTCTGATGACTTCATCAACTCTTACATCGAGCTGAAGACTAAAGACGTACAACGCGTGAACGTAGCAGTTCACCCACTAGAGTTCGAACTATACTACTCAGTATAAGAATTCGCTTTAACGATATATCAGGCTCGCCTCGCAGGCGGGCCTTTTTTCTATTCTCAGATACGAAATTCTCACTAGCATAAAGAGTATCCAACTTGGATAACATCGTATCGGAGAACACATTGAAAAATAGAATATTTTTACTGCTTCTTTTGAGCGTAACGACTTCAGTTGCAAGCAAAGAAGTCTACACATGGGTAGATGATTCTGGTGTACAGAATTTCAGTGATACCCCACGCCCAGATTCAGCCCAGCTATTAATTCCTAATATAAAATCAGACACAAATAGCGCTTTATCGACTAAGACTCTATCTGCTCCACAGTCCAAATCTACCAACAACCAAGAAAGAGCAGTTCCACTCGTTATCGACACCCTATCGCCCAGTGATGGTGAGACCATCCGTAACAACAATGGCGAAATCAGCGTAAATATCGGGTTGAGCAGAGCCCTTTCCGACACAGAACTACTACAATTATTGATGAACGGACAGCCCGTTGGTGCACCAAGCACCAAAACGGTGTGGCATTTAAAAAACCTCGACAGAGGTACTCATCGCTTTTCAATTCAGGCAGTTGGAAGCGGCAAGGTTATTGCATCTAGCTCTGTAGTAACGGTGTATCTACATCGGGCGTCCGTGAATTAGTCGATAACCTACTAATTAGCCTGATATCACAAAGAGTTTTTCTTTTTCTTTGCATACCGTTGCGCCATACTTGACATTTATATGCACCAAAAAGGTGCGTTGCATTATTTTGGAACACGGACAAGGAAGAAACTGTGAATGCAGAACTGAGCCACACTATTTTAAACAACGTCGTAACGGCCACTTTAATGTTGGACGAATTGTTGTGCGTCCGTTATGCAAACCCAGCAGCTGAGCAACTGTTCGCTCAAAGTGCCAAACGCATTACCAACCAACCGCTTTCTAAGCTGATTCAACACGCGTCTATGGACTTAGCGTTGCTCACCCAGCCATTACAAAGTGGACAAAGCATTACTGACAGCGATGTGACTTTTGTTGTAGACGGAAAACCGCTGATGCTTGAAGTCACCGTTAGCCCAATGTCTTGGGAAAAAGACTTGTATTTGTTGGTGGAAATGCGCCGTATCGGTCAGCAAAGACGCCTCACTCAAGAGCTAAACCAACATGCCCAGCAACAAGCAGCGAAATTGTTGGTTCGCGGATTAGCCCATGAAATTAAAAACCCGTTAGGTGGCTTACGCGGGGCGGCTCAGCTCTTAGAGCGCATGCTTCCTGATCAAAGTTTAACCGAATATACCCAAATCATTATTGAACAAGCTGACCGTTTAAGAGCTTTAGTTGACCGATTACTCGGCCCCCAAAAACCGGGCAAAAAGAAATCAGAGAACCTGCACCTTATTCTAGAGAAGGTTCGTCAGCTTGTTGAACTTGAAGGTGGCCCGGAATTGGTCATTGAACGCGATTATGACCCGAGCCTACCAGACATAGTGATGGACACCGATCAAATTGAGCAAGCTCTGCTTAATATCGTCAGTAACGCAGCGCAAATATTATCGAGTCAAAAACACCAACAAATTACGCTGCGCACAAGAACTGTCCATCAAGCAACTATTCAGGGCCAACGACATAAGTTGGTGGCCAGAATTGAGATTATTGACAATGGTCCGGGCATTCCTATGGAACTGCAGGACACCTTGTTTTATCCCATGGTCAGTGGACGCGAAGGCGGCACTGGACTTGGGTTATCAATATCTCAGAACCTGATCGACCAGCACAATGGCAAAATCGAAGTAGAAAGCTGGCCAGGTAGAACTACATTCACTATTTATTTACCTATTTAGACACATTAGTCACAAGGTTTGCTGTTAAGGAATCAAACTATGAGTAAAGGATACGTATGGGTTGTCGATGACGACAGTTCTATCCGCTGGGTTATGGAGAAGACCCTTTCATCAGCCAATATCAAATGTGAAACCTTTTCCGATGCAGAAAGTGTTTTAATGGCATTAGAGCGCGAAACGCCTGATGTGTTAGTTTCCGATATTCGCATGCCAGGTATTGACGGTATAGAGTTACTGAATCAGGTACACTCACGTTCACCAGAACTGCCAGTCATCATCATGACTGCGCATTCTGATTTGGATGCCGCCGTTAACGCTTATCAAAAAGGCGCATTTGAATACCTACCTAAACCGTTTGATGTTGATGAAACACTGACTCTGGTTGAACGCGCCATTGCCCATGGGCAAGAGCAGCGTAAAGAGCAATCTAATCGACTAGAGCAATCTTATGACTCTCCAGAGATCATCGGTGAAGCACCGGCAATGCAGGAAGTTTTCCGCGCAATAGGCCGTTTGTCTCGCTCTTCCATTTCTGTATTGATTAACGGTGAATCGGGTACTGGTAAAGAGTTGGTTGCTCACGCTTTGCATCGCCACAGCCCTCGAGCTCAGAAACCCTTTATCGCTCTTAACATGGCTGCGATTCCAAAAGATTTGATTGAATCAGAGCTGTTTGGTCACGAGAAAGGTGCCTTCACCGGCGCTAACAACGTGCGCCAAGGTCGTTTTGAACAAGCAAACGGCGGTACTTTGTTCCTTGATGAAATCGGTGACATGCCGCTGGACATTCAAACTCGTTTACTTCGTGTTTTAGCCGATGGTCAGTTTTATCGAGTAGGTGGTCACTCAGCCATAAAAGTGGATGTTCGAATCGTCGCAGCGACCCACCAAAATCTAGAGAAACTGGTTCACCAAGGTAAATTTCGTGAAGACTTGTTCCATCGTTTGAATGTAATACGTATTCAGATCCCATCTTTACGTGAACGTCGTCAAGATATCGAGAAGCTAACTCAACATTTCCTCGCACTTGCCGCTAAAGAATTAGGTGTTGAGATGAAAACTCTTCATCCTAAAGCTGTAGAAATTCTTAACCGATTAGACTGGCCAGGCAACGTTCGCCAATTGGAGAACATGTGCCGTTGGCTAACCGTAATGGCTAGTGGTTCAGAGGTTCTACCAAGTGATCTTCCTTCGGAATTAATTTCAGAGAAGAAGAGCGTTGACTTTGAAAATGACACAAGTTGGCAAAAACAATTGGAGTCATGGGCCAAATCAGCACTTGCATCGGGAGAAACTGAAATTCTTTCGTACGCATTACCTGAATTCGAACGTATACTTCTAGAAGCAGCACTACATCATACGAATGGTCATAAACAAGATGCTGCAAAAGTACTAGGCTGGGGTCGTAACACGCTTACAAGGAAACTCAAAGAGCTATACTGATTTTGAATCTGAAAGGCATCTGATGAGCCATTTCCTGTAAGTATTGGAATAGTGCTTTTATTAAGATCAGGGATATGCCTTTTAAGAAGCAAATAAAACTAAAAACAGCTGTATTGCTTCCGTTCGTGATCATTTTCATGGTCACGTTCGGTGTCATTGCTTTTGTCCAAAAAGCCAACTATGAGCAGATGGTTCAAGATATCAGTAGTAAACAACTGACTTATCTCACCAATAACGTAGAACAGCGCCTCTATAACTTCCTCGAAGAACCTTTTCTCGCGAACTTAAACTTGAGCCATAACCTTGGCTTCAGCCACCTTTACCAGAAAGGTAATACGAAAAAAATCGAGGATTTTTTCCTTTCTAATTTTTCAGATCTTTATCCATCTATTTCACAAATGGATGTGATTGGATTTGGCGGCATCAATGCTGAGTACGTCGGTTTCCGAAAAGAGCTCGACCAAAGCTATACTTTGATGGTGCAAGACCGAAGAACGCAAAACAAATTAGTCATCTATCAGAATGAAACCATGAGCAATAACATTCGCTCAGTGATAGAAAACTATGACCCTCGAGTACGTCCTTGGTATACACCGGTGGCTGAAAATCACAAGCCTATGTGGTCTTCAATCTATACCAACGCCGATGAACGACAAGATATCACTCTCTCTTCACTGAGCCCTGTGTTTCAAGATGGACAGTTTGTAGGGGTTTCAGTGACTGACGTGAAGATTGATACGTTCAATGCTTTCTTGCGTGAGATGAAACATCAAACGGAAGCCGACCTCTACATTTTTGACCAAGAACACCGCCTAATTGCACATTCAAGTGCCGGAGGAGTCGTTTCTTGGGGTACGAGCTTATCTCCTAAAGGCACCCGCTTGTTAGCAACCGAAAATGCAAGCCCAGTTGTCAAAGCCAGTGCACAACATTTCAAAGAGTTGGAGCTAACTTCAGACGATTCGACTCAGAATTTCGTTACTTATGTCAACGCTGATCGCTATTTCAATAAAGTAACCTCATTTGAAGATGAATTTGGCTTGCACTGGTATATAGGTGTATCGATTTCAGAACCTAAGCTACTAGGTGAAGTTCCATATAACCAACGCAATGCTTGGTACATCGGGCTGTTGATCAGCCTTCTCGGTATAGGTATTGGCTATATAGCCTTCAATCGAATTACCGCGCCGATTACATCGACGGCATCTGCTGCTCAACATTTAGCTCGAGGTGATTGGACAAGCCCAATGCCGAAATCCGGTAATATTTACGAGACGAGCTTACTGGTACACGCTTTTAGTGAGATGGCAAATAACCTAAAAGCTTCGTTTAAAGCGCTACGAACGCAATTGGTGTATGACTCTCTCACTAAGCTTTATAGCCGTGAGGGTTTGGTTGAAAGCTGCAGTAATCTCAAAAAACTCAATGGATGCTTGTTCTTGATTGGGATTGATAAATTTAGAGATATCAATGACAGCTTAGGTCATCAATTAGCTGACCAACTGCTTATCGCGATTGCCCAACGACTAAAGAGCATCTTCGCATCAGATGCCTACATCGCGCGAATCGGTGGAGATGAGTTCGCTTTATATCTGCCTCTAGTTCAAGATGAACAAGAGATCCAAGACGAAGCTAATCGCATTCTTCATTTGTTTGCGACACCTTATCCAATGCCGAATGAACCGATCGCAGTGAATGTGTCTGTCGGTATAGTGCATAACTTTGATTCAACCAATATGACCGTTTGGCTAAGAAACGGAAGTATAGCTTTAAGTAATGCAAAATCAGATTCAACCCGCATCAGCTACTATGCTCCAGAAATGGCTGGTGTATCTCGCAAACGCACACAGATGGTCACTCAACTTAAAGTCGCTATCGAGAAACAGGAATTTGTACCGTTCTATCAACCTATCGTTGATCTTAATAGCGGAGAAGTCTTGGGGGCAGAAGCACTTGCTCGCTGGATATCTCCTGAACTTGGCTTAGTACCTCCTACAGAATTTATTCCAGTGGCTGAGGAAAGTGGCCTTATCAACACAATTGGTGAACAGATTCTTTTCCAAGCCTGTATCGATACAGTAAAAGGAATAGAAGAAGGCAAGTGGGCACACGATTTTCGCATGCATGTAAACTTGTCGGTAAGTCAGCTTTCCAGTTATCTGTTCTTACCGCAGCTAGAAGAAATTCTTCGGGTTACGCAACTGAACCCGAGTAACCTTGCTCTAGAAATTACAGAGTCAAAAATCGTCGATAACGACCCAATCATCTTAAACAATATGGTCGCTCTGAAGAAACTGGGTATACATATCGCTATTGATGATTTCGGTACTGGCTACAGCTCATTGTCCTACCTGCATAAGCTGCCCTTTGATTGCTTAAAAATCGATAGAGCCTTCGTTCTTCAGCTTAGTCACGATCATCTAGAAGAAAGTATTGTTGCAGCCATCATCAACATGATGAAAGGTTTTAAAGTTCATTTAGTCGCGGAAGGTATAGAAACCCAAGAGCAGGTTGACTTATTACATCAACTAAATTGCCCACAAGGTCAGGGGTTCTTGTTTAGTAAGCCAATTCCTTATCAGGAGTGGCCAACAAACTTAGTTAACATGAGGCAAAAAACAGCAAATTAGGCCCATTTTAGCTCGAACAGATACTGACACGTGCTACATTGGTTCTTATACTTCACCCAGATAAACAATGGGAATAGATAATGATAACCAAGAACTTACCATTAACGGATTTACACCGTCATTTAGATGGCAACATTCGCACTCAAACGATCCTAGATTTAGGAACAAAGTTCGGTGTAAAACTACCTGCGAGCAACATCATCGATTTAACACCTCATGTGCAGATCGTAGAAGCAGAACCATCATTGGTTGCATTTCTATCAAAACTGGATTGGGGTGTCGCTGTATTGGGCGATTTAGATGCTTGCCGACGTGTAGCCTATGAAAACGTAGAAGATGCGCTAAATGCTCGAATTGACTATGCGGAACTGCGTTTCTCGCCTTATTACATGGCAATGAAACACAACTTACCTGTTGAGGGCGTTGTAGAAGCCGTTGTCGATGGTGTAAAAGCAGGTATTCGCGACTTTGGTATCAAAGCGAATCTTATCGGTATCATGAGCCGTACGTTTGGTACTGATGCTTGTCAGCAAGAACTTAATGCAATCCTATCTCAACGAAATAACATTGTTGCAGTGGACTTAGCAGGTGACGAACTGGGTCAACCTGGTGAACTCTTCACTAGCCACTTTAAACAAGTACGTGATTCAGGTTTAAACATCACGGTTCACGCAGGTGAAGCGGCAGGCCCAGAGAGTATGTGGCAAGCGATCAAAGATCTTGGTGCGACTCGTATTGGACACGGCGTAAAAGCAATTCAAGATCCTAAACTGATGGATTACTTAGCAGAGCATAAGATAGGTATTGAGTCTTGCTTAACATCCAATATTCAAACCAGCACTGTTGAAAGCTTACAGAATCACCCTCTGAAACAATTCTTAGAACATGGTGTTCTTGCTTGTTTAAATACTGATGACCCAGCGGTTGAAGGCATTGAGCTTCCATACGAATATGAAGTGGCAGCTCCTCAAGCCGGTCTTTCACAAGACCAGATCCGCCAAGCTCAAATAAATGGCTTAGAACTAGCATTCTTATCTGACTCAGAGAAAGAAGAGCTAAAACAAAAAACAGCTTCTAGAGCTTAATTTCGATATGCCTCTTTACAAGCCGATGCCGTAGCATCGGCTTTTTTATACTTAGTATTTACCCCGTGTACTGGCGTAGAAAAAGAAGTACATAACCGAGTCTAGTCTAAAAGTCATAGAACTTATTCTTTAGAACAAACCGTGAGAATAGGTATTTCACTCAACCTCCGCGCTTTTCT
>NZ_JBMMKS010000022.1:0-66152 GCF_058630515.1 Vibrio sp. HM8-C
CAAACATAAAAATAGCAGCCTCTGGCTGCTATTTTTATATTCAAGATACAAAGATTAACTCAGCTAAACACCAACGCTTTTAGCGCTGACTCCGAATTAATATCTTCAAATTCTGGTGGATTATCCAAACGATATTGGTAAGTTAAACTTGGCGCTTCTACCTTCATCCCTTCAATCAGAAAATCACTGCTCACCATTGGTGAATTGACACAAGCAAGCACTTCACCACTTTCGTTCAATAACTCAGGCAAACGACGGAGTATACGTTGGTAATCTTTAGTCAGCGCAAAACTGCCCTTTTGAAATGATGGCGGGTCGATAATGATAAGATCATACGGACCAGACTTTTTAATTTTGCCCCATGATTTAAAGATATCGTGACCAAGAAAGCTCACTTTGTTCAGGTTATGCTCATTCGCCAGATGATTCTCACGTCCTTTAGATAAAGAACCTTTCGCCATATCAACGTTCACCACCTTGTCTGCTCCGCCAGCAATCGCAGCTACAGAAAATCCACAGGTATAAGCAAACAAATTGAGAACGGTTTTATGCCTTGCGTGCTCACGAACCCAGTCACGGCCTAAACGCATATCGAGGAACAAACCAAAGTTTTGGTTTCTGCCGATATCAAGCTGATATTTCAGACCACTTTCAACCACAATCGGCTTTGCATCCAGCTCTCCCCACAATACTTGAGAAGGCGCTCCTTCAGCGTAACGGTGTTGAAGCAAAATACAGCTTCCGTTTCGCTGTTGCCAAAGACTAGCTTGAGACAATGTTTGCAAGCCTTGTTCAAGAGCATGTAGAAAGTCATCTTCAACTTCTTTAAACAAATTTATCACCAGTTGCCCTTGCAACCAGTCACAAGTGATTTGCTCCAGACCTTCCCAACGTTGGCCACGACCATGAAACAGTCGACGAACCTCATTAGGAGCTTGTGCTAGCTGAGCATTGAGCTCTTCAAAAAAAACGGGTAAAGCAGAAATTTGCATAATATTACTTTTTCACTGATGGCCAGCTGAGTGACCAAGGTTCTAACCATAATTCGATGTTTTGGCTAACAACATCATCATTCCACTTAAGACCGAGGTATTCTTTACCTCTTGGGTCACAGACAAATTGGAAAGCTTCACCTGAATATACAAATTTCAGAGCGAACGCATGTAAGTAGCCGCGATCGGATTC
The DNA here is from genome assembly GCF_058630515.1 of Vibrio sp. HM8-C. Classification (NCBI taxonomy): domain Bacteria; kingdom Pseudomonadati; phylum Pseudomonadota; class Gammaproteobacteria; order Vibrionales; family Vibrionaceae; genus Vibrio; species Vibrio sp. HM8-C. The sequence goes on from NZ_JBMMKS010000022.1 coordinate 1,186, forward strand.
ATTCGAAGTATTGTAAATAGGATCGCCCACAATTGCTGAACCAATCGACTTGAGTGCCACACGAATCTGATGCGTTTTACCAGTATGAGGTTTACAAAGAAACAACCTCTCTCCAGGTTGTGCAGATGCCGAGAAAAACTGAGTAACAGCTGGGTTCTGTTGGCTAGCGATCAATTTCCAAGAAGAACGACGTGAACGTTCCATATCACCACTGATTAAACCCTGTTTCTTTTTCGGTTTTTTGCTGCCAAGAGCCAAATAGAATTTTTCAACATCGCGATGAGCAAACGCCTGGGATAACTCACTTGCCGCTTGAGCATTTCGAGCCAGCAACAAGATACCCGATGTCATCTTATCCAATCGATGAACTAAATAGAGCTGAGAATCACCACTGACCTTACCTACTTCTTGCAGAAGCATGGTGTCGCCGTCATCTTTGTGCACCGAAACATTCGGATATTTGTTGATGACAAGAAAATCAGCATGAGTAAATAGAATATCGAACATTTTGTCCCTCAATAATGGACGGCCATTATACTCAACTGTGAGTAAAGGTCAGTAAAACATTACGGTTGAACGATTCGAGAACATCAAAACGAAAAAGGTCGCTAAAAAGCGACCTTTAATATTCGAGCAGCAATCTTATGCAAAGAACACTAGAAGCATTAGCACTGGACATACAAAACGAACGTATGTCGGCCAGATTTTCCAGAACAAGCCGCTTTCAATTTCTGGATAACCTTCTTTAAGCTCATTCAACACTTGGTTACGGTTCCATATCCAACCTGCAAGAAGCGTGATCAGCAGTGCAATGATTGGTTGAGAGTAAACCGTTGTGAACTGAATAACCAAACCGAACAGGCTTGAGAAGTTCATAACAATCACACCAGAGGCAATAGTAACCAAACCACCAATCCATAGAACCGCTGTTTTACGGTTCTGGTTAAGCTCTTCAGTTGCGCAAGACACTGGAACTTCTAGCATTGAAATTGAAGAAGTAAGAGCCGCGATAATCATTAGTAGGAAGAACACCACACCGACAATTGCACCAACAGAGCCCATCGTATCGAACATTGCTGGCAGAACAGTGAATACTAATGTATCAGAATTTAAAAGCTCTCCAGAGTCAGAGAAAATTTCTACTCCGTGATTTTTCGCTACAAACATCGCAGGCAGAATCACTAGACCTGCAATAAACGCAACGCCAGTATCGATTAAAGCTACTTGAGCCGCAGTCTTCGGAATGTTGGTGTCTTTCTTTAGGTATGAACCGTATGTCGTCATTACACACACACCTAAAGATAGTGAGAAGAACGCCTGCCCCATCGCACCTACAATCAAAGATGGCGTGAAGTGAGAAAAGTCAGGGATCAGGTACATCTTCAAGCCTTCAAGTGAGCCTTCTTGAGTGAAGATGTAAACCGTTAGCAGAGCAAACAATACAAATAAAAGCGGCATTAAACGGGTTGACCACTTTTCGATACCGTCTGCAACGCCACTGCGAACGACGTACATAGTGATTGCCATGAAAGCAACCATCAAAACTAAGTTACGTTCTGTGCCAAAACTGGTTAGCCAATGACTCGCGCTGTCCATTCCGATAAGAGTTAGACCACTGCCAAAGAATGAACCAATTAACCAGCCAGCAACGATAGCGTAGAAAGCCAGAATCAAAGAAACAACAATCAGGCCGACAACACCAAGCAGAATTGCGCCAGCTCTGCCTTTAGGCCACACAGACTTAAATGAACTGATCGGGTTAGATTGACCATAACGACCAATGGTTAACTCCGCTACTAACATCGGAAATGCAAGTAGGAAAACCATAGCCAAATAAACGAAAAGAAATACCGCGCCGCCATTACTTGCTGCTTGAGTTGGGAAGCCCCAAACGTTTCCTAAGCCTACAGCGGAACCCGCTGCTGCCATGATGAAGCCAAATCGAGAGGTGAACTGTCCTCTAGAACTACTTGCCATAATTTTTATACCAATCTGTTTTTCATATTAAAGTGTGTTTGCGTTATATGTTTGTCGATATCTATTCTCAGTGTGTACATTTATTTTTACACAAACAAAAATATCAATAGATATCGAAGTGGTGGCAAGTAAAACAGTTTGAGAATAAAATTGGAAGCCCGAACAGACTAATTTATGGCATTTAGATCTATTATGTAGATTAAACGATGCTTTTTTACTCTATTTGTAAGAATTTATTCCTACATTCCAAAACCAATCAAAACTATCCCTCTAGCACTCTTTGACATTCGTTTACGCTAATTTCTTTCTTCACTTATGCTTTAGATTTAATATCAACACTAGGTATTTCAGATATAAGTGACTCATGGATAAGGTTTATCATTTTCTAACGCTTGCAGGCATTGCTCTCTACTGGTTCCTTGTCGCCGGCGTCACCTTACGCGTTGTACTTAAGCGCAATGCTGTCAGTGTCTCTCTCGCTTGGTTAATGGTTATCTATATCCTTCCCATCCTTGGTGTAATTTGTTACTTCCTGTTTGGCGAGCTCAATTTGGGGCGTAAACGCGCAGACAGAGCCAAAGAGATGTTCACTCCATTTGGTGAGTGGTTTCAGTCTTTAAATGAGTGTCAGGCTCACATGCCTGAAACTATGGGCGCACATATCTACAAAATAGACGAGCTGTGTAATTACCGCATGGGCATTCCCGCCCTCTCCGGAAATACCTTGTCGTTATTGAACTCTCCGAACGAAATTCTCCACTCTATCATCGATGATATAGAGCAAGCTCAGTCAACCATTCGTATTGTGTTCTACATATGGCACCCAGGTGGATTAGCAGATTCTGTCGCTTCAGCCTTGATTCAAGCAGCAAAACGCGGCGTTGATGTAAAAGTGCTGTTGGACTCAGCAGGAAGCCCACGCTTTTTCCGAAGCCATTGGGAAAAGATGATGCGAGACGAAGGCATTGAGCTAATTCAAGCTCTAGAAGTGAGTCCTTGGCGTATCTTTTTGCGTCGTCTTGACCTTCGCCAACACCGAAAAATCATCGTTATCGACAACAAAGTCGCTTATACAGGCTCAATGAACATGGTTGACCCAGCCTACTTCAAGCAAAATTCTGGCGTGGGACAATGGATAGATATCATGGTTCGAGTTACTGGCCCAACGGTCAACGTGCTTTCTGCCATTCATTGCTGGGACTGGGAGGTTGAGACAGGTAAACGAGAACTTCCGCCACAGCCAGAATGCCAAATAAACCCCAATCTACCTCAGCACCCTATTCAGGTTGTTCCATCTGGCCCCGGTATGCCAGAGAACTTAATTTCACAAGTTCTAACACTGGCTATTAATCAGGCTAACGAATCAGTGTGTATTACGACGCCGTATTTCGTACCAAGCGCTGACTTGTTGGCAACATTAAAGATGACGGCGCAACGAGGAATTAAAGTAGATTTGATCATCCCATTAAAGAACGACTCACTGATGGTTCAATGGGCTTCTAGATCGTTTTATGGCGAATTGCTCGAAGCGGGAGTGACGATCCATAAGTTCTACGGCGGCCTGCTGCACACAAAATCGGTAGTGATTGATAGAAAGTTCTGTTTGGTTGGAACAGTAAACCTTGATATGCGCAGCCTATGGCTAAATTTTGAAGTAACACTGGCCGTGGATGACCAAGAATTTACCGAAGAAATGCACTGGTTACAGCAAAGCTATATTGAACAGTCAAAAGAAGTTGAGTACGAACGATGGGAAAAACGCCCATTAGGGCATCGTTTCCTTGAGCGAGTGTTCTATTTGTTTAACCCACTTCTTTGATCTTTTTGCCGTTGCAGGGTTGCATTCAAACATAGCTCCATGGTTTAAATAGGCAAACGATGTATTTAACAAGGACAAACCATGGCAGAAGGAAAAAAAACTACACTAGTTACCGCTGGTCGTAATAAGAAATGGACCAACGGCGTAGTTAACCCGCCCGTTCAACGAGCTTCAACAATTGTGTTTAACAGTGTAGCGGAAAAAAATCACGCAGCAGCGAACCGCACTAATAAGACACTCTTCTACGGACGCCGTGGCACAACCACCCATTTCGCTTTCCAAGAAGCAATGAACGAAGTCGAAGGTGGCGCAGGTTGTGCACTTTATCCTTGTGGTACAGCGGCAATTAGCAACACCATTCTGTCGTTTGTAGAAACAGGTGACCATATATTAATGGTGGATACCTGTTATGAACCGACCCGTGACTTTTGTGACAAGATCCTAGCGAAACTAGGCGTAGAAACCACTTACTTCGACCCAATGATTGGCGAAGACATTCGCTCACTGATCAAATCAAACACCAAGTTACTATTCTTGGAATCTCCAGGTTCAATTACCATGGAAGTCCAGGACGTTCCTCTGCTATCAAGCATTGCTCATGAAACTGACATCATTGTGGTTCTCGATAATACATGGGGTGCAGGCGTTAACTTTTCTCCATTCGATCACGGCGTAGATATTTCGGTTCAAGCTGCAACGAAATACATAGTTGGACACTCAGATGTGATGCTCGGTACCGCAGTATCAGTGGAAAAATACTGGCCACAACTGCGTGAACAAAGCTATTTGATGGGTCAATGTGTATCACCTGACGATGCGTATTTAGGTTTACGCGGCTTGCGTACGCTTGATGTTCGCCTTCGCCAGCATGCTGAAAACAGTATGAAAGTTGCTGAGTGGTTGGCTAAACGTCCAGAGGTGGACCATGTTCGCCATCCGGGTCTGCCATCTTGCCCTGGTCATGAATTTTTCAAACGCGACTTTACCGGCGGTAATGGCCTGTTCTCATTTGTTCTTAAAACCACTTGCCCTAAAGCCACCACAGCTCTGCTTGATGGAATGAAACATTTCAGCATGGGTTATTCATGGGGTGGGTTTGAAAGCCTTATTCTGGCTAATGAGCCTAATAGCTTTAACAGCCTACGCACAGTGGCAAACCCACATTTCGAAGGCACACTTATTCGTCTACATATTGGTTTGGAAGATGTGAATGATTTGATTGCGGATCTGGAAGCGGGCTTAGCTCGTTACAACTCGGTGATTTTGGAACAAGCCGTTACCGCTTAATCAGCCACAGATGTTGAGCGAAAATTCATCATATTAACTAGGTTAAACAAACGAAAAGAGCACTCTAAGGTGCTCTTTTTGATGAATATTAGCTATTTCTTTGGGCAATGTTCCAGATGGTCATTCACCATTCCAACAGCCTGCATCAACGAGTAGCAGATAGTCTCACCAACAAACTTGAAGCCTCTCTTTTTCAGAAACTTGCTCATGGCTTTTGATTCTTCGGTTGATACGGGAACTTGGCTCATGTCCTGCCACTGGTTTACCTTAGGTTGACCGCCTACGAATTGCCATAAGGCTTTATCAATCGACCCAAATTCTTTCTTGAGTTCAATCGCTGCTCGAGCATTGGAAAACACAGAAGCGATTTTCCCTTTGTGCTTTACCACATCGAAATTGTCGATGATTGATTGAACATGATCTTCTTCGTATTGAGCTAGCTTGTTAATGTCGTAATGTTCAAACGCTTGACGATAACCTTCCCGCTTTTTCAAGATGGTTATCCAACTTAATCCAGCCTGTGCACCTTCTAGCGTAATAAATTCAAACAACTTGGTGTCATCGTGAACAGGAACACCCCACTCTGCATCATGATATTCTCGCTCTAAAGGATGTTTCATTGCCCATGCACAAGTGTTATCCACGTTGTTAGCCATACCGTTCTTTTCCTTTATATGAAGGTTTCTTTTTATAATTTGCTAAATTCTCGATTCACTTTAAAAGCTTCCGAAGTGACATAAGCTTCCATGTTTCGCACTCGCTTCTCAACCTTAGTTAAATCTTCGTTTAAGGTATTTAGAAGTGCATCAGCGGTTTGTCCTTGCTCCCAAGGCTTGCTCTTTAAAGTATGCTCACGTTGTGACTTGACCGTTTGCTGGTACTGATATGGCTGCTTTTCTAACATCAGCATTAAGGCAGCATAAGCCAATACAATCAGAAATCCACCACCCAATAGACCTGCTGAGATAACAAGTATGCGGACAACCCATACTTCCAAACCAAAATAGTTCGCAAGGCCAGCACATACACCGCCTATCTTACCGTTGACAGGATCTCTGTACAGTTCACGGCTATTCATAGTTTCTTCTCCAGTTTGGAGATTCAGCATCAAGAATTCGTTCTAGAGTTTCTACGCGAGACTGTAAGCCACTCGCTTTGTCTGAGATCTGTTGCAACATTTCATAGTCTTCTGAAGAAAGACCGCTACCTACTTTTCGTTTACTTCGATAGTGGAGAAACAACCACAAAGGCGCGACAAAAATCAGGAAGACGATAAGAGGTCCAGTGAAAAATACTGAGGCCATAGACTGCTCCTATAAATTACGTGTTTAGACTATTGCTGATGTTGTTGCATTTGTTGTTTTAACTTTGCAAGTTCTTGTTCAATCTCGTCTTGCGCTTGAAGCTCAGCAAATTCTTGGTCTAAAGATTTGCCTTGAGCTGATTGTGCATAAAGATCAGCTTCTGCTTCAAGTTCGTCTACTTTACGTGAATACTGCTCAAACTTCGCCATCGCTTCATCAGTACGATTGGTATGAAGATGACGCTGCACATTTCGACGATTTACCGCTGTTTGAGAGCGAATAGCCAGAGCCTGCTGTTTTGCGCGAGTCTCGGTGATTTTGCTTTCCAATTTAGTAATTTCACCAGTGAGCTTATCGATAGTTTCTTCTACCAGTGTCTGCTCAGTGTGCAAACTCTTCAAAACTGATTGAAGCTTTTGCTTTTCAATCAAAGCTGCGCGCGCCAAATCTTCACGCTGTTTGTTTAACGCTAACGTTGCTTTGCTTTGCCAATCTTCAATTTGCTCATCAATACTGGCAACTTTACGAGCTAGCTCTTTTTTGTCTGCGATGGCTTTAGCAGAGTTGGTGCGAACTTCCACTAACGTATCTTCCATCTCTTGGATGATAAGACGGATCATTTTTTCAGGATCTTCCGCCTTATCGAGTAATGCGCTGATATTGGAATTAACAATGTCTGCAAAACGAGAAAAAATACCCATGTTTGACTCCCTATACATAATCAAGCTGTAATCACTATTTAACTGTTTAGGCCTAACACATCTAAACCTACGCCTAGTTTATTACCAAGTTCCATGCCATCTTTTCACGCTATATTTTTCATATACTTACATTGAAACATACGAATACCAAGACTATGCTATAAACATTTTCACCAACAGTTGGTTAATTTCGCCAACTGATTAATCTCATACTTCATCAATAGCACGCTTAAGCTAATCAGATCTAGTTTAAGGAAGGAGATAAACTGTGCAGCAGAATTTAATTGGGGAATCCCCTGCTTTTCACGCGGTACTGGATAAGGTATCTCGCCTTGCTCCTATTGACCGTCCGGTACTGATTGTTGGTGAACGAGGTACAGGTAAAGAACTCATCGCTCAACGTCTTCACTATCTATCAAAACGCTGGGATCAGCCTTTAATTTCGCTTAACTGCTCGACACTGAGTGAGGGATTGATCGATTCGGAACTCTTTGGTCATGAGTCCGGTTCTTTCACTGGTTCTAAAGGTAGACACCAAGGGCGTTTCGAGCGTGCTGAAGGTGGTACTCTTTTCTTGGATGAGCTCGCCACGGCACCTTTAAGCGTACAAGAAAAACTGCTTCGCGTTATTGAATATGGGCAATACGAACGAGTAGGTGGTAACCAAGCGCTTAATGCCAATGTACGCTTGGTGTGTGCGACCAACGCAAACTTACCCGAACTCGCCCAAATAGGAGACTTTCGTGCCGACTTACTCGACCGCTTGGCATTTGATGTTATTCACCTTCCACCATTGCGAGAACGCACAGAAGATATTGGGCTACTAGCAGAGTATTTTGCCATTCGAATGTGTCGAGAATTGCAACTGCCTTTCTTTGCAGGCTTTACTTCAAGAGCAATGAGCGACCTCACTCAATACCCTTGGCCGGGTAATATTCGTGAACTGAAGAACGTAGTCGAACGAGCTGTCTATCAACACGGCACAGCCGATGTTCCAATCGATATTCTGATCTTCAATCCATTCCAAACCAATTGGAAAACTGAAGAAAGCAGGCCAGAAGATAAAGCCAGTATTGATGATGCTACCCATGTCGAATTGGCATTCCCGATGGATTTTAAGCAATGGCAAGAACAACAAGACAAATACGTGATTAATGAATCGCTTAAATTTGCCAAGTTTAATCAAAGGCAAGCCGCGAAGTCGCTCGGATTAAGCTATCATCAATTTCGAGGGCTGATGAGAAAATATCAACTCTCAAAAAATGAATAACCCTATATACCCTAACCTTTTTCTTGGTTTAACACGTTAAAGAATGATAAATTAGCAGGATTTTGAGGCAAACGTGATTGTTACTTTAAACGCTAATCGAAGACATATCGCTCATGACTATGACGGAATAATTACTTTGCTTCGTTTCCCATACTGTTTTTCTATATGAACTCTTTATTACGAATCACGCTCGGATTATGCGGACTAAGCCTTCTTGCTGGCTGTGGAGAAGAGATTGATCATACTAAAATTCGCCAAAGCGGCTTTGTGTATTGTGGTCAAGGCAGCCCTAGTACCTTTAATCCTCAGTTAGTTGATAGTGGCATTACTTCTGAAGCATTGAGCCCTCAGTTGTACGATACTCTGTTGAAGCTTGATCCGGATACACATACGCCAATTCCAAATATCGCAACACAATGGCAAGTAAGCGAAGACGGCACAGAATATACTTTTGACCTTCGCTCCGGTGTGACTTTCCATACTACTGCGTGGTTTACGCCGACTCGACCACTGAATGCCAAAGATGTCGTGTTCAGCTTTAAGCGCATTATCGATCCTACTCACCCATTTCACTATGTTAGTAATGGGAACTATCCGTGGTTTGCAGGCATTAATTTCCCGAGCCTGTTGAAAGATGTTACCGCTATAGATGACCAAACGGTGAAGTTTACGCTTAGACGCCCTGACAACAGCTTTTTATCTAACATTTCAACCACGCATGCGGTTATTTTGTCAGAAGAGTATGGTCAACAAATTCAGATCAAAGACGAAAAACACAATATCGATGCTCTTCCCGTAGGAACAGGGCCATTCTATTTGGAAGAATTTAAGGTCAACGACTTGGTGCGTCTGCGCCGTCATGACAGTTACTGGAATAGTCCTGCGATTATGAAGCAGGTTGTATTCGATATTTCTCAACGTGGAACAGGAACATTAGCGAAGCTGCTGCGTAACGAATGCGACGTGTTGAGCTTCCCAATTTCCAGCCAAATTCCAGTAATTCAGAAGCAGGACAATATTGACCTATCAATAAAACCTGCAATGAACGTCGCTTTCATTGCGGTCAATACTTCACATCCTGCGTTGAACGATGTGCGAGTACGTAAAGCTCTGAACTTTGCCATCAACCGTCAAAACATTCTCGATTCCGTTTATTACGGCACAGGTAGTATTGCTTATAACATTCTGCCACCTAGCTCTTGGGCGTATCAGAAAGACGATATCCAGATTCGCTACGATCGTAATTACGCGCTGGGTTTGTTGCGCGATGCTGGCTACGCGAGTGGTTTGGAAATGACGATGTCAGTGCCTATTGAGCCTCGTTCTTACAACCCTAGTCCTCGTAAAATGGCAGAAATGATTCAGGCCAACCTTGCTGACATAGGTGTAACACTCAATCTGATTCCTGAAAGTAATGTGAACCGCTCACAACTTGCAGAAAAGAGCCACATAGACCTGTTTTTAAGAGGCTGGACGGGTGATACTGGTGACCCTGATAATTTCCTACGGCCACTACTTTCATGTGGAGCGAACCGTGCAGGGCTAAACGCTTCTATGTGGTGTAACAGTGATTTCGATTTCTTGCTTGATTTGGCTCTAGAAGTAGATAAACCTCGTTATCGCCTCAATCTTTACAAACAGGCACAGACCATTTTGAATCAAGAGTTTCCTGTCATTCCTATCGCACATGGAATGCAGTTTAAAGCGTACAACAAAACACTGACTGGTTTCCGTCTAAGCCCATTTAGTGTAGAGCCGTTCAATGAAGTGAAGAGGGTTGCCGAATAATGTTTATCTATGCGGTACGTAGATTTAACCTCTTCATCATCACCCTACTTATCCTAACTCTTGTTGGATATAGCCTACTTCGTCTTGAACCTCAGTCTCCGTGGGCTATTCAGGAATTTTGGCAGGGTTGGTGGATGTATCTTAGTGAACTATCGCAGTTCAATTTTGGCGTGAATAAAAATGGCGTTGAGATTGCAGATGAACTTGTCAAAGTGTTTCCAGCAACGCTGGAACTTTGCTTCATCGCATTCTTGGTTTCCCTGTTTATTGGTCTTCCGATTGGTACTGTTGCTGGCATGAAACAAGGTAAATGGATTGATACCATCATTTCGTTTACGTCTATGTCAGGGTACTCTGCGCCGCTTTATTGGGTCGCACTGATGATGATTATGATCTTCTCACTGCACTATGGCATGTTCCCAGTATCCGGACGTTATGACTTGCTTTACGAAGTAGAACCTGTAACTGGTTTTGTTCTGATTGACGCGTTCTTCGCAAAAGGTGTCAATAGCGCCAATATTCTGCACAGTGTGTTCGAACACATGATACTGCCATGTTTGGTATTAGCATTAGCCCCAACCACACAGGTTATTCGTTTGATGCGTGCTTCAGTTGCGGACGTTATGTCGCAAAACTATGTTCGTGCTGCGCGTATAAAAGGCTTGTCCTACTACAAAATCATTACTCAACACGTATTGCGTAACGCCATTCCACCTATCATTCCAAAGTTTGGCGTTCAGTTGTCCAGTATGCTGACTCTTGCCATCATCACTGAGTCCATCTTTAACTGGCCGGGTATTGGTCGCTGGTTGCTTGATGCGTTATCGAACAAAGACTATATGTCTATTCAGGCAGGTGTGATTGCTGTGGGTTCGCTAGTATTAACCGCGAACATCCTATCGGATTTGATCGGCGCGATGATCAACCCTCTGGTGAGAAAGGAATGGTATGCTAACAAATAACATTTATCAGGAAGAGCGCATTCCAACCCAGTTCGAACGTTTTTGGCGCAGCTATCGAGCCAACAGCCTTGCCATGTTCGGCCTTTGGAGTCTCACCTTAATCATCGTCATTACGCTCGCCTCTCCTTGGCTAATGCCTCATGACCCACATGGTCAGACTGGACATCTTTTGATGCCACCGTCATGGGATCCATCCGGTTCGGTCGATTTCTTCCTTGGCACTGATGACTTAGGACGCGATATATTGTCACGCCTTATTGATGGCTCTCAGCTAACATTTGGAGCATCGGTGGTTATTACTGTGATCGCCGCGTTCATCGGTTGCCTTATCGGTATTCTTGCAGGTATGACGCGAGGTCTGCTATCAAGTACTTTAAACCACCTGTTAGACACGGTTATGTCTATTCCCTCACTCCTACTAGCTATCATATTCGTCGCTTTCTTAGGATTTGGGGAATTTAACGTACTGCTTGCTATCTGCTTAGCATTAATCCCACGGTTTGTTCGCTCGGTTTATATCGCTGTGCACAACGAAGTAGAAAAAGATTACATCATGGCAGCACGACTTGACGGTGCGAGTGATTTCTATCTTCTATGGCATTCGATTTTGCCAAATACGTTACCGATGTTGGCGCAAGAATTCACCATGGCGTTATCTATCGCTATTTTAGATATCACAGCACTTGGCTTTTTAGGTCTTGGCGCTCAAGCGCCAAGTACCGAATGGGGCGCAATTTTGGGTGACTCAGTAGAGCTTATCTATCTTGCACCTTGGACCGTTACTCTGCCTGGCCTTGCAATCATGTACACAGTAGTAATGATCAACCTTGTTGGTGAAGGTGCACGCCAAGCATTAAATGCAGGAGTCGAATAATGCCATTATTAGATATTCGTCATCTGACAATTGAAATCGATACCCCTCAAGGTCTGGTGAAAGCCGTAGACCGCATGAGTCTGACCCTTAACGAAGGGGAAATTCGAGGCCTTGTAGGTGAATCAGGTTCAGGTAAGAGCTTGGTTGCAAAAGCCATTGTCGGCGTTGGTAAAGACAATTGGCGCATTACCGCAGACCGAATGCGTCTGGGTAACATCGATCTGCTGCAACTGACGCCTAGAGAAAGACGCCGTGTTATTGCTCGTGATATTGCAATGATTTTCCAGGAGCCATCAACGTGTTTAGACCCTTCAGAAGAGGTTGGTAAACAGTTGATTGAGTCAATCCCAACACGGACTTTCGAAGGCAAATGGTGGGAGCGATTCACATGGCGTCATAAACAAGCCGTTGCTCTGCTGCATAAAGTCGGTATTAAAGATCACAAACGTCTTATGCGCAGCTATCCGTATGAGCTTACTGACGGTGAATGTCAAAAAGTAATGATTGCGATGGCGATTGCCGCCAAACCAAAATTGCTGATCGCCGATGAGCCAACAAACGACTTAGACCCAATTACACAGTCGCAGATTCTACGTTTGCTGAGCCGGATGAATCAGGTAAACAATACTTCGATTTTGCTTGTTGGCCATGACTTAACCACTATCACTCAGTGGGCGAATCGCATTACCGTAATGTATTGCGGTCAATCTGTTGAATCCGCTGACACCAATAAGATTCTGACGGAACCTAAACATCCCTATACTTCTGCATTGCTAAAAGCGATGCCTGATTTTAGTGACTGGATACCTCATAAGCAGAAACTGCATTCACTTCCGGGTTCTATTCCTCCGCTTCAACATCTACCGATCGGTTGTCGTTTAGGCCCTCGTTGTCCTTATGCTAAGAAGCAGTGTGTTGAAGTACCGAGAAGTCAGATTATTAAAAACCATAAGTTCGCTTGCCACTTTCCGCTTAACGTAGAGCAAAAATCATGAGCGTTTCATTACTAGAAGTCATTGACTTAAAAAAGAATTTTGTAACGCGCTCAGGACTTTTCCGTAAGAAAGTACAAGAGGCAGTTAAACCGATGAGCTTTACTCTCGAAGCTGGTCAAACTATCGGTTTTATTGGTCAAAACGGTTCGGGTAAATCTACTCTCGCACGTATGTTGGCCGGGATGATTGAGCCAACTGGCGGAGAAATTCGTGTAAATGGTGAGCTGCTAGCACACAAAGACTATGCGACCCGCTGCAAGCTGATTCGAATGATCTTTCAAGACCCGAATACCTCGCTCAACCCTCGAATTCAAATTGGTCGAATATTGGAAGGTCCACTAAAACGAAATACCAATATGTCGCCAGAAGCGCGAGAGAAACGCGTTAAAGAAACATTGCAACGTGTCGGTTTGTTACCAGAGCATGCTTACTTCTACCCACAAATGCTGGCTACAGGCCAAAAGCAACGCGTCTGTCTTGCTCGCGCATTGATTTTGCAACCTTCGATCATCATCGCTGATGAGGCTCTAAATGGTTTGGACATGGCGATGCGCTCTCAGATCCTTAACCTGTTCTTAGAACTGCAAGAAGAGATGGGCGTATCGTTCATCTATGTATCCCAGCACATTGGTGTGATTAAACACATCACAGACAAAGTGATGGTCATGCATGATGGCGTGGTGGTTGAGTCTGGGAATACGCTAGAGGTTCTATCTGATCCACAACACCCTATCACTCAACGCATGATTGAGAGTCATTTCAACAAGGCACCATGCTTCAAATAGCTCGCCTTCAATTACTCAAATGTTGCTTTTTGGTGCTGCTAGCCAGCAGCGCCAAAGTTGCCGCTAAAGACAACTGGCAGGACACAGGTTTCGTTGAACGTGCATTTATCCACGTGGCGCTAAGAAACGAATACTCTGCGGGTAAAAAACCATTAGTGAAATGGCAACAACCAGTCAAAATTTGGGTTCAACATAAGGTCGGTGATCAAGACCTGCATGATGAGCTCGTAAACGCGCACATCAAACACCTCAACGAAATCATCGGTCATCCTATTTACAGAGTGAACACTCGCGAAGAAGCGAATGTGGTGTGGATTTTCACTCAGCAAAAAGACTGGGGTGACGATATAAAGAAAGAGATGGGAAAAGAGTCAGCCAAACATATGTTTGGCGCGGTATGCCAAGCTGGCTACAAGACGAATCCTAAAACCCACGAGATTATCTCTGCTACTGTCGTTATCCCTGTCGATCAAGCTCGCAGCCACGGTAAACTGGTCGCCTGCATCGTCGAAGAAATCACTCAAACGCTTGGTTTGCCAAACGATTCTGAATTTGCCTACCCGTCCATTTTCAACGACAAAACTCCTGAAGACCTGCTTTCGCCTCTGGATGTCGTTTTATTGAAGCTGCTTTACGAACCTGAGTTAAAGACAGGAATGACAGAAGCACAAGCTCGCCCGATTATTAAGAAGCTGATTATGCAGTATCAACAAAAAGGCCAGCTTGCGCAGGCCCTTAAAGATTCTCAGTCTTCACCACTTTATCAGTGGTTTCGTTGATTAACGACGAGCGTTTTGCTTATCGAGTTCGAAATCAAATTCATCCGGAAATAGCACAACACCTTCTTCATTGTCATTTGGAAAAACGACAACTGACAGGTCATCCTGCTCTAAGCCACTTGTCCAACGACTGCGCCATTTGTTGTACGAGATAGCTTCCGCTTCGCACGAACTCCATTCACCTGTTGCCCAGGCTTCAGCAAACTCACGATTAGGCCAAACTGGCACACAATCGTCATCTTCGGTGTTCAACATCACACAACCGTGTTCATCTTTTAGAATCCACACTTGTTGATTCGCTACAATTTCTTTAATGCAGTATTTAAAACGCTGCTCTTGATCGTACTGATTGATTGTCGCGATTTGTTCCGCGGTTAACGCATTGGACATATTGGCCTCCAAATAAAACGCCCACAGCAGTTTGTAAGCTATGGGCGTTAAAACCTTTATAGGCTGGGCATCATACCCGAAATCAGCGATTAAGCTAGCTCAGTCTGTAACCAAGGCCAACCTTGCTTCTTACGGCTCAGAGTATTTTCCATCATCAATACTCCATCAGTTAGATGCTTCGCCAGTTTCTCTGACCACTCACCTTTGAACAGCAAACGAGTTTGCGCAGTGGTGATATCAGTCAGCATTAGAGCTGCGAACGCAAGTTTATCTTCTTCGCAACGACGCTCTAAATCCGCTTCTAGCGCATCAATCATAGTTGCTACTTGGTCTAATGTCGCTAATTCAATTTGTCCAACGACAACATCACGACCATTGAAAGGATATGCTTTTAGATCTTTCTCAACCAATTGCGCAGCAGACAGACCTTCAATATCTGTTTTGGCAATCAGAAGCGCTTGGATAAAGGCATCTAAATCTGTGATTTCAGCTAAAACAGCCAGTTCAGCGACTGCATCTTTATCTTTTTGCGTACATGTTGGTGAAGCAAAGCCCACTGTATCTGAAAGAATCGCAGAAATCATAAGCGTTGCAGTCTGCTTAGTAATTGGTGCACTTTCCATCTTGAACAGATTAAAAAGAATGGTGCTGGTACAACCAACTGGCCAAATCCAAGCTTCTAGCGGGTTTACTGTCATCACATCACCTAAACGGTGGTGGTCAACAATACCCAGAATTTCTGCATCATTTAAGTCATCTGGAGCTTGTGCTAAGTCGGTATAGTCCACTAACCATACTTTTTCACCTGCAACACTTGTGCGTAACTCAGGTTGCTCTGCACCTGCTGTTGTCAAGATATGTTGTGTTTCGCGATTAATCTCGCCTTGGCGCACTGCCTTCGCTTCAAGACCGCGAGCTTTCAACAACTCTGCAGCAACCAAAGCACTACAAATACTGTCACTGTCTGGATTCTTATGACCGACTACTAAAATCATCACTGTTCCTATTATTCTGACCCTTGAGGGTAAACAACACATAAAGATGAGTACTGTACTTATTTTGAAGAACTCTTTATGGAGCTAAATCAATAAAGAGTGACTAACCGAGCTATTTTTTGCTTGTTGGAATCTCGAGTTCAGTAATAATTAGCTAAGACTTTTCAGATACTAGAGTCGTTTGAACTAGGAGATAGAGTGAGCAGCACAATTGATATTGCATGGTGGCAACTGGCTGTTTTTAGCTTTGTTCTCATCATCCCTCTGATGGTGAGCAGAGTTTATCAACTCGGTATTGGCAACGAGATTCTAATCTCAGTTGGTAGAATGACGCTACAACTGCTGCTTGTTGGGATGTATTTAGAATACCTGTTCAAGCTCAACAGCATATGGGTCAATCTCATTTGGCTCATGTTAATGCTAGTTATTGGCGCCAGTTCTATTGTGTCTAAAACTCGTCTTCCCAGAAAAGCCCTTCTTTTGCCCATTACGTTGGGTTTAGCTGCTGGGCTATTTCCTATCGTGACTATTCTCTGTTTAGGTATTGTTCAGCCTTCACCTTGGTACAGTGCTCAATACTTGATACCACTTGCTGGCATGCTGTTGGGAAATAGCCTCAGTGGAAACATTGTTGCGTTGCAAAACTTATTCACTGCTTTTGAAGAACGAAAAAGCGAGTATGAAGCTGCAATATCACTAGGGGCATCTCCCCAATACGCTTCGAGAGATTTTGTAAGAAACGCGCTGCGCAAAGCCAATGCGCCACTGCTTGCTTCAATGGCAACCATAGGTTTGGTGACGCTTCCAGGGATGATGACAGGACAAATATTAGGAGGAGCGTCCCCTCTTGTCGCAATCAAATATCAGTTGATGATTATGATTGCAATCTTTGTAATGATGACGATTTCACTCACTTTATCTCTTCATTTAACGTTAAAGGCCACTTTTACTAAAGAAGGTCGAATAAACGTGAAATTTCGTGATTAAAAATTGCAATTCAGTACAAATGGTCACCAATATTTTACAACCTAAAATAGTGCACTTGTCGCACGTAATTTGTGCGCAATTATGGAAAAAATCATTCAGTTGCGTTTACTCACGGCATTTAAAACAGGTTATCCACAGAAATTGTGGATAAGGTGAATAACCGCTTTTGTTGCGCAACAAACGCTTTAAGTGGAAATTATGAAAAAAGCGGCATTTTTGCCGCTTTTCTTATTGAAATAACTGTTTATGTGGGTAAGACAAGTTAATCTTTTAGATAGATCAACCAATACCACATACCAACAAACACGCCACCACCAACAACGTTGCCCAGTGTTACTGGAATTAAGTTGTTAACAATAAATTCCATCATGTTTAAGTCGGCATAATCAGCGATATTTGCGCCCGTCATTTGCCAAAACGCTTCTGGTGCGAATGTCTTAATCCCTATAGCCATAGGTACTTGGAACATATTCGCTATGCAGTGCTCAAAACCAGAGGATACGAACATAGCAACTGGCAATACTAGAACCATTACTTTGTCTGTTAGTGAACGAGCACTAAATGTCATCCATACAGCTAAACAAACCAGAATGTTACACATCAAACCCAAAGAAAATGCTTGTAAAAAAGTATGGTGGAGTTTGTGTTGTGAAATGGCCATCGCATTAAGACCCAGTTGGCCGCCATCTTCCATGTACTGACGTGTAGCCAACATGATTGCCACGAGCATAAATGACCCTGTCAGGTTACCTAAGTAGACAACCATCCAGTTTTTCATCAGCTGTTGCCAAGAAATTTTTCCGCTCGCCTTAGCGACCAGAGTAAGCACTGTACTGGTAAATAGTTCACCTCCTGTTATTACTACAAGAATAAGACCTAAACTAAACGCTATACCGCCTAAAAGTTTCGTCACGCCATAGGGTAAGTCGTGAGCTCCTGTTGTCACTACGGTGTAAAACACAAATGCAATACCAATATGAATACCCGCAGAAATGGCTAGGAGAAAAGATTTATATGCGGCCTTGGTTGCTTTACCTACCCCAGTTTCAGCCGCACGTTCAGCCATCTGCGGTGGAAGCAACGAATCGAATTGACTATGTTCCATAATTAAAAATTTACATTTTGATACAAAGAGAGTGCGCGATAATCGCTCCAAATCCACGATTATTCAAGGGCTATTTTCATGTTCACCAAAAATGTTTATTTCGAGATTAATTCGATCTAATTGAGCAACAAATCAAATACAGTTTAATAATAAAAGACTGGCTTTTAATAACGCTAAGTAATTTAGCAAAGCCTTACTCCATATAGGTTGTGAAGATTTTGTTATGCATAAAAAACGCCCATATTGGTTCTAGATAACACTTCTGTTTTTCGATGATTGCGTCTTTGTATTGCTGCGCCTATTGTGAAGTTAACTTAACGAGTAATAAGGGTGTGTCATGAAATTTTCCCAGCAACACTTAGATGAACTAAATCTCCTTGTTCAATTTGATATCAGCAGTGCAGCTACCGGTATTAAAGTGCACAGCGAAGCGGGTGAAGCAATGCAATCCGCAGCGAAACGACTACATGATAAAGGCCTTTGTACTCTTCCCGATGGTGGATACCTCACTGATGAAGGTATTGAAATGGCAGAAAAAGCTGATCGTATTTTAAGAGTGTTAACGGCTTAAACATCTCATAAGAAAAGAGCGCCATCGGCGCTCTTTCTGTATCTGCAAATTAGCTTGCATCGGTTTGAACTGCAGTTTCTGATTGCACCGCTGGTTCTTCAATCACTGGGGAACTCTCTTCCAGCTTAGTAGGTGAAACCGCACTCTCAGCATCATCAACCACGTTTTCGGTAGGTAAAGTTTGCAACTGCTTTAATGAAGCAACTAACTCGTCCATGCGATGAATGTACTGCTCATCACGGATCTTTTGCTGTTGGAGTCGCTGCTCTCTTTGACTGGCTTGTGCAATTTGCTCAGCCTGTAACTTATTCTCAGCTTCTAGCTGTTCTAGTTTGAGAGTTAACGTGCCCAACTGCTCTTTTAGCGCATTGGTTTTATCCGCAGCTACCAAACTATCAACGCTAGCCAGAATACGTTCTGCCTGTTCACGCAACATGTTGTCTCGATAATCTGCACCATCTATTTTCTGAGAAATAGCAAACAAGTTGTTTTCCATTTCAAGCACAGTAGGTTCAAATTTGTCATCTTCAATTGCCGCTAACAATTTCACCTGATGGGCTACTTGAGCAACGTGTTTCAACTCAAATTCAACACGTTTTACGGCTTTTTGAATGCTTACAGTATCTCTGGTATTCGTAGACACCACATTGGTTGCTAAGGTGATTTCACCCTCTACACGAGCAAACGTTAATGGTGCTACGCGAGACAAGCCCTCTTTCTTAAGTACTGCTGTTTGCTTTTCCAGAGGTTCAATATAAATCTTGTGATTTACTTTCACTTCTAGCACTTTAGCTTTTGCCAAGAACTTAACTTGTTTTTCTTGTGCGGATTCTAGTTTGTCATCACGTACATCGATGAACAACGTTCTATACTCCGTATCCACTTTTTTATAGTCAGATGGAAAATAGGTAACTGTAGCGATGCTATCAAGATAAGCCATCTGTGAAATTGAATCAGCCAATGCACTATCAGCTTTGGTTTTGAACGCTTGCAGTACACGGTAGGAAGCATCGACTTTCGTCATGTTTTCATCAAACACTTGTTTGTAAGTCTTACTTGAAAACAGTGAATAGTCATTACTAACTAAAGCCGGTTCGGCTTCCATTTGCTTGTAAACATCTGACGCTGTAGCCCAAGCTTCGGCTAACTCGCGAAAGTGAGTAGGTGAATAGAGCGAGAGGTTGTCACTCTCTTTGAGGATCTCAAACCAATCTTGGTAAGACTGGTTTACTTCAGAGAATTGAGATTCTACCGACTGTTCAACATGGTTTGTTTCTTGGGTTAGAGAAACAGGTTCGGATGTGCTTTGACATCCAGCAAGCGCAAAAACGACTACTGAAGCTAGTAGCGTCGTCCTAAGATTTGTCATTGAATAGACCTTATTATTTTTTTACAACTGAATAGTGCCAACCAGCTTCACTATCTTAAAGAAGGCATAGTGTGCATTTGCACTTTAATTCATAGATAAAAATAATAAAACACAAACTTTTCATAAACATAGATTACAGGTATATCTTGTCTTCCATAGGCAAATTAGCGTAGATACATGATTGCACACCAACGTCGGCGCACTTTCTGCAGAACATACATCTAACACACTGAGCTTTCATCAACATCTACATCAACGACTTTTCACCTTACGGTCGAATACTGCCGTCATATTCGCCAGAATTGATTTTTAAAATAAATTACCGCCATAAAATTTTAAATATTCTTTTAAAACCACAAAAATTTATGAATTTAATTAAAAACTGAATTCCAATAAATCAGTTTAATAACCAAATACAGATTATTAGTCCTAGAGGATAAAATCATGTTAGTTTCGAGGTTATCAGAAGAATTCATAACTCAAAAAGCAAAAGAAAACTGGTTGTCATATTGGAAATACTTTAGTCAAAGTAACCATGATAAATGCGCAGTACCACACTGCTGTAAAAACCACGACCAAGCCATTTTTGTCGCAAATCCCAAAGAGAACAAAGACTCAATTTATGTCATCCCTCTTTGCAAGGAGCACAGCGATAACGAAGGAAGCCAACTAGAAATTCTAGACAACGTAGAGCTCATCCCTATCGGGTTTACCTTATAACATCTACGAAATACACCACTAAAATAAGTATTCCAAAGGACTACGATATGCTTGTTAACAATCTAGTAGAAAGTGAATCAAAAATTTCCAGCAAACTTTCTATTTCACAAACAAAATTAAAGAATACCTTTTGCGCGGAAGTAAATTGCACGAATAAATATACAAGACAAGTGATGGTGAAAAGTAATAATACCAACGAATGCAATGAAAATATTTTTCAAATACCCCTTTGCCAACATCACTATGAAAATTTTCATAATCCAATTGAACTGGAAAATGATATTCAAGTTATTCCAACAGGATTTGATCAAAACTAATTTGATTGTAGGGATTTGTTGGTAGGCAATGGTCATCCTTTCCCATTGCCTTTTTTCATATCTAAAAAACAGTTTTTTTGCTCATCGGCTTAAATGGTTTAATTGTGCAATAAGCCAAGTCGCAGCAAGCAAATCAGCGCTCCCCCCTGGACTTAAATTCCGTTCAACAAGATTTTTGTCGAAATCTAACATGCGCTGTTCAAAATCCTCATCACTAACTAGGCAGCTCTCTATAAGCGATTTCGAATACAACTTCACATATTGAAGCCCTCTAATTCCCCCGCGATGCACCAAATTCGAATCATCATTACACATCATTATGGTGAGTAACGTTTTAAACATCGCTTGTTCTTCGGAGAGACCTCGATTTATCGATTGTTCAAATGTCGGTAACGCGCTACTAAAAATTATGGGGTACCCGTTGGAGGCTTCCCCTCGGATACCTGTTAATCCATAACGTCGATATATCCTCTCTCCGGCGGTCACCGGAATTTTATTCGATCGTTCCAGATCTTCTATAACTAGATTAGCGCAGCACTCTTTTATGACCCATTGGATTCTCGATGAATTAAAACTGGTTTCTCTTTTGTACAACCAGCCCACGGCACCACATATCAAACCAAGCGTAAAAATCATTCCCTTGTGGGTGTTTACTCCTCGTGTTGCTGCAAACATGGCCTTTTCAGCTTCTATACCAATTTTTCTTAATTTAGGTAGCAAATCCGCTGGCGAGTTGTGACCATTTTCAAATCCCGATTGAACAAACATCAGCATATATGGACGTAGACAATTCGCGCTGGTGACAAATGTTTCAATAGTCATGTCACTATGTGAACCGTTGGAAACACAATCGACCAAACCCGGTTTAGGCGTTAAGTGAACTTCCAACATCATTGCGTGATAAGCCAAGTTACCTACCAGCTCACAGATGTTGAGCTCAAACGTACCTACATCCGTTTTCTGGAACAAGCAGCAATCATCCAGAAGCCAACGTAAAGAATTAGTTGTATTCATGTACAATCTCACTCAGCTTGTCGATAAGAGCAGGTAAAGGATGAACGCGATTTCTCGCACAAATCTTTGCATCCCTACCACATATGAAACATCGTCTTCTAGGGTAACCTAGCTGGTCCCGAGATAAGATCGAGCCATCGGCGTCAAAAACATCGATATCAAATAAGCGGCCAAGTGGGTGACTGTCTTCTAAATCTACCATGAGGTACTTTAACTTTTCCGCGGAGATATCACTTACCGCACTGATTGATTCGCATCCACAATCGTTGATAAACGATTGAGAAACGACAGAGCAACCCGCTTGAACACAAATCTGATAGATTTCACGCAGCCCCGCCTCAAATCCTATTTGAGAAATCTTATTCAGTTTTACATCACCAGGCATATTAATCGTAAAGCTCACAATCGGCAGAGAATGGGCTGAAACCCATTCTCTTTGACGCGCAGCTCGAACTTCTCGATTATCTAAGACCTGCTCTAATGTTATTGCTGGCCCTCGATACACGATTTACTCCTTAACCTGACGAATAACATCAATCACAGAGCCATCGCGGTATCGGATGTAGCCAACGATGTTATCTAAGTACTCAATTGCCTTTGGCGTACCAGTCAAAAACTCAGCGCGTTGCTGCAGTTCATGAATATCCAGAGTTTGAATACCTGCTGCTGTTAGACGTGATTTAATTTCGGTTCTGTTTGGATTTATGGCAACACCATGATCTGTGACTAAAACATCAATTTGAGTCCCAGGAGTTACAACGTTAAGTACGGTTTTCACCACAGTTGGAATTCGTCCTCTAACCAGTGGAGCAACAACGATGGTCAAATTCGCAGCTGCGGCAGTGTCACTATGGCCACCAGAAGCGCCTCTGATAACGCCATCTGAGCCTGTAATCACATTGACGTTGAAACCCGTATCAATCTCTAATGCGCTGAGAATAACAACATCCAAACGGTCCACCATCGCACCTTTGGAGGACGGGTTAGCATATTGATTTGCCGAAATTTCAAGGTGATTAGGGTTTTTTGCTAGCGAATCTGCAGCGACCGAGTCAAAAGACTGCACATCAAGTAACGTTTTGATGAGACCTTTCTCATGTAAAGCAACCATAGAGGCGGTAATACCACCTAACCCAAAATTGGCGGCGATATTACGTCTTACCATCTTATCTTCAAGGAAACGAGTAACAGCTAATGAAGCACCGCCTGAACCCGTCTGTAGGTTAAAGCCATCTTTGAAATAACCAGAATGCTCGATAACGTCTGCTGCTTTTCTTGCGATCAGTAACTCTCGCGGATTGGTTGTCATACGTGTTGCATCACCACCGATTTTTGAAGGGTCACCAACTTCAGCAACTTTAACTATTGCATCCACCTGATCTTGCGCGATTGATGCTGGAGTATTTGGGAAATCAACAATTGTCTCAGTCAGTACAACCGTTTTTCGAGCATACTGGGCATCAATTTGAGCATATCCAAGTGAACCACAACGAGACTGCCCTTTAACAGCATTAGCATTACCATATTCATCACAGCTTGATACACCAACAAAGGCAACATCAATGCTAAGTTCACCACTTTGAACTAGATGGACACGTCCACCATGAGAATGAATATGAACAGGCTCTTTTAGTAAACCACGGGATATTTCTTCGGCCAGTTGTCCACGCATACCAGAAGTATAAATCTGTTTAACCACACCATTTTTAATATGTTCAACGATAGGAGAATGCACGTCAGACAATGAACTTGATGCCAATGTGAGATTTTTATAACCCATTGAAGCTATTACGCTCATCACCATATTGATCGTCTTGTCTCCTCCCCTAAATGAATGATGAAAAGATATAGTCATTCCATCTTCAAGCCCGACATTTTGGATGGCTTGCTCTAGTGTTTCAAAAAGCTTACGACTCCTCTTTGTCTCTCGGTTCAAAAGATACGGAGTCAATTGATGAGCACCTGTGAAGGCACTCATTTGGGGATATTTTTCTAAATCGATCTCTATTTCACGGTTTATTGCATTAGTTATTGTTGTCATGATTTTGCCCTACTGTCTGATTCCGGATTGCGCACGTTTTAAAGTCCAACGAGCACGCTCAATAATTGGGGCGTCTACCATTTTTCCGTTTAGCGACACCACACCAGAGCCTTGTGCTTCAGCTTCAGCAGCCACTTCGATAACTGCATTGGCGTAATCCACTTCTTTTTGAGAAGGAGCAAAAATGTTATGGATGATTTCGATTTGGCGAGGGTTAATTAGCGATTTACCATCGAAGCCGAGGGATTTAATGTGCTCCGCTTCGTGGGTAAAGCCTTGCTCATTATTTGCATCAGAATAAACAGTATCAAATGCCATAATCCCAGCGGCTCTAGCAGCTTGGAGAATTGAACATCGAGCAAATAAAAGTTCAACACCTTCCGCAGTACGTTGCGTTCTTAGATCACGCACATAATCTTCAGCACCTAAAGCAATACCAATGAGACGTTTTGATGCTGTGGCAATTTCCACTGCGTTATTGATTCCCATAGCAGATTCGATAGCTGCGAGCATTTTGGTACTGCCTACTTCTCTACCAAATTCTCGCTCAGCTTCAGCGATCAAAGCTTCCATGTTGTGAACATCCTCAGCGCAGTCCGTTTTTGCCAGACGAACAGCGTTCACACCCGCTTTAACAACTGCTCTTACATCTAACGCGCCAAAATCGGTATCCAATCCATTAACTCGAACTATAGTCTCAATGTTTTGGTACATCGGATGTTGAAGAGCATTAAACACCAACATTCTTGCAGTATCTTTTTCACGTATAGATACCGAGTCTTCCAAATCAAACATGATGGCATCAGGGTTATAGATAAAAGAGTTACTCAACATTGCGGCGTTTGAACCGGGCACAAACAACATACTTCTACGTAACTTGCTCATTTTAGGTTCTCCCACACTATATCGTTGGCTGCTGTCGCGCGAATTACCGCGGCTTGAACTCTTGCTCTAATGACACAGTCGAGCGCCCCTTTGTCATTGACTTTGACCAACGCAGATACAACCCCCATTTCAGCCAAGGTGCTGGATACTGTAGTACGAATGAGATCACCAAATTGTTTTTCAACGGAGCTGGTAATTTCTATATCTAGATTGTTTGTGGCTGTAGGGAATATCTCGACTAATAAGTCACTAGACTCCAACGTTCCAGCGTATGATCGCTGATTAATTATCATGTATGCACCTCATGAATCCCATTTCGGATAGCAGAAAATTAAATTTGTGTAGTGATGTTTTACTACCAAATATCTAACACCTATTTTCTTTGCTATCTGTAATGTTTTTGGCGATGCTAATCATGTTTAGTTGCAAGTTAAAAACCATTAATGACTTAAATGATTTAAATTAATTATTTTGATATAACGCAATAAAAAACGGCTAAAGATATCTTTAGCCGTTTTTTATTCAAAGTGATTCTAATTGAGTTTAACGTAAACTCGTTCTGGACGACCAACCCTTCCATGTTCATTTTCTGCTTCAAGAAATCCATTAGCAGAACAATACTCTAAATAACGTCTAGCTGTTGTTTTACTTATACCGACCTGTTCCCCTAGTCGTTCAGCTGTATATTTAATACCTGTATTATCGATGAACGTCTGCTTGATTTTATCTAGCGTCAATTCACCAATACCTTTTGGTAATGTATTTGCTGATTTTTCTCTAGCTTGAATATTGAAAAGATCATCCACGTGGCGCTGGCTAATATTATCATAGGCATTAATGGCACTATGATATTGTACGTACCTGTTTAATGTGTCTTTTAATCTAACATAAGAAACTGGTTTCAATAAATAATCGAAACATCCACAGTGCATCGCTTCTTTAACTGTTTCCATTTCGCTGGAGGCAGTGATCAATATAACGTCAGGTTTTGAATCTGATTTATCAGCCACGATGCTTCGTAATAGGTCGATGCCTAATCCATCAGGTAGAAAGTTGTCCAATATTATTAGGTTTGGCTTATTAACCTTTAGCATTGTTTTAGCCATGCTAATGTTGTTGGCAATACCAACCGGTCTAAAACGCATCATCTGCCTTAAAAATTGAGCATGTAATTCAGCAATTCCAACTTCATCTTCAACGATTAAAACATCTATAGAGTCCATTATCTGTTACCGTTCTTAGGAATAAAAATAGAAAAAATTGTGCCCTTGGGCTCTGCGTTGTCAACCAAGATGACGCCACCAGCATTAGTTACGTATCGGTTAATCAGATACAAACCAATGCCATGACCTTTATCGTCATTTTTACTTGTTACACCTCGGTTAAAAATGGTTCCTGCTATTTCAGGATCGATACCGCAACCATTATCTCCAATTTCAATAACTAATTCTTTACCTGCATCAGTAATAAGTAATGTAATTACTTTATCGCTCTCTGGATTTTTCAGCGTTGCTTCAAATGCATTGTCGATTAAGTTACCTATAATTGCAGATAATTCATCATCATCAATATTGTTTGGCAAATTATATAACTGACAGGTAGGATCAAACTGTAACTGAAGTCCCAGTTCTTGAGATCGAGCATATTTACCTAACAATAAACCGGCAACTTGTTTGCATTTTATTCTTGAGCGAATGAAATCTATTAGTTGTTGTTTCTTAATATTTTCATTGTTTATGAGTGACAGTGCAGAATCATATTCACCAATTTCAATCAAACCTGAAATCGTTGATAATTTGTTAGCATGCTCATGCCTCATGACTCTTAAATTATCTGTATATTGTTTGATTTGGGTCAATTCTGCAGTTAATGAATTAATATCATTTTTATGCCTAAAACTGATCACCCATCCGATTAACATTTCTCGATCAAATATCGCCACTCTATTAGCGATCAATGTCTTACCATTAATAGAAACTATTTCATCTTTAATATTTTCTTCATAGGGTGTTTGAAAGAAAAATTGGGTATGGTTCAAATATTCTAATATGCTTCTATTTTTTATTTCAGCCACATTTTTATCTGTACCTAAGAGATCTATCGCACTTTTGTTCACCGCTAAAATTTTGCCTGTCTTGTCGATAGCAATAATCCCTTCATAGACCGATTGAAGGATTGAACGTTGTAAGTACAGTGCCAACGCAATTTCTGATGGCTCCATTCCATTCATTTTCTTTTTGATGTGGCTAGAGAACAGCCAAGCGCCAATCAAGGTCAAAAATAAAATAACGCCTAACTCATAAGAAACGGGTTTAGCATAGAACACTAGCCACTCGTCAAATCGACTAAACAGATACCCGACAGAAACAACACCGATTATTTGCCCGTCGAAATCGACAATGGCACTTTTACCTCTAACGCCATATCCCAAAGTTCCTTTGCTAAAGGAAATATAAGACTCCCCTCTTTCTAAGGCTCCGGCATTATCTCCACCCTGCATTGGCAGCCCAATATTTTCTTTAACTGGATGTGACAATCGTGTCCCATCTTCGTCACCAATAACAATAAAACTCGCGTCCGATATTTTGGTTAATCGGTTGATAATTCGCTCTATTGCAGCAAGGTTTTTGATCCTAACTTCTTGAATTAGATTCGGATCACTGGCTATTTCCTTAGCTTGAACTAATGCCCTTGTGCCAACTTGATGTTCAAGAGTATCGAGTAAGGATTGGTGAAAGTTCACCCCCATGAATATCATTTGAAGACTCATCAGAGCAAAAATAAGAAGAAAAACTTTGACGCGAAAAGAAGCTCCAGTTTTCATCTTTTCCACCATATTCATATTTTTTATTTCCTTATTACTAAGTTATATCAACTCTTACGACACTCGATACAGAAACGGATGTTAGCGTGTTTCATTAGCTAAGTTAGTTAGGTGTATCAAAAGACGACTAAAACGCAGAAAGGGAGAACAGTGTCTCCCTCTATATGATTAATTTGCCAAGCTGTTAGCCAAGTACATATTTGATCATTACACCTGCAGCTACTGCCGAGCCGATAACACCCGCTACATTTGGCCCCATTGCATGCATTAGTAAAAAATTTTGAGAGTTCGCTTCTAAGCCTAGCTTGTTAGAAACCCTTGCAGCCATTGGCACAGCAGACACACCTGCAGAACCGATCAGCGGATTCACTTTTTCAACACATACTCTGTTCATCAGTTTTGCCATGAGCAAACCAGCAGCAGTTCCCACACAAAACGCAACGATACCTAACGCCAAAATGCCAAGCGTCTGTGGCTGTAAGAACTTATCAGCCATTAGTTTTGAACCAACCGATAACCCTAGGAATATGGTCACAATGTTGATCAAGGCATTCTGCGCAGTATCTGAAAGTCGCTCTACAACGCCACATTCACGCATTAAGTTACCAAAGCAAAACATACCCATAAGCGGAGTTGCTGACGGTAGAAGCATTGCAATAAGAACCAGCAGCATCAGTGGGAAACATATTTTTTCTATCTTGCCAATTTTGCGCAGTTGTCTCATTTCAATTTTGCGTTCTGCTTCAGTAGTAAGCGCACGCATAATTGGAGGCTGGATCATCGGAACCAATGCCATATATGAGTATGCCGCTACAGCAATCGCACCTAACAATTCAGGAGCCAGCATACTTGAAACGTAAATGGCTGTAGGCCCGTCAGCACCACCAATGATGCCAATTGCCGCTGCTTGGGAAACAGTAAAGTCCATGATACCAAGTTGGCTGAGCCCAAGAGCACCTAGCACAGTGGCAAAAATACCAAACTGAGCAGCAGCTCCGAGAAGCAAGGTTTTCGGGTTTGCGAGCAAAGGTCCAAAATCTGTCATTGCACCGACACCCATGAAGATAACCAGCGGCCCAACACCTGAAGCAATTGCAACGCTATAAAACGTATACAGCATGCCATCTGAATATTGGTATTGCTCTGCAAGCAAACTCAAATGCATTTTTTGCTCAGGTGTCGCCATCTCTATCGCATGCTTGATGGCATCAGGCGTAGTTTCAACCACATTTAACACGTGTGAAAATGCCAACATGACTTCAGCTTTCCCCGCATGTATTGCCGCATCCACAGCGTTAATTGCCAGATTGGCATCTGGTAAGTTTGAAAGTATTCCTCCTAACCCAATTGGCACTAGTAACAAAGGTTCAAACCCTTTGACGATCGCCAGATAGAGCAAGACCATACCAATGATAATCATCAGAAGTTGGCCCCACTGCATATGCAGAAAGCCAAAATCGCTGATTAAGCTGATTACACTGTCCATTTCTAATCCTTATGCCAATGCAAATAGTTCATCACCAACCTGAACCGCATCACCTTCAGATACAGCCATGGATTCAACGCGTCCATCGCGGAAGGCTTTAATTTCGGTTTCCATTTTCATGGCTTCGAGAATTAGCAAGGTTTCACCTTCTTTCACCATATCGCCGATTTTTTTCTGTATTTTCCAGATGTTACCAGCTAATGGCGCTGATACAGGCTCTGCATTTGCTGATGAAGCAACAGGTCGAGCGGGTACTTGAGGAGTGGTTGTTGAGGCAGCCAATACTTCAGGATCAGCACCCTCATTAATTTGAACCACATAGGCCTGATTATTGACATTTACGGTGTACACCGCTTTATCAGAAGATGTCGTTGCTTTTGTAGGTTTAGCCACCTCTGCAACCGTAGGTACAGGTTCGAAAGCCGATGGATTATTGCGATTAGCCAAAAACTTCCAAGCAACTTGGTCAAACAGGGCAACCGTTAACACATCGTCAATGCTGTTTTCAGCGAGTTCGATACCTTTTTCCTGAGCCTGATTAATAACTGACGCTGTTAATTGGTCAATTTCAGGTTCAATAAGATCCGCTGGACGACAAGTAATCACGTCGGCACCATTAAGAACTCGTTGCTGAAGATCTTTATCAACAGGAGCAGGTGTTTTTCCATATTCACCCTTCAATACCCCAGCCGTTTCTTTAGTGATTGTTTTATAACGCTCACCCATCATCACATTGATAACCGCCTGTGTGCCGACGATTTGAGAAGTCGGCGTAACCAAAGGAATGTAGCCAAGGTCTTTCCTCACTCGAGGTATTTCAGTTAACACTTCATCTATACGGTCAAGTGCATTTTGTTGCTTCAACTGACCTTCCATGTTCGTTAACATGCCACCAGGCACTTGAGCGACGAGAATACGCGAATCAGAACCTTTAAGTTGGCCTTCGAAAGCATGATATTTCTTACGTACCTCTCTGAAGTAAGCGGCAATGTTTTCAAGTTTTTCGATATCTAAACCGGTATCACGCTCAGTGCCTTTCAGAGCAGCCACAATCGATTCGGTAGAAGGATGTCCATAGGTTCCGCTCATCGAAGAAATAGCGGTATCAACACGATCAACACCCGCTTCGATAGCTTTAAGTAACGTCATATCCGCCATGCCAGCGGTAGAGTGGCAGTGTAGATGAAGCTCTACATCAACTAGCTTTTTCAAATTGGTTACCAGTTCGTAAGCTTCATATGGAGACATAACACCAGACATATCCTTGATAGCAATCGAACTAACGCCGCACTCCAATAGTTGTTCAGCCACATCGACCCACGATTGCATTGTGTGAACAGGGCTTGTGGTATAACAGATCGTTCCTTGCGCATGAGCACCTTGTTTGTTTACAGCCTCAATTGCGCGCTTCATATTGCGGGTGTCATTCAATGCATCAAATATGCGGAACACATCCATACCATTGAAGACTGCTCGTTCAACAAACTTGTCGACAACGTCGTCCGCATAATGGCGATAGCCCAAAATGTTTTGCCCACGGAGCAACATCTGTTGTTTGGTGTTTGGCATTGCCTTTTTTAGCTCTCTCAAACGAGCCCATGGATCTTCACCCAAAAAGCGAATACAAGAGTCAAACGTTGCTCCACCCCATGATTCCAAAGACCAATAACCAACTTCATCCAGTTTAGAAGCTATAGGCAACATATCATCGAGTCGCATGCGAGTTGCGAGAAGGGATTGATGAGCATCACGCAACGCAACGTCAGTGATACCGAGTGGTTTTACTAATTTAGACATTATGAATTCCTCTAACCTCAAGCTTCGACTTGCTTATTTGTTTTCTGTTTGTGGTGGTGTAGTACTGCGGAAATAGCGGCTATTAAGTTGTCATCTTGTGCGCTAGCAACAGGCGTCTTTTTCGATGCCTGTGACGCTTTCTCTGGAGGAGAAAATTTAATAGATAAAGTGGACAGCAGACGTGTAGCGCCAACTAAAAGGGCTAAAAAACAAAACACAAACCCCATGCCAAGAAACATGAGATTAACGCCTTCAAGAATAATTGGACCTTCGTTCATTTGGTGAACCTTTGGATATTGAAAGTGCAATTAGTCTAACGAAATTAGGGGAATGGACTTCGTGAAGCACATCATTCAATTAGCACCATTAAACGTATTAAATGGCGTAAATAAATTTAATTATCTGTGACATCGTCCATACCCGTAGACATGTTATTTATCCCAAATAAATAAAGTCATTTAAGGCATTAAGAACACAAGATTTACACCAATTTGCTTTTCAACACTCAGATGCAATCGACTTCAATAATTACCCTGATTGAAATATTGAGCAAAAGAGGAAACTTTCTAATGGGGAGCACAATGTCTTTATATGATGTTCATCAAATTTCGTTATATAACCTAAAGCGCCAAACACATTTAACGAGAAAGTATGAACTGCCATTAATAATCGTTAAAACCAACATTGTGAGTGAGTTAAACGAAAATGATCATGCTAACTATGTTTATAAATTAGCATCGGACGAAGTGCAGAAAACAATTGCAGCTTTAAATGTAACGGTTATTGAACACGATGACGCAAAGAATGACGCTAATCTCGAATCGATCTACGTTGTAAGAGGTATGACTACATCAAACTTAAAACGAGCCATGGTTAAAATTGAGAACAACCATTTCTTAGGTAGCCTTTTTAACATCGATGTTATAGACCCACAGGGATATGCTGTATCAAGACGTGGTGCACAGATGGAATCAAGGAAATGCATTCTTTGCAACAGCCCTGCTAGCTACTGCGCCACGAACCATCGCCATTCGGTTCAAGAGTTGAAAGAAAAAATCGCATTAATGCTTGGACAGTATTAGCATTCTCGAGTTGGTCTTTTCGAAAATCATGCCTCCACATGTTGAGAACTGAGCAATTAAGTTTGTTCAGTTCCTATTCTGCTTATAGCATGTTATCCAACACTCAACTGCTCTGCTTTTGCTAATCTCAATGCTGCCTGCCGTCTTTTAGCGTGATAGGCAGACGTATCTTCGCTAAACAGCTCATTCAAGTAAGCATACGTTGTTTCAGGTACAATTTTTTCAATCGCTGCCCAATCATTATCAAATAGGAGTTTTCTAACCAACGAAGCGGATATCGGTGATTCACCTTGCTCACAGCGAGGTAGCTCTACCAGTGTTACTTTTGGGCTATCGATCGTCGGTGTTGAGAGCCACTGATGCATCTGTTGGTTATAAAAACGCGTCACCTTACATATTGGCTCGGTTCCTACATAACGATGAGTTATGCCAAGCGCAGGTGCGATGTATTGACGAAAAAGCTGCAAATCAACCGCGGTATGACAGTAATTGATCACCCCTTCATCTTTTAAAAAATAGCTCGGGAAGGTAGCTCTTGAAATGATGTAATCAGAACCTGCATGTACTGTGACATTTTTGAATTCTTTTACACCGGCCTTAATCATATTTAAGCGGTCTGAGTAGGAGAAAAAGGAACGATCTTCTTTAACAACAAACAGATGCACCCAGTCGCAGTTTTCAGAAGCATGTTGAACAAGATAGCGATGCCCATTTGTAAACGGATTCGCATTCATAACAATGCTGCCAATTTTGCTGCCTTGATGGAATGAGTTATGGAGCTGTTCGCAGTATTGCTTCAATCTTAACTTACTGTTTTCTAGCAATATTACCCTGTCTTTAACCGCTGTAAGCAGATGAAACCCAGCATCGTGGAACATTAAATAGTTATCAGGTTTGGTATAAATAAATAAATTGTATCGACCTAAATCATAAGCATGGGTTACCACCTCTGTCAGTAAACGAGTAGATAGTCCATGCCCTTGCAAATTGGCGGAAACCGCTATTGATTTCAGTGTGTTGCCAGCTAAGCCTGCACAACCAACAATACGTTCAGAGTTTGTGGCGATAACAAAAAATTCAACATCTGCGTCTATACCTAACCCCATGCCCAGCAAAAACTGCCGCACTTTTTCCATTTGGCTGCTATTTTGAGTGTTAATCTTTTGGAATTGGTATGTATCAAACACAGCGTTCTCTCAACAACAAAACGGATAACGAATTATCTTAATTCCACTTATAAATTAATGACTCTTAAGCAATCTATAAAGCAGCGTTAAAACAGTTTATGGTGTTTATGAATTTATTCTCCGTAACACGTAGATCTCATGTATTGAAAAACATATTCATAAACAAAAAGAGTCAGCCCGGTAATATCCAAGCTGACTTCATACTTCATTAATACGACACCAATTAAGCTACTTGAGCTTGGTGTTTACGATTACGTAGCATACCTATCAATGGCAAAGCAATTGACAGCAAAGTAATGGCAATCAGTACTTGAGCTACAGTTGATTGAGTGAAAATCGACAACTCTTGGTTTGAAATTCTAAATGCCTGACGGAATGATTGCTCCATCGTACCACCAACAATACACGCCAGAATCATTGGTGCTGTCGGCACATGAGCTCGTTTCATCACAACACCTGCAACACCCAAAATCGCTAGGATGTAGAAGTCGATTACTGAATTACTAATTGCATAGCAACCGATAAACGCAAGACCTAATACAATTGGGTATAACATCTTAGGTGGAATTGCTAATACTCGAACCAATGCACCAGCCAGTGGAATATTCACCACCGCCAAGATAATGTTGGCAACGAACATACTTGCAATCAATCCCCAAGCAGTTTCTGGATACTGAGTAAATAGTAGAGGCCCAGGTTGAATACCTAACATCAAAAGTGCACCCATCATTACCGCAGTTGTACCCGATCCTGGAACGCCCAATGACAACATTGGAATCATCGCGCCGATAGACGCCGCATTGTTCGCTGATTCTGGTGCAGCCAAGCCCTCAATAGCTCCTTTACCGAACTCTTCGCTATTTTTAGATATTTGCTTTTCATTGTTGTAGCACATTAGCGACGCCATAGTACCACCCGCGCCAGGTAACGCACCGATGATAAAACCTACTGGAGCACTACGTAAAATCGGCCATTTTGAACGTGACCAGTCGTCGCCACTAATCCAAATTCGTTTAAATTCAGTTTGAGCTTTTTTCGTTCCTTCACTAAGTGAACGGAAGCTCTTAAACACTTCACCCAGAGCATAGATACCAATGATTACAACTAGGAAGTCAACTCCCGTTTGTAACTCTAAGTTGCCAAAGGTAAAACGTTCAACACCAGACTGAGCATCAATACCTATCGTAGCAATAGCTAAACCAATCACCATCGAAAAGAAGCCTTTAAGCATATTCCCTTTCGACATAGATGCCGTCATAGATAATGCAGCAACCATCAGCAAGAAGTATTCAGCAGGACCAAATTTCAACGCAAAACTTGCCACAGGTTCAGCCAACAATGTCATTAGGACAGCTGCGATAGTACCGCCAACTAGTGATGCAATTGCTGAGATGGCTAACGCCGATTCTGCGCGACCTTTCATCGCCATAGGATAGCCGTCAAAAGTTGCAGCAAGAGCAGCGCCATCCCCTGGAGTGTTAATTAAAATTGAGCTACGAGAGCCACCAAACATCGCACCGATATAAACACCAGTCATTGTGATCAATGCAGCTGTTGGTCCCATAGCAAATGTCATTGGCAATAACACAGCTACACCCGTTGCAGGGCCTAAGCCTGGTAACATGCCCACGATAGTACCCAATACACCGCCTAGGGTTACGAGTAATAAATGGTAAGGCTGTAAAGCAACGCCAAATCCATTCATTAAATTAGATAAAATATCCATCATAATAATTCACCTTATTGTCCGAATGGTAATGGTGGAAGGCTAATACTTAATAGCGTATTAAAAATGAAATAGACACCTAGGGAAAATAATAGAGAAACAATGGCACTCTTTTTCCAAGATGCGATTCCACTGGTAATTGTCATCATGACAACCATAAATAAAAATGTGCTAATAACGTAACCTAAGTGCTCAAATACCAATGCATATCCAACGGAAAGAATACAGGTATACAAAATACGGCGACGGTCATTTTTCTTAGTTTCATCTTCATTGTTCAAGTTTTTATATGCTTGAACTGACGCTGAAAAATTACTTTTCACCAATATTAGAACACCGATTAAAACGGAAATTACTGATATACCAAGAGGGAAATAAATTGGATCCATGGGATTTCCGAATGCGGCTTTAGGCATTGAATAGGACATATATCCATAAATAACGCCAAAACCAATTGCGAATAATCCCGTAAATGCGTCCCAATTCGGACTGACATCATTTTTTTTCATAGGAACAAGACCTTATTACTAGATTTAATTATTTTTAAATCAAGAATAAGAGGGAATATTCCCCTCTTATATTGTAAGAACCAAATATTATTTTTTAGCAAAAATTTCGTCTAAAATTTCTTTATATTGGTCATTGGTTTTTGCTAGGAACTTAGTGAAGTCTTCACCGTTTTGATACGCATTATCCCAGCCATTCCGTTTACGCGCTTCTGCCCATTCAGGTGTTTCAACCATGTTCTTAAGTGCAGTCCCCCAATATGTGACAGCGTAATCAGGCATATCTTTTGGACCAAATAATCCACGCCAGTTTTCAAACGTTGTATCAATGCCTTGTTCTTTTACTGTTGGAATGTCAGCAATAACACCTTCACCAATACGTTTGTCTGCCGTTTGCGCTAAAGCACGCAAATCACCACTTTTAACTAGCTGAACAACGTCACCAAGACCAGTAGAAATAAGGTCTACGTGACCACCCAATACCTGTGCAACAGCGCCACCATCCTGAAATGAGATATAGTCAATCTCATTTAGCTTAGGTACACCCGCAGCTTTAGCAACCATCAGGAATTGAATATGATCCATACTACCAGCTGAAGAAGTGCCGCCTATTTTTACTGACTTAGGATCTTTTTTAAGTGCCTCCATTACTTCCGTGATAGAGGTATATTTGGAACCTTTAGACACAACGAAAGCAGCATAGTCGGTAATTAATCGAGCGAGAGGTGTAGTATCTTGATAGCTATATTTACTTGCTCCCGTTAAATGAGTAAGCAGAATTGGTGGGGAGTAAACTGATATTAAATTGTCTTTACCAACTTGAGTTTGCATATATGCAAGGTTTACTGCACCACCGCCACCTGGTCGGTTAGTAATTGGCATATTAGTATCAACTAATTTGGCATCTTTTAGAGTTTTAGCCACAGTTCGAATGGTTAAATCCCAACCGCCGCCTGCACCTGCTGGAGCAACAAATGACATAGTTTTAGGTGGGTAATCTTTAGCAACTGCGTTACTTAACGGCATAAATGCCACAGAAGCTAAGGCGGTACCAATCATTACACTTTTAAGATTCATGTTCATGGAAATTCCTATTATTGTTATTGGAAACTATCCAACACCTACCTCATTTATATTCGCAAGCTTGGTGTCGATGAATTTATTATCCATGAGACATGTAATGTTATTTGTGAGTTAAAACTCTTCTGATCAGTTCTTTAATGCTGAAAATGGTGTTAATGATTTTTAGTAACTCGCAGCTAAACGTAGATATTTCCTGTACAACAATTGAATAAACAACTGGTATTAGAGAACAAATAGTAATTGTCGGTGACTAACTATAGTATCTAGCTAAAGTCATCGTTAGAGGTAACACAATGAAACGAATCGCTATTATCGGAGCTGGCTGGTTAGGTTTGCCGTTAGCAAAACAGTTACAGCAACTTGGGCATACGGTTTTCGCCAGTAGAACGTCTCAATCAGGGGTTTTAGAGTTAGCCGAGAACCGCATATCCGGATTCATTTGTGACCTCAATAATCCACAAGCTCTTGCTGACACCTTATCTCAATTCAACATCGATACATTAGTGGGTAGTTTTCCTCCGGGGTTTCGTCGTGGACAGGGGGATGAATACATCAGCCAGTGGGAAGCCCTCTGTGAGCAATCTAAAGCAGCGGGCATTGCCAAAATCATCATGATCAGCTCAACCACCGTCTATCCTGACCGTGCCGAAGATATGTCTGAACTTGATGCTACACTTCAACTCGCAACAAATAACGATGAATTCTCAGCCAATGCGAAGAGGATGTTGCAGGCGGAACAAACTGTAATAGACTCTGGCTTGAATTATGTCATTGTTCGATGCAGTGGTTTGATTGGTCCAAATCGTCACCCAGCCCGCTTCGCTTCTAAGCTCAAACAAGTGAGTCGATTAGCCCCTGCAAACATGCTGCATTTAACTGACGCCATTGGAGCGGCAATCTTCGCTATCGAACATCTCGACCATACGATTGTGAACGCTACGACTCCATCGACGGTAAGCAAAGCCGAGTTTTACCAAGCCGCTCTTAACGCCGCAAATTTAGACGATGCTCTCCCTCCCATTGTTGATATCGCAGACAAGCGAATTGTTAGCGACAAGCTCATGAACGCGGGATACACGTTTCACTATTCTCACACTCTGGAGGCCTTGAACGGCGATGAGTAAACGAATTTATCAGCATTTAGAAACGCTTTGGCAATACATGCAAATGGGACATCAGTTAAACAAAGCAGATGTCATCATTGTTCTTGGCAGCAACGATACTCGCGTAGCTGAAGTGGCGACATCTCTATACCATCAAGGTTTAGCACCTCTGCTGGTTTTTTCCGGTGGTCATGGACGCTTTACTGAAGGCTTATTTGAGCGCAGTGAAGCGGTGACATTTGCTCAAGTCGCTAAAGATTGCGGCTTACCAAGTGAAGCGATATTACTAGAGCCTCGTTCAACTAACAGTGGTGAGAATGTCCGCTTTACCTACGAACTTCTAAAGAAAAAAGGCATTACTGCCAAACGAATTTTATTGGTGCAAAAGCCTTATATGGAAAGAAGAGCCTACGCGACATTTATGCAGCAATGGCCTGAAGAGTTAGAATCGTTGCAAGTGACTTCCCAAGCCAACAGCTTCTTTGACTATTTAACGGAAGATCTGACGCTGGATTTTGTCGTCGAAGCACTTATTGGTGATTTTGAACGTATTCAGAATTACCCAGCTAAAGGCTTCCAAATAGAACAGGAAATACCCGAAGAAGTGTTGCAAGCCTATTTAGCATTGAAGCCCTTAGCAGCTTAATCAAGCACCCTGCCTATTAAGTAAAAAATCTGGCGAATAAGAATAAGTTTGATGAACAAAAAAGGATGGCTCAGCCATCCTTTTCCATTTCTAAACGCTATTTACCTAACGCTTCTTTGTAGTGCATTCGGCAGACAGATACATATTTATCATTACCACCGATAGAAACCTGATCACCTTCCGAAATCGCGTTGCCGTGTTCATCAGTACGGATAACCATGTTCGCTTTACGTCCACAATGGCAAATGGTTTTGAGTTCCACCAGCTTATCCGCCCATGAAAGCAGATATTTACTGCCTTCAAACAATTCACC
Source organism: Vibrio sp. HM8-C (assembly GCF_058630515.1). Taxonomy (NCBI): domain Bacteria; kingdom Pseudomonadati; phylum Pseudomonadota; class Gammaproteobacteria; order Vibrionales; family Vibrionaceae; genus Vibrio; species Vibrio sp. HM8-C. The sequence goes on from NZ_JBMMKS010000022.1 coordinate 39,874, forward strand.
AAGGAAGTCTGTACGCAAGCCATAACATAGTACTGGGATATGAAGTTTATCAACCACTTCCGTCAAGTGATAAACCTGCTCTTTAGATAGGAACTGGCATTCATCAACCAGTACGCAGTGACGTTTTTCATCTTCATTGAGACTTTTGATCACATCAAAAAGGTTTGTTTCAGCTTGAAATAGGTGCGCCTCAGCTTCCAATCCAATACGAGAGCTTACTTTGCCAATGCCATAACGGTCATCAATCGCTGCTGTAAAGATAACTGGCGTCATGCCACGTTCTTGGTAGTTAAAAGACGATTGCAGCAGTGTGGTTGACTTACCTGCATTCATTGCAGAGTAATAAAAATACATCTGAGCCAAGGGACAAATTTCCTATCTAAATATTCGTAAAATCGCACGGCAGTATACAAAGCGAAGACTTTGCATGCCTTGATCTAACCTATAAATAATAAAAAGGGTGGCTAATTAGCCACCCTAAAGATTTCGCAGTTATTACTCTGCTTTTTCTTTGGCAACGGTTACCGCAATCGCCAGCTCTGCAAGAGCGGCAGGGTTTGCCAAACTTGGCGCATCAGTCATTAGACACGCTGCAGCCGTTGTTTTAGGGAACGCAATAACATCACGGATGTTATCTGTACCACATAGCAGCATGACTAGACGGTCAAGACCGAATGCAAGACCTGCGTGTGGAGGCGTACCAAACTTCAGCGCGTCCAGTAGGAAGCCGAACTTAAGTTGTTGTTCATCAGCTTCAATACCTAGGATATCGAATACCGCTGCTTGCATTTTCGCATCGTGAATACGAACAGAACCACCACCTACTTCGTAGCCGTTTAGTACCATGTCGTATGCGTTAGATAGCGCAGAAGTTGGGTTTGCTTTCAACTCTTCCGGAGTCATGTTCAGAGGAGACGTGAATGGGTGGTGCATTGCTGCAACGTTACCTTCACTGTCGCTTTCAAACATTGGGAAGTCGATAACCCATAGTGGAGCCCATGCAGAAGTATCTGTTAGCTCTAGATCTTTACCGACTTTCAAACGTAGCGCACCAATTGCTTCAGCAACGATGTTTGCTTTGTCTGCGCCGAACAGGATGATATCACCAGCTTGAGCACCAGTACGTTCGATGATTGAAGCAATGATCTCTTCTGTTAGGAATTTCGCAACTGGAGATTGAATACCTTCAGCGCCTGCTGCTAGGTCATTCACCTTCATCCATGCCAAACCTTTCGCACCGTAAATTGCTACGAATGCAGTGTACTCATCGATTTGCTTACGGCTCAGCGCAGCGCCACCAGGTACGCGTAAAGCAGCAACACGACCATTTTCGTCGTTAGCCGGACCAGAGAATACTTTGAAGTCTACGTCTTTAAGCAGATCAGCAACATCAACCAACTCTAGCGGGTTACGTAGGTCTGGCTTGTCGCTACCGAAGCGGCGTAATGCTTCTGAGTAAGGCATGATTGGGAACTCACCCAAGTCTACACCTTTCAGCTCTAACCACATTTCACGGATCATCTTTTCAGTCACAGCGCGAACTTGTTCTGCGCTCATGAATGAAGTTTCGATATCGATCTGAGTGAATTCAGGTTGACGGTCAGCACGTAAGTCTTCATCACGGAAACACTTAACGATTTGGTAGTAACGGTCAAAACCAGACATCATCAGCAGCTGTTTGAATAGCTGTGGTGATTGAGGAAGAGCGTAGAAGCTGCCTTTGTGAACACGGCTTGGTACTAAGTAGTCACGAGCGCCTTCTGGAGTCGCTTTAGTCAGTACTGGCGTTTCGATATCTAAGAAGTTATTGCTGTCTAGGAAACGACGAACAAAGCTTGACGCTTTCGCACGCAGTTTAATACGGTCACTCATTTCTGGACGACGTAGGTCCAAGTAACGGTATTTCAGACGTTGCTCTTCAGAGTTCTTTTGGTTGAAGTCTAGTGGCAGAACGTCACTGCGGTTAATGATAGAAAGACCTGTTGCTAGGATTTCTACTTCACCGGTTGCCATATCTTTGTTGATTTGGCTTTCTGGACGAGCGCGAACTTCACCCGTTAACTTGATACAGAATTCATTACGAAGTTGGTTTGCAACTTCAAAAACGTCTGCCATATCCGGATCAACAACTACCTGAACGATACCTTCACGATCTCGCATATCAATGAAGATAAGACCGCCTAAATCACGACGACGGTTAACCCAACCGCACAGTTCCACAGTTTGTCCTGCAAGGGACTTGTTCAGGTGACCACAATAATGGCTACGCATAATGAAATTCCCAATCTCTATATAAGTCATCAAATTCTATGCGACACAGTCTAGACTTTGAAAGCGGTTCTTAAGAACGACGTTTCTTTAAAAATGACTCTGCCGCGGAAAAGTTCCATTTATACGCTGAAAGACGTATAAAATCGACCTTCCAGAATACAATTTGTTGTGTTTTATCTATCGTTGCTGACATTTAGTACAATAAAGCGCCGTTTTAGCGAAAATAGTGTCTGCAAGATAAAAAATTGGCGCTGATTATAGCGCTAAATGATCGTATTCTTCAAAACTCTCGTGACGATAAACAACAAAAAAGAGCAAACAACACTGGCTATGGATGCAATGGAATACCCTCTTCGACTCGGACTGACGATGTGGTCTCACCCTTTCTGGCAGCAGCATTTCTACGGAAGTGGCACTCAAGCATCTCAGCGACTCGAAAAATACGCTCAGGTATTTCATACGGTAGAAGGTAACACCACCTTTTACGCCTCTCCGTCACCTGCAACAGTCAACAATTGGAAAGCAGCAACACCAGAGTCATTCCGATTTACGTTTAAACTGCCGAAATCCATTACTCACCAGAACATGTTGAATGGTTGTCAGGACGAACTGAAAGCCTTTATGAGCCTGATGGAACCGTTACATAGCAAAGTGGGTATGTGGACCATTCAACTACCCGCGGCATTCGGTCCAACTCATCTAGAACAATTGAAAAAGTTTCGACGCTATTTCCCACAACAATTTCCACTAGGTGTTGAAGTAAGACACCCAAGTTTTTTTGCTAAAGGAGATGCTGAGCTTGCATTGAATCAATGGCTAAACGAAGAAAACATCGACCGCATTATTATGGATAGTCGCCCCCTCTTCTCGGCTGAACGCACTTCTGAAGCAATCATTGATGCGCAGCAGAAAAAACCTAGAGTCCCTGTCCATGCTATCTCAACGGGAAACAAACCTATGATTCGCTTCATCGGTCATCCTGATTTAGATGCCAATATGCCCTTCTTCGAACCTTGGATTCAAAAATTGCCCGCATGGATAGATGAGGGTAAACAGCCATACGTTATGATCCACACGCCAGACAACAATTATGCGCCTGAATTAGCGTTGGCAATCTATCAACGCTTACAAAGTGTGGTCACTTTGCCAGATTTGGCTCCATTCCCTGCTCAAAACGATACAAATCAACTAACTATGTTTTAGTAAAAAGTATTTCGGCGTTTTAGAAAGAAATACATAAGCTGCATTTAATGACAGACGGCACATTTTTTCATAAAATACGCGCCTTTTCTTGAACCATCTACTGTTTAAGTAGGCATTGCATCGTCGTGAGGTCAACAATGAACCCAAAAGACACTATCTTTTCTGCCCCAATCGATAAGATTGGCGATTTCACGTTCGATGAGCGTGTGGTTGAAGTCTTTCCAGACATGATTCAACGCTCGGTTCCGGGATACAGCAACATTATTTCTGCCATTGGTATGCTGGCTGAACGATTTGTAAAACCAAACACTCAAGTGTACGACTTAGGTTGTTCCCTTGGTGCTGCGACGCTTTCTATGCGCCGACACATTCAGCAGGAAGGCTGCAATATCATCGCGGTAGACAACTCACACGCCATGATTGAACGTTGTAAGCTACATGTGAATGCTTACCGCTCTGACACTCCCGTAGAAGTCATTGAAGCGGATATTCGTGATATCGAGATCACTAATGCATCTATGGTGGTTTTGAACTTCACTCTGCAATTTCTTTCGCCGGAAGATCGCTATGCTCTGCTAGAAAAAATCTATAAAGGTTTGCGTCCGGGCGGCATTTTGATTGTCTCAGAAAAGTTCGTATTCAATAACGAAAGCGCCCATGAGTTGCTGATCGATCTGCACCATGATTTCAAACGTGCAAATGGCTACAGCGAACTGGAAATCAGCCAAAAACGCAGTGCGATTGAAAACGTTATGCGTCCTGATTCAATTGAACTGCACAAAGAGCGTTTCGCTAAACTCGGTTTCTCTAGTTTCGAAGTTTGGTTCCAGTGCTTTAACTTTGGCTCAATGTTCGCTATCAAATAAGATTTTGGAGGCTGAAGCGTCGCCCTTCGTTTCAGTCACTCATTTTGTATTAGGGTCTTTGTTTTTGATTAGGATTCTCCATGTTGAATTTTGCTAATGTCTATCAATTGCTTGCGCAAGACACTCGCCTACAACCTTGGCTCAATGTTTTGCCTCAACAACTTACTGACTGGCAACAACAACCTCACGGTGATTTAGATCGCTGGTTGCGCGCTCTGAACAAAATCTCTAGCTCACAGCCGGATAATATCGACTTAAAAGAGTCGGTAACTGTGAGCAATAACGAACCGCTTTCTACCGGCGAACAAAAGAAACTAGAGAACCTTTTAAAGACGTTTCACCCTTGGCGTAAGGGTCCGTACCACCTACACGGTATCCACATTGATACAGAATGGCGTTCAGACTGGAAATGGGATCGCTTGCTTCCGCACATTTCTCCACTCAAGAACCGTTCAGTATTAGATGTCGGTTGTGGTAATGGCTACCACATGTGGCGCATGCTCGGTGAAGGGGCTTATCAAGTGATAGGCATTGATCCTTCAGAACTGTTCCTTGTTCAGTTCGAAGCCGTGCGTAAGTTGATGGGCGACAACCAAAAAGTTCACCTATTACCACTAGGTATTGAGCAACTTCCTGAATTAAAAGCCTTTGATACTGTGTTTAGCATGGGCGTTCTCTATCATCGTCGTTCGCCAATCGATCATCTAATCCAACTAAAAAACCAGTTGGTGTCTGGTGGTGAACTGGTGTTAGAGACTTTAGTCATCGAAGGCGATGAAAACGCAGTATTAGTTCCATTTGACCGCTACGCGCAAATGCGCAATGTCTACTTCTTCCCATCGGCTTTAGCATTAAAAGCATGGTTAGAAAAAGTGGGCTTTGTAGATGTAAGAATCGTTGATGAAAACGTCACATCACTGGGTGAACAACGTAGCACCGAATGGATGACGCACAACTCTCTACCAGATTACATCGACCCAAATGATCCGACCAAAACGGTCGAAGGTTACCCTGCGCCAAGACGTGCAATTCTGGTTGCGAAGAATCCATAATCATTGCAACCAATTTGCTGAAACAACTTAGGGTGGCAGCCTTGCCTCTCTAAGTTGCTCAAAAGCTCAAAAATCCTCTGCAGCCAAAGCAAATAAAGGATTTTTTGACACAGTTTTAACTCTCTTCTTTACTTTCACCGCTATTCTATCTCACGGATGAAATAGTCATCCTTGTTTCAACAATTATCACTGAAAAAACAAATATATAAGGCCGTAAATGTTTAAGCACATAGTACCAATCGTAGCTCTAAGCATGCTTTCTGGTTGCACCCTAATGAATGGGGATGAATATCACCAAGCCACTCTTACCGCGATTCAGCAGTCAAATTCTCAAATCACTAACGAAATAAGCAATTTACAGCTTCAACTGAGTAACCAAAGTGATTATATCGATAGCCTAGAAAGCAAGGTTTTGACCCTAGCTGATGATGTTAAAGAGCTAAAAACTATCGCAGCAGAAAAGCCTGAGCCAAAAGTCGTCAAAAAGCCTTCTTCAAAAAAACCTCTTGTTTCTAAACCACAATCCCAACATAAGCTGGTACTGGGTGAGATAGAACACGTAGAGATCAAAGCGTTAGACCAAATCTTTGATGCTCGTGTCGATACTGGCGCAGCGACTTCATCACTTAATGCGATTGATATTTCAGAATTTGAACGTAACGGTAAACAGTGGGTTCGTTTTCATTTATCGGATGGAGCCAACAAACCCGATGATTCTAACTGGATAGAATCTCCAATTATTCGTTACGTACGCATCCGCCAATCAACCAATGAAGAGACTGAAAGACGTGCAGTTGTTCAGCTATGGGTTAAAATTGGTAGTATCAATGAAAAAACAGAATTTACGCTGGCAGACCGTTCTCAAATGAGCCATCCTATTCTCCTTGGGCGTGAATTTATTCGCGACATAGCTGTGGTGGATGTGAGTCGCAAATACATTCATACAGAGACAAATTAATAACAAAAATAAAGGTAACTTATGACGTCAAGAGTTCCGTTTTATCTATCAGTATTTTTGCTGATTGCGGCTGGGATTGCTCTAAGCGTACTCCGTCATCAAAACTATGGAGTACCCTGGACACCAGGTGAAACCCGACAAATTTGGGATATTGAAGCTAGGATTGAATTTAACGCGCTGGGAAATGAAGCTAAAGTTTCCCTAGCCGCACCCCACACTCAAAATGGATACACCCTTATAGGCGAAACAGCCTCCTCTCCCGGTTATGGTGTTTCCTATGTCAGTGACCAGTCCGGTCGACGCGCAGAATGGTCCATTCGCCAAGCACAAGGCCCTCAAACGATTTACTACAAAACGCAATTCTTAGTAGACCCACAAGCTAAAGTCACTATGGTTCCACCGATGCAAGAAGTGGTAAAACCAACTTTTGAAGGTCCTGTAGAAACTGCCGCTGTCGCTTTGATTAATCGTGCCACTGAACGCTCTGCTGACGATATCTCTTTCGCACGAGAACTCATCAAAAACCTTAACGACTCGGAAAGCCAGAACGCTGCCCTACTGACCAATAAAATGAGCAAAGTAGAAGCGGCGGAAAAACTGCTTTCTTACGCGCAGATCCCAAACAAAGTGGTTGGCGTAATTCATCTTGAAGATGGCCGTCGTCGCCAGACTATTCAGCACATGAACCAAGTGTGGGATGGTAAAAAATGGGTGCTGTTTAACCCAGAAACGGGCACGCAGCCATCTCATCCAAACTTGCTTGTTTGGGATGAATCCAACGTATCTTTGCTTGATGTCATTGGTGGTCGTAACAGCCAAGTTCACTTCAGCATGATTGCTCAAGAAGTGTCACCACAACAGGCAACCAACAACAAAGTTGAAGCTGACGGCCTATTAAACCTGTCAATTCACAGCTTGCCATTAGAAGAGCAAGCCATGTTTAAAACCATTATGTTGATTCCGATCGGCGCTCTGATTGTTGTGTTCCTTCGCGTCATTATTGGTTTGAAGACATCAGGCACGTTCATGCCTGTACTTATCGCTGTTGCATTCGTTCAGACACAATTGACAACGGGTATCGTTGGCTTTCTATTGATTGTCGGCACAGGTCTGATTATCCGAAGTTACCTGTCAAAACTTAACTTGCTGTTGGTAGCGAGGATCTCTGCGGTCATCATCGCAGTAATACTGATTATTTCTATCTTCACTGTTGTGGCTTTCAAGATTGGCTTAACTGAAGGCTTAACCATTACATTCTTCCCGATGATTATCCTGTCTTGGACAATCGAACGTATGTCCATTCTTTGGGAAGAAGAAGGTGCGAAAGAGGTTCTACTGCAAGGTGGTGGCTCACTTCTTACAGCGGTATTGATTTACTTGGCAATGACTAACTCATATGTACAGCATCTGACCTTTAACTTCATCGGTCTACAACTGATTGTTCTAGGTATTATCTTGCTACTAGGTACATACACAGGTTACCGCATTACTGAGTTGCGTCGATTTAAGCCTCTTGTAGACGGAGACTGATATGTTTTTAAATCTCTCCGAATACACATCGCCCTTTAAGCTAAAACGTAAAGGGATAATGGGAATGAACAAGCGTAATCACGCTTACATTGGTCGCTATAATGACCGTTCAAAATACCCATTGGTAGATGACAAGTTAAAGACCAAGCTGATTGCACAACAGGCAGGCGCAACGGTACCAAAGCTGATTGGTGTCGTCAGTAACCAAGGTGACGTTAAACACATCCACGAGATGGTTAAAGACTGGCCCGGCTTTGTAATCAAGCCTGCTCGCGGAAGTGGCGGCAAAGGTATTTTGGTTATCACCTCTCACAAAGATGGTGTGTATACCAAGCCTTCAGGCGCAACCATCAACAAGGAAGATGTAGAACGCCATGTGAGTAATGCACTAGCGGGCTTGTTCTCTTTGGGTGGTAAGAATGACGTGGCTGTGGTTGAAAACCTGATTAAGTTTGATGACTGCTTTGATGGCTTCAGTTACGAAGGTGTGCCAGATGTGCGCATCATCGTATTTAAAGGCTACCCAGTAATGGCAATGATGCGTCTATCTACATCCGCGTCCGATGGTAAAGCCAACCTGCACCAAGGTGCGGTTGGTGTTGGCATTGATATAGCGACGGGTAAAGCTGTACGAGCGGTACAGTTCAACCGCCCTGTGACGCTTCATCCAGATACAGGCAAAGAACTCAAAACTCTTGAGGTTCCGCATTGGGAGCGCTTATTGACGCTGGCAGCCAGCGCTTGGGAGATGACAGGATTAGGTTACATGGGTACAGATATGGTTCTCGATAAAGAAGAAGGACCAATGGTACTGGAACTCAATGCTCGTCCGGGTCTTGCAATACAGATAGCAAACGGCGCAGGTCTACTGCCACGTTTACAACATATCGAAAACCTCGGCACTCCGATGATTTACCCATCAGCCGAACAGCGCGTTGCTTACGCCGCAAGACACTTTGGCGTCAAATAAGAGATACGCTGCTATTTAATCCGTAAAAGCCAGAGATTGATTCTCTGGCTTTTTTGTCACTATAGAATCGACACCAATAGCTGAAAGGCATCAGTCACTTTAGCCTTACTATTCGTTCTGTTATTTTTGGGCTGTCGCTTTGAAACCCAATACAGTTTTGAGACCCAACACGGAAAAAAATCTGCGATAAGCATCTAAGGTTAACTGTACGTGACTAATTGATATCTGAGGATATTTGATGCGTGCATTCCACTACCTAGTTTTACTACTTAGCTTAAGCTACCTACCCTTTGCTCAGGCTGAAAGTGCCACTGATATCGTCGATAAGTCAGACAAACAAATGCGTGGCGAGTCCAGTTACAGTGTGGCGACGATGAACATTGTGCGTCCTGACTGGACACGCAGTATGAGTATGAAAAGTTGGACAAAGGGACGAGACTATTCTTTGGTTCTGGTTACTGCTCCAGCAAAAGACAAAGGCACGGTGTCACTTAAACGCTTTCGAGAAATGTGGAATTGGGTTCCATCAATTGAGCGTGTCATCAAAATAGCCCCATCCATGTTAAGCCAGTCTTGGATGGGCTCTGACTTTACCAACGATGATTTGATTAATCAGTCTTCCATTGTTGTCGATTATTCTCATGAGTTGGTGAAAGAAGAGCCCTTCGACAATGAACTTACCTATGTCATAGACGCATCAGCCAAGCCAGATGCGCCTGTTGTTTGGAGTCACGTGAGATTATGGATTTCAAAACAGACTTATTTGCAGCGTAAGGCCGAGTTTTATGATGAGTTCGGTGAATTGGTCAACACTATGCAGACGTTCGACATTAAGCCTATGGGAGGACGTGTATTAGCCACACGACTCGAGATGATTCCTGCCAATAAAATGGGATATAAAACCGAGTTTATAACTCATGAAGCACAGTTTGATTTTGATATTGAGGAATCCTTTTTTTCTCAACAACAAATGAAACAGCTCAGGGACTGACCAATGTTAGTGACTTTAGCATGGCGCAATATCTGGAGACAAAAGCGGCGAACCCTAGTCACCGCAGCGGCGCTTGCCCTTGCGCTATTTTTGTCTCTTACCATGCGCGCTATGCAAGAAGGCAGTTACGCGATTAGCATTGATAATGCTGCACGTTTTTACACCGGATTAATCCAACTCCAACATCCCGATTATCAAGAAAGCCAAAGTATTAACGACCTGCTGCCGATGAATGACGACTTTCTTAAATCCGTTATCACCAACAAAGCGCTCTCATTTCACCTGCCTCGTATAGAATCCTTTGCTCTTGCCGCCTCTGGCGAGCGTTCCAAAGGCGTAATGATCATTGGTGCAATCCCAACTGATGAAGATAAATACTCCCACCTCAGCAACAAATTAATTAAAGGCAATTTCCTTACTAACACAGACCGTCAAGTATTAGTGGGTGAAAGGCTCGCAAACTATTTTCACTTAACCGTTGGCGATGAGATTATCCTTTATGGACAGGGCTATCACGGTCAGACAGCCGCAGGATTGTATCCTGTTAAGGGCATACTCCGTTTTCCCCTCCCTCAACTCGATAGCCAATTGATATATATGCCCCTCTCATTGGCGCAAGAACTCTATTCAACCGGAGAGCAAGTAACTGCTTGGGTTTTGCATACCTATGATCTAAACCAAGTCGAAGCTACTGCCCAAATGTTGCAACAAAGCTATAAAAACGAAGTGAATGTTCGCAGATGGCAACAATTAGCGCCTGAACTGGCACAGCAAATCATGATGGATAAGATAAGCGGCATCTTCATGTTATACATTTTATATGGCGTGGTTGGCTTTGGCTTATTCGCCACTATCACCATGATGACGCTCGAGCGACAAAGAGAGTTCGCCGTTATGCTGGCAACAGGAATGTTGCGGACAAAGCTCATTCACCTAGTGGTTGCTGAATCTGCTTTTATCGCACTCTTAGGCATCACTATAGGACTTCTGCTCTCATTCCCTTTGCTGACTTACTTGTATTTCAATCCAATCCAAATGACAGGTGACGCCGCACAAATGATGTTGGAGTCGGGATTCGAACCTATTCTCCCAGTACAGATCCGCCTATCAATGATTACCAATCAAATCATTGCTGTGTTGCTCTTGCTTCTACTTAGTCTGATTTATCCGATTATCAGGGTTACGCGATTAAATCTTGCAACAAGCCTCAAAGGGGGTGCACATGCTGATTAAACTCGCTTGGCGCAACCTTTGGCGAAATAAGCTTCGAACTGGAATCATGCTGGGTGCGATAGTTTTTGGCTTAATGGGAGTCGTCGTCATGCTAGGCTTTATGTCGGGCATGGTCGATAACATGGTCAATAACGCCATTTCTTGGCAAATCAGCCATGTTCAAATTCACAACAAACGTTATCTGGATAATCCAGACATTAATGCCACCATCGACGACTCAGAGTCACTGATACAACGCTTATCTACTGATCCGCAAGTACTCTCCTTTTCCGCCCGATTCCTTGTGGACGGCATGATAGGCTCAGCGCACAGCAATAAAGGCGTGCGAATAAACGGTGTTGATGCAGATAGTGAAGCAATTCAAACACCTTTGGCATCGCACATTGAGCAAGGTGAATGGTTTTCAACACAGGACAAAAAGCCATTACTGATATCTCAGAAAACCGCACATAGACTAAAACTTCGCGTAGGCTCAAAAGCAGTACTGACTTTTACAGATGGCAATGGCGAGGTCACTGGCGCTGCCTTTCGTGTAAAAGGCATATTTAAATCCCCCTCGACAAACTTCGACGACATGAACGTTTACGTTCCTTTAGATGACTTACGCAAAATCGCTTCCGTCGGTGGAGTACACGAAATTGCATTACTTATGAAGGGAAAACAAAACGCCGATGACAGGCAACCCGTCGTTGATTTTCGCCAGCATATTTCTGGGTATCTAACTCCATCGAGCGTCGCTAGAGATTGGACACAAATACAACCTCTTCTTGCTTCCATGCTTGCAACAATGGGATTTAGCAGCGCCATCATGCTCGGCATATTCATGTTGGCGATGGGCTTTGGAATCATCAATGTGATGCTGATGTCCGTATTTGAGCGCACTCAGGAATTTAGAGTGTTGATGGCGGTAGGTATGCAAAAACACAAGGTATTCGGTCTAATTTTACTCGAAAGCTTGTGGATGGGTGTTTGTGGCGCAACGCTCGGTTTGATTAGCTGCTTTGGTTTAATTCAGTGTCTGCAAATAACTGGATTGCCTTTGGGCAGTATGGCTGAGGGGCTTGGCGCCTATGGTGTCGATACCATACTTTATCCCCGAGTCTCCGCTTATGAATACATGACCATATTTATCACGGTAGCCTTTTCTGCTCTGGTAGCCGCGTTATATCCAGCAAGGCAAATATTGAAAAAGAAACCAGCGCAAGCTATGGCGGAGAAACATTAATGAGCATTGAGATTCGTAAGCTATGCAAAATCTACAATGAAAAATCTGACTTTCCTGTTCACGCTGTACGCGAATTAGATCTGAGCATTGAACAAGGAGAGTTTATCGCCATTATGGGACCTTCCGGCTCTGGAAAGACCACGTTGTTGAATATGCTTGGGGGAATCGATAAACCAACGTCCGGTGTCGTAAATATCGATGGCTGCGATATCTGCACTTTATCAGAAAAAGAGCAAATTGCGTTTCGCCGCGACCATATTGGTTTTATCTTTCAGGATTACAGTTTACTCCCCGTCCTTACTGCCTTGGAAAACGTTGAATTCATTATGCAATTGCAAGGAAAATCAGAAGCCGAGTGCCGACAAAGAGCAACAGAGCTTCTCAAACAGGTGGGGTTGGAGAAGCAAATGCATAAGCGACCAACAAAATTATCAGGTGGTCAACAACAAAGAGTGGCGGTTGCTCGTGCGTTGGCGTCTCGTCCTCGATTTATCATGGCTGATGAACCCACAGCTAATCTGGATGCAGACAGCACAGCAGAGCTACTCAACATCATGCAACAGCTGAACGAAAAAGAAGGAACCACCTTTATTTTTTCGACTCATGACCCACGCGTGATCACTCGCGCCAAAAGAGTCATCGTATTTGAAGACGGACGATTAACCTCGGATAGTCTTAATGTTTAGTGCGTGCAGAAGTGCTATGAACATCGCCAAGCGATTTAGCAAAAAGCTATCGTTTAACAAAAAAACATGGTGGTTCAGCTTATTGCTATCAGGACTTTTGCCGAGCATCAGTTATGCGCAAGTGCCAGGATTAGCTCCACAGAATAACTGGGATTTAACTGGTTACATCGATTATCGAATGAGCCACTACTGGATAGAAAATTCAGAAAACGCCTTTGAACAATCCATACAGCAAAGGTTTAACTACGAATATCGTCCGTCTGAAAACTTGTGGTTTAACTCTGCTTTACGCAACCGTATTACTTATGGTGAAACCGTCAAAGCACAAGGCTACGCACAATGGTTTGGTCGAGATTCTGGTTACATGGATCTCTCACATAACTGGTTGGAAGAAGAGCAACTCGTTGCGAACAGCCAGATTGACCGAGCCTACATGACTTGGCAAGACGCGAACTGGTTATTACAAGGAGGGCGCTTTCGAATAAACTGGGGCATGACAACCATATGGAATCCAAACGATATTTTTAATACCTACTCTGTCTATGACACCGACTACATTGAACGTCCGGGCACTGATGGGGCTTTAATTCGCCGACAACTCGGTTTTGCCAGTAGCATTGAAGTAGCATTCACTCCTGCCCAACAATCCGACCAACAACGCTACGCAACGCGATACTATTTCAACCGTTCGGGTTGGGATGGTCAGCTCATTGCAGGTAAATCAGAATACGATCGATTTGTTGGTTTCGGTTTTAGCGGGGACATCAGTGGCGCTGGAATTCGTGGTGAAAGCAGTTATTTCAATCCAGAGGATGACGCTCAAGATAAGCCATTGAGTGATACTGTGATATCAAGTGTCGAAACGGATTACAGTTTTGCTAGCCAACGTAACTGGACAATAAAACTCGGACTGTTGCATACATCCAGCCCACAAACACCCGACAGCTCATTAAACTATTTCACTCAACCGCTCACCACCCGAACGTTAAGTTTTACCCGCTATACTGGATACGCAGAAGCCGGATTTGACCTAACACCACTTAATCGAAGTACTCTTTCGGTTATTTATTATCAGGATGATTCCATCTATCTGATTTATAGCAATCAATACTCACTTGCCGATAATTGGCAATTGACCACCAGCATTCAACACTTTGACGGACCAAAATCGAGTTTATTTGGCATGTCGACAACGACTATTGTCTATGGCTCGATACGCTGGGATTGGTGATAAACGATCTGAAAGAGCCATCTAATTCATCAACCACCCAATGCAGTTTATCTGCTGTCCCTTATATGCTTAATCACCAAAGCAGGGCGAGTTGTTTCCAAAGATGTGCAGAACGCATAGCAAATGCCGCGCTACCAACGTTCACCCCAATAAACAAGGAAAGTCTGCCGAGATTTATTCTGGTACGGCGATTGCTCTGCACAATGTGCAATTTCTTTACTAGGAGTAACACTTTGTCGAACAACAATATTACTTTTCACATGATTGAAGGTGGACCAACACCAGTTGCACCATTTAGCCATGCAACAGAATGCGATGGATTTGTTTTCGTCACCGGTCAAATGCCAGACCAACCCGATTCACCTGGAGTTTTGCCTGAAGGCATTGAAGCTCAAACGGCCAATGTTATGGCTAATTTGAGTATTGTTTTAAAAGGTTTGGGACTGAGCCTCCATGACGTTGTTATGAGTCGCGTATTTCTCACACGCTTTAAAGAAGACTACGCCACATTCAATTCGGTATACAAAACCTATTTTGACGAAGGTCGCTTACCCGCTCGCACTTGTGTTGGTGTTACAGGACTTGCCTATGATGCCCTTGTGGAAATAGACCTTGTTGTGAGGCGTCCTTCAAGTTGAGAACAAAGTGTAGAACTCTTTGAAACAAAAATTAGCACATACAAAAACGCCTTCATAGATGTGAAGGCGTTTCGTTATTTTGGACTATCAGCTTAGCTCTTCAGCGAATAGCTGTTCTTCCGACTTCGGTTTTTCCGTTTGTCCGAAGCCTCTCAAACCAACAACGTGTACATGTTCATGGTCTTTAAACACTTTACGCACCAGTTTATAGGTTGTCCCCTTCTCTGGGCTGATGTTTTCAGGCGCAGCAATCAGAAGCTGCATATCAAGACGGTCACACAGCTCGAACAGCGTTGCAATTGACTTAGAGTCAAGACGCGCAGCCTCATCCAAGAACAGCAGACGACATGGAACGATGTCTTTACTGCGTAAACGACGAGACTCTTCTTCCCAGCTTTGGACCACCATCAACAGAATTGACTGTCCAGTACCAATCGCCTCACCAGTAGACAATGCGCCAGATTCCGCTTGTAACCAACCGTCTGAGCCACGACTTACCTCAACACTCAGCTCTAAGTAGTTACGGTAATCCAGCATCTCTTCACCCAGAACCTGAGCTGAACGCTGCCCCATATCGATATGTGGGTTCACACGCTGGAATAGCTTCGCCATTGCTTCTGAGAAGGTATAGCGAGAGCTTTCAAACAGATCTCTGTGCTGTTCGTGATTATCGGAAAGACCCGTCAACAAGATCTCATGGCTTTCACGCACTTTAACGTTTAGACGTACACCTTTCACCTGACCGAAGGCGATGTTTGACAAGCCTTGGTTAAGCATACGGATGCGGTTCTGTTCACGTTGAATGGTTTTACGAATAATGCTCGCCACCGATTCAGAGCTTATCGCAAGACGATTTTCACGTTGAGTCAGCTCTTCTGTTAAACGCGCCAGCTCAACTTCCATCTCTTCGATAGCTTCTACTGGGTCGTCGGTACGGATAATGTCTTGGCGAATACGCTCGCGAAGATGCTGATAAACTGCAATATAAAACAATACCTTACGCTCTGGACGTGAGTTATCTTCTGACTGACGTAATGAATCACGCAGGTCTTCATTGTTTGCTACAGCAAGACGCAGAGCACCCAACGATTTATCGGACATTGAACGCAGCTCATCCGCAGACAAGTACGCAAGCTCACGTTTGTGCAGACGACGTTCAACATCATTTTCACGCGCTAAACGCAGCACTGAACACCAACCCGCTTTTGCATTTACAACAAACGTGCGCAGGTCGCGATAATCTTTTTCAACTTTCTTCAGACGCTTCACTAGCGCTTTCATCTCAAGGTCCGTTGAAGTGATAGTACGTTCGTATTCACTCTTACGTGCTCGAGACGTATGTAAGCGTTCGTAGAGTTCATCACGGCGACGCTCTGCACGCTCTAGTGCACCTTCATCCGCGTGAACGCCAAATTCTTGCAACTCTTGCTTAAACTCTTGAACCGTTTCAAGTTTTGCCTGATGAGAACTCTTTAGCGACGCCAACACCTGATTGTATTGGCTAATTTGAGCTTGAGATTGCTTCAGCTCTTCACGAGTACGGTTACGCGCACTTTCAGCTTGCACCAGTTTCGCTTTCAACTGTTCGCTCAGTTCACTACTCTGACTCAGCATGTCTACTGAATCGGAATAAGCGAAGTGATGACGGCGTTCAACCAAATCAGACAACGCAAAGATCTGCGCTTTCAGTTGTTGTAGTTGCGCATCTGCTTGCTGGTATTGCTCTTCCAGTGCATCAAACTGCTCTGGATCTGCATCCAATGCATTTGCCACTTTTTCAAGCTCTGTGATGGTTTTCCCATGAGCCGAAATAAAGCTTTTCGATTCGCTCAATTGAGCAATCTTTTGCGTGATTTCTTCCGCTCGTTCCGCTAAAGAATCGTCTTCAATCAACAGCATATTTGGCGCAATTTTCTCGAGCGCAGAAATTGCCTGCTTGCTTAACTGAACTTGGCTGCGCTGCTGCTGGTCTTGGCTATCCAGTTCAGCCAGAGTACGCGCAATCTGATTACGCTTTTCGCGAGCGACTTGAATTGCTTGCTCAGGATCTGCATCGAATGCGACCTGTAAGTGCTTAGCCACAAACTCATTAAAGCTGCTGAACAGTCGTTGTAGCTTTTGCGAATCAAAAGCGGCTTTCGCGTGTTGTTCCACCACTTCTTCACGTTCAGAACGTAATAGTTCCAAACGCTGTTCACGTGCAGCCCGACCAAACAATGGGATTGCCGGCAGACGTGAATAACGAATCTGGCGATCGTTAAACTGAACGCAAACAGCACCATCAAGTTCTTCAGCGTTAAATGAACTGTCATCGAATGCGTCTACATCACCTTCAATCAGGTAAAGGTCTTCAGGACAATCATCCAGTTCAATTAATTTCTCTTTGATACCAGTCAGGTCAGACACCACAATCGCGTGACGTGCAGGACCGTACATCGCACTGAAATAAGGTGCATCGTCAATGGTGATATCGTCATAGATTTCAGACAACAACACACCGCCAAGCGTATCAGCTAAGCCTTTTAAGCGCGGATCGTTCGAACCACTAGGAGACGCTAAACGTTCGATTTCTTGCTCTAGAACCTCACGGCGCTCTGCGAGCTTATCTTTAGTATTGGATTGGATTTTCTCTTGTTCCAATACCTGCTGCATTTCTGCCATAACAGATTGACTGTTAGCCAGCTCTGCACCACTTTGCTCACGCAGGATTTCTAATGCATCGTTGGCTTTAATCCAAGCAGGTGCAACAGCTTCAAGCTGTGCAATTTTCTGTTGTTGGTCTTGCTCTAAACGACGCTGTTCACTGCGTTTCTCACGCAATTCTTCTTGAGTCGATTCAAGATCCTCCAACACAGCTTGATGGCGCTCCAGCTCTTGCTCCACCTCCATTTCATCACTCAAAGTGACGTTGTGTTGCTTTTGGTACTCATCAACAAGTTTGCGAACACCCGTTTGCTGTTCTAAACGTCGCTCCAAATCTCTCTGCTGTGCATACCACTGTTGTTCATTCTGTGTCACCTGCTGTGCTTCATTCGCACGGCGGATCAGCGTTCTTGCCTCATTAGCCGCGTCTTGGCGTTCGATATTGCCCAACACGCGCTTCACTAAGCTGAACGCATTTTCAAACTGAGACGCTGCCGCAGACGACATATCTAACTTGTGTTTCAGAGAGAGCAATTCAGAAGTACGCTGTTCTTGTTGCTGTTTAAGCTCGTTAACTCTTGCTGAAGTGTTTCCGGCATTGATGCCGTCATCGCCCAGTAACTTTTTAGCTTTATCCAGCGCATGCAACGCTTGCTGATATTGCAGCGCACGTGTTTGTTGCACATCTAGCGCTTGTTGGTAGTCAGCGAGTTGAGTCTTAAGACTGTCTACTTCTTCTTCTGCAATGGTGGCTTGTTCTTCCGCTTCGAGCAGACGCTCTTGCGCTTCTTCAACCACCATCATCTGCTCTTCAAGACGCACGTTCAGCTCTTCAAGGTCATCCTGATAGCGTTCAATTTTCTCTTGCTGGCGCAATGCGTTTTGAACCAGTTGCAGATGATCCGAAGCCCCCTGATGGTCTTGCTCAAGTGCAGATTCTTGTTCAACCAATAGCTCAAGTTCTTCATGCACTCGGTTAAGCAAACTGTTTTGCTCAATCAAGGTTTCACGAGAACTCATCAACTCTTTACGCAGCTCAAGCGTCTGACCAACTTTATTGCGACGATCGTTTGCGTGACGCATGTAGTCTGCCGCAACGTAGTTAGTCGATTCGGTAATAAGATGCTTAAACAGATCGCGGTCAGCTTGGGTTGATTTAATCGCTTCTAGCGTCATGCGGTTTTCACGCAGCGCCGATTCCATATCTTGGAACGCTTTCTTTACACCGCCGTTTTGTGGCAATAGGTAGTCGCGAAGCGAGCGAGTAATGGCACTTGAAATACCACCGTATAGAGACGCCTCAATGAGTCGGTAGAATTTTGAACGGTCGCCACTGCTGCGTAATTTCTTCGGTAATACACCGAACTCAAACATTTGGGCGTGGTAATCCACTGTAGAGCTAAATGCTTTGAAGTGAGCGCCTTCAATGGCTGTTACTGCCGCTTTTACATCGTTGATTTGACGTACGCGCGCATGCTTGTCTGAAACCGTTTCGATTAGGATATCAGTCGGTTTGATATGGCTTGGCAAACCTTGAATAAGGAATGGTTTGATATCCACTTTCTTATCACGACCGGCTACCTGTTGCAGCTTCACACCAAACAATAAACGTTGTTTGCGAGAGTTCACCACATCAAGCGCCGCGTAACATGCGCCCGGCTGCAATTTACCAAATAGACCTTTGTCACGAGATGCTTGCGAGCTGCCCGCCTCAGTAGTATTGCGGAAATGCAAAAGGCTTTGGTCAGGAATCAACGCGGTGATAAATGCAGCCATTGTGGTTGATTTACCAGCACCGTTACCGCCAGATAGTGTCGTTACTAAGCTATCAATATCAAATGTACGAGCAAAGAAGCCGTTCCAGTTGATCATGGTTAGCGATTGATATTTGCCTCTTTCAATCATGCTTCACCTTCCAATTCTGTTTCGTCGGCTTGATCTTCTTCATCTGTTAGAGAGTCTTCTTCTAATAAACCTTCATCTAACAAACTATGCTGATTAGGTTCCTGTGTATGCACAACGGCTTCACCATCACGGATAAGACGCAGCTGCGCTTCACGCATGTCATCACCAACACGGACGTCGGCACCAAAGCGAAAAACCGCTTCACTGATGCTGAATTTTGTAGTTTCACCAATGTTGATGATCATACCCAGACGGCGTAAACGGCGAAGAGAGGCTCGAACTTTTTCAAACAGTTTCTCTTTATCCAAATCCGAGCCGTTGGCTCTGTTGGTCACCAACTTCATGAGTTTTTTCTCGTCAGTTAGCGCAAGTAGCTCTTCATAGAGCTCTTGATTGGTAAAAATACCCTCGTGAGCCAAACGTTCAGGGCTGAGATAAAGGAAACAGAGCACTTTACCCACCAGCATATCCAGTTCAGATAAGATGCTGCGACTAATTAACGTCGTTGAACGCGGGCGCAAATAGAAGAAGCCTTCAGGTGCACGTACCAGTTCTGTGTTGTAGCGCTGATAAAAATGCGCCAGTTCCGTTTCAAAAACCGATAGGAATGCGTGATTATCTAAATCGTCGCTAGAGATATGTCGACCAGCACGTAAAGCACTATCCAGTGCAGGGAAAAGCGGATTGCTGATCGCTTTAGCCAGATTCTCTGGCATGTATTCATTAATATCTGTCGATGACATTTGCTTGTACCTTTGCACCAAAATCGTTGATTGCTTGCCAATCTGGCTGAATAGCTCTGTAATCCGATTCGGAGTAACCGAGTCGAACCGCTTGATCAACAACGATTCGTGCTAAATCAAAATGATGAGTCTTTGGATGCGTCGCGAGGTAATCACGCAGTACCGCACCTAAATCTATCGATTGTCCTTGGTCTTTGTGCACTTGCAACATAGCGCCAATTCTTTCGGCAAGTTCATCGTTTACTTGCTGGAACTCTTCGTATTCCACTTCGTCAGGAACGCTGCCCGTCACCTCATCGTCACGAAGCATCAACGCTTCATCGCGCAGATCCATCAGACGCTCAGCATCGGCGTAAGTTAAGTACCAAGGCTGTTCAAAATAGTCGTTAAACGACTGGCGTAGACGTTGGCTAAACGCTCGGTTTTGATCCATGTCGATAGCGGTACGAATGAACTTATGTACGTGGCGGTCGTAACCTATCCACAAATCAATCGCTTGCTGCCCCCAACTCGTTATACGGTCAAGTTTCATCTGCAAGCCAAATAAGGTTTCTTCAATGAATTCAAGTTCAGGATCGCCGTAAACCATTTCCTGAATATCTAAAATCTGAGTTTGAAGATCATCGCCTGCAGTTTGCAAGGTATCTTGCAGTTCACGAAGCGTAGAAGACGTTTCTGAAAGTAGCGCTTCACAGTTATTAATCGCTTCTCGCCAATCTTTATTAAGAAGCTCTGCAATTTGCTCTTTTACGGATTGCTGTTGTTCATCCATGACACGTTGGTTTAAATCAATTCGGTCAAAGATTTCGCCTACAGAATATTTCAGCACACCGAAAACGTTCTTTTTCCAGTGCCCGACTGAACCACCTTGCTCGGCAGATTCCACCGCTTTTGCCATTTCGTCAGCCAACATCGAAAGTTGTATCGATAGTTTTAACTTAGAAAACTCTCTGTGACGAACGTAGTAATCGGTAATGCCGATAGCCAATGGCGAAAGACGATAGATGCTCGCCCCATCAGTAAGTTCGCTGGTAAAGCGGCTGATAAGACGTTGTTTAACTAGCTCATTAATGGCGTTGTTAGCGCGAAAAGCCGACGCTTCACCTGTATCTTCAAACATTCGAGTGACTATAGTGAACGCATCATGCAGCTCGCCTTCACCGAGTTCTTCATCAAATCTTTCGTTACTGAGTACAGCAATTGCGATTAAAAACGCGAGTCGCTCAGTCGATAGATTTAATGAGAAATCATGCTGCTTTACCCAGCTAACCAATTCATCAATAGGTTGCTCAACAGCGTTCTGAGTTAACTCACCCATTGTTATTCCTGTTATTGTTTTTTCTTAGCCCATACATGTATGTATCGGCCTAATGAGAGGTATGGCTCCTGACGACAAAATTTGCGTTCTAAAGCCAATACATCATCGTATTGATATTCGCCCATGTTTTTCACGTTGCCAATGTAATCACTAAAACAGCGAATACCAGATTTTCCTTGTATCTCAAACCCTGCATCCTCTATCCACTGATACACTTCCGTTGGAAGTAATCCGGTTTGAGGTTGTAGCTTGAAACGCTTGCGATGTGGCATTCCCTCTAATACATGGGGAATGTTGCCACAAACCGCATTCTTATAAACGAGCCCGTGGTAGTTATAGAACATGATTGACGCCATACCACCCGGTTTAACCTGTTCTAACAAGTTTTCCAGAGCGGGCTTTGGCTCGGCCAACCACTCCATCACTGCGTGAAACATCAATACATCCACTGGTTCAGTTAAGTGTTCCTGAACAGTTTGCACAGGAGAATGAACAAAATGATATTGATCAAGCAAGCCATGATTGGCAATATCCTGCTTGGCAAGATTGAGCATTTCAGAAGAGAGATCACACAAGGTTATTCGATGTCCAAGCTTCGCAAGCTTCTGTGACATCTGTGCGAGTCCACCTCCAGCATCTAAAACATGCAATGGAGTTTCTGACTGTTCAAAATTTGCTAACAACTGAGTGAGATCTTCCCAAACAATGACTTGGCGGATTTCTCCTTTGTCAGAGCCATAGATATTTTTTGCAAATTTGTGGGCAATATCGTCGAAATTGCGATCTTCTGTCACGGCGGCTTGAGTTATGATAACGAATTCGTGCTGCTATTTTGTCATAGGAATAGCAGGAATAAAGGGGGTTTCGCCCTTTTTATTATCAAGTGCTGTTTTTTCGGACTATTTTGTTTATGTTTGAGCTGAAAAAAATTGTTTCATCCTTTTTAATGCCCTTGCCAGCACTGCTGATTGTGGGATTCATCGGCTTAATGCTGATTATGTTCACTGCCAAACGTAAGACTGGCAGTCTCATCGTTTTGTTTTCACTAACCAGTCTTTTCCTTATTTCTTTTCAACCTATCTCAACTCGTTTATTGATGCCGCTTGAGCGTCAATATTCAGCTTTCCTTCCAGTGGAAGGAACTATTGATTATGTAATGGTGTTAGGTAACGGTCATGTTGTTGACGACGATATACCTCCTACATCAGAGCTTTCTCGCACCGCTTTAATGCGTCTAGCGGAAGGTATTCGTATTGTCAGAATGTACCCAGGCTCAAAACTGATTCTGTCAGGATATGCTGGCGGTAGCGAATTCAGCCATGCACGTATGTTGGCAAGAGTTGCTCTGGCTTTAGGTGTTGCTAAATCCGATATCGTTTTGCTAGAAACAGCAAAAGATACATGGGAAGAAGCAAGACAAGCGGCGGCATTCGTTCAAAACAGAAAGCTCGTATTGGTTACTTCAGCGAGCCATATGGAAAGAGCGATTAAAGAATTTGAATCGGCTGGATTAAACCCAATTCCAGCTCCAACCAATTATCTTGCGCACGTGAACATTGCTCAACCTTGGGAAAAATACGCTCCTAAAGCGCGTTATCTTGAGCAAACCGAGCGCTACTGGCACGAGAGTTTAGGTCAGCTTTGGCAAACACTTCGTGACTATGTGGCTGGCTATGAAGAAACGTCCACACAGAGCCAGCAGTAACAACACACTATTACCTAGACCCGCTTCAAGCGGGTCTTTCATATCTCTCCAAATACAGATCATATTGAGCGATTAGTACAGCTAAATTCGCTGCCAAATTTCCTATATATCACAATTCATGCTTAGACTTAGAAAAGATCCAAAGCGGAGCTAAACAATGAAGGAAATTAAAGCATTTAATGAAAAACGTGCTGAAATCTATTGGTGGCTTTCAGGGTTGTTTGCCAGTGAATTGAGTTACCAAGAGCTTGAAAAATACAAATCAGCTGAAATTCAAAACTTCCTTAGTGGACTTGGCGAAAACGTACAGTTGTCATCATCAATACATAAACTTCGTACAGTTCTAGAACGACTTCTTTTTCAGGATGACGCACAAGTTCAAGTCGCCGATAGCTTCTATAACCTATTTTTGAAATGCGATGGTGAATCCGCACTTCCCTATGCTTCTTTGTACATAGACAAATCGAAAATGGTTGAAACGACCCCGGCTCAAAGAATTGCACAACTGATGGAACATAACGGGGTGCACGTACAAGAACAATCCGGTCAGTCTTATGACCATCTCGCCATAGAGTTAGATTTCCTTGGGCACCTCATCATCCGCTCCAACGAACTTGAAAAACAAACGCATATGGAAAAAGCACTTCAGTTCCAAGCCGACTATATCCGTAATCATTTACTGAGCTGGATACCAGATTTTTCTTTTCATTGTTCAGCCAGAGATAAATTAGGGTTTTATTCATCAATATCAGTATTATTAGTCGCTTTTTTAGAGCTTGATTTAAATTACCTTACTGGCAACTGATTCTCATCCATGGCTAAACTTAGGCCGTGAATTGTGACTACAGTTAAGTTTGCACCAATGATTTGTCGTTGCGAGCTAACCGTTTGCGGTTTAAACTCAACACCAAATAAGATGAATCATTATTTAAAACGCAAACCGCTGTTTCAAAGCGGTTTTTGTGTTTTAGTGACTTTAGGCTAGAAGCTTTATTAACTTCGCCGCTGCTGAATCCGGCCAGTAATCGGGTTTGTTTGACCTAATAAAAATTTAGCTAAAATCAGCAGTCAAAACAGGACAAATCTATGGCTACGATTAAAGATGTTGCTCGCCTTGCAGGCGTATCGACCACAACCGTATCACACGTAATTAATAAAACTCGCTTTGTTGCTGAAGCGACTCAAGAGAAAGTTCTTGAAGCAGTGAAAGAGCTTAACTACGCACCAAGTGCCGTAGCGCGTAGCTTGAAATGCAACACGACCCGTACAATCGGTATGTTGGTGACACAATCAACCAACTTATTCTTTTCTGAAGTCATCGATGGTGTAGAGAGCTACTGTTATCGTCAAGGTTACACTCTAATTCTTTGTAATACTGGTGGTATTTACGAGAAGCAGAGAGACTATATCCGAATGCTCGCAGAAAAACGTGTTGATGGCATTTTGGTTATGTGTTCAGACCTCACTCAAGAACTGTCGGAAATGCTAGAAAGTCACTCTGATATTCCAAAAGTTATTATGGACTGGGGTCCAGAAGCATCTAAAGCGGATAAAATCATTGATAACTCTGAATTAGGTGGCTATCTAGCGACTAAATACCTCATTGATAGAGGACATAAAGATATCGCTTGCTTAAGTGGTCACTTAAACAAACTTGCTTGTCAGGAGCGTATCGCTGGTTTCCGTCGTGCGATGGAAGAAGCGAACTTAAACGTTAATGACAACTGGATTCTTGAAGGTAACTTCGAATGTGATACAGCTGTACTTGCCGCAGATAAAATTATCGCTATGGATAAAATGCCAACGGCGGTTTTCTGTTTCAATGACACTATGGCTCTAGGTCTGATGTCTCGCCTGCAACAGAAAGGCGTACGTGTACCTGATGATATTTCAGTCATCGGTTACGACAACATCGAGCTGGCAGAGTACTTCTCACCTCCTTTAACAACCATTCACCAACCGAAACGTCGCGTTGGTAAAAACGCCTTTGAGATATTATTGGAGCGTATCAAAGATAAAGAGCACGAACGCCGCATCTTTGAAATGCACCCTGAAATTGTCGAGCGCGACACTGTAAAAGATTTAACAAAATAATAAGTTTCAAATCCAAGCTCTGGTTTCTCCAGAGCTTGTGAGAGCGATCTCGCAAAATTTTTCATTAGTAATAAAAGCGCAAACAGAAAATTCATTTTCTGAACCAACATCACATTTAAATCACATAAGTGTGATGCTTATTCAAAGTTTTGATTATTATTTTGAAAGAAATGTCACGCACAGGGCAAACCATCTGAAAGGATGGGACGCAAAGCCTCCGGCCTAAACCAAATTGTGTTAATGCATAATTGGTAGGTAGCGGGGTTGCCGATGGCAAAAAGGCATACATGAGTTGACCATTGATTGACATACTCAATGTATTCTTTTGCTATTCTCTCGGACCTGAATTTGGTGGCGTATTAGTTAATACACCGAGACTAACAGCATGGATAAACCAGTACTAAAAGACTCAATGCAACTTTTTGAACAACTAGGAAGTGTAAAATCGCGTTCTATGTTCGGAGGGTTTGGCATTTTCATCGATGACGCGATGTTTGCTCTGGTCGTTAATAACCGACTACACATTCGCGCGGACGATCAATCCTCAAAAAATTTCCAGCAACAAGGATATGAGCCTTACGTTTATAAAAAACGCGGGTTCCCTGTTGTAACTAAATACTTTGCTTTGCCTGAGAATATTTGGGAAACCCCAGAACTAATTATTGAAAAAGCAAAGCAAGCTTTAGAAGTAGCAAAGCAAGAACGCGAAACTCAAGCAAAAGCTAAACCTGACCGCCTTAAAGATCTTCCAAACATGAGATTGGCGACCGAGCGTATGCTTAAGAAAGCTGGAATCGATTCTGTTGACATGCTGCAACAGAAAGGCGCTGTCGCTGCGTACTTAGCGGTACAAGAATCCCATACTACAACTGTTGGTATCGAACTTCTGTGGGCTCTTGAAGGTGCAATTGAAGGTAAACACTGGTCTGTCATCCCTCAATCTCGTCGAGACGAGTTAATGCGTAAGCTGTAAACTTCGTGTTCTCAATAATATATAAAGCACTCTACATAGAGTGC